>NZ_CP121682.1:2115113-2417272 GCF_029760955.1 Streptomyces cathayae
GCCGGGTCCCATGTCCCCTACCTCGTCAGCGAGTTGGTGTACGACGACGCCGTTCCGGAACGCGATCTCACCCACGTCGGCGCAGGTACTGCCGTAGACGGAGATGCGGTTGCCGCCCTCCTGAGCCACCTCCACGGAACGCCGGTCGGTACGGGCCTCCTTGGCGAGCAGCGCGGACAGACGGGCGGCGTGCGGCGTGCGGACGGCGACGCGGGGGCGAAGCCGGGTGCGCGAGAAGTCCGCGGCCTGCTGGTCGGCCACGATCCGGCCCTGCTCGAGGGTGACCACCCGGTCCGCGACGCGCGCCGCCTCCTTGGGGTCGGCCGTCGTGCTCAGGACGGTGCCGCCTCGGGCCGCGTAAGCCCGGAGCGTGTTGTGGAGCCAGCGGTTCTCGCCGGTGGAGAGTCCGCGGGCGGGTTCGTCGAGCACGAGGGTGTGCGGGTCCGCCAGCAGCGCGCAGGCCAGCCCGAGGCGTCGGTCCATACCGCGCGAGAGCGTGCCGAGGCGTTCCTCGCGCAGACTCACCAGCCCGACGGCTTCCAGGACTTCGTCGGCCCGGCGGACCGGGACTCCCACGGCGGCGCACAGCATGCGCAGGTGTCCGCGGACGGTACGTGCGGGGTGACCCGGCACTTCGCCCAGCAGCACGCCGACTTCACGGAAAGGGTGCCCGATGCGGTGCAGGGGACGGCCCCTGAAGCAGGTGACTCCACGGCCCGGTTGGAGTTCGAGCATGAGTCTGAGCACCGTCGTCTTGCCTGCGCCCGGTGCTCCGAGCAGCGCGGTGACGTGGCCTGCGTGTGCCTCGAAGGAGACGTCGTCGACGGCGGGCGGAAGCTCTTTGCGAGGGTTGCTGGTCAGTCCGAAGGCCTGGATCACCCGAAGCAAGATAGCGCGCCATATCGGGTTTTCCGGGCATCACCAGGCTTACCGGGAACGGGGAGCCAGCCGTGCGGGATGCCCGGTGCGCCCCCTGCGTCACACTTCGGGGCGCAGCATCGGCGGGTTGAGCAAGGTGGCTCCGCCGGCCCGGAAGAGCTGAGCGGGGCGACCGCCCTGCCGGGTGGTCGTGCCGCCCGTCGGAACCAGAAAGCCGGGCGTTCCCGTCACTTTGCGGTGGAAGTTGCGCGGGTCCAGTGCCACCCCCCACACGGCCTCGTAGACGCGGCGCAGCTCACCGACGGTGAACTCGGGCGGGCAGAAGGCCGTGGCCAGCGACGAGTACTCGATCTTGGAGCGGGCGCGCTCCACCCCGTCCGCCAGGATCCGGGCGTGGTCGAAGGCGAGGGGCACCACCGGTTCGTCGCCTCTGCCGTACCCCGCCTGTTGCAGCAGTTCATCGACCTGGGCCCACCGTGCGTTGCTGGCGTCGCCGCCCGCCCTGGGTGCGGGCAGGTCGGGAGCGAGTGCGAGGTGCGCGACGCTGACGACACGCATCCGGGGGTCGCGCTTGGGGTCGCCGTAGGTGGCGAGCTGTTCCAGATGCGCGCCGTCGGCCTGGGCGGGGGCTGCGGGGTCGTGCACCCGCAGCCCGGTCTCCTCCGCCAGTTCGCGCGCCGCGGCCTGGGACAGGTCCTCGTCGGCCCGTACGAATCCGCCGGGCAGCGCCCACCGCCCCTGGAACGGCGGTTCGCCCCTGCGGACCGCCAGCGCGCACAGGGCATGGCGGCGCACGGTCAGCACGACCAGGTCCACGGTGACGGCGAAGGGCGGAAAGGCTGACGGGTCGTAGGACATGCGGCGATCATAGTCGTCTCCCTGACGATAAACACTCCCTTCGCTGACACGTCACCTCTCCGCCTCCTCGCCTCGCTGACGAGCCGGCTCACCCGCCCACCTGTGCGGCGGGGCTCGGAGGGCGCACCGTCCGCCGCCGGCACCGCCCTCCCCCGCTCAGTCACCGAGCCCGGTCACTCCGCCCTCGCGCTCCCCCGGCCGCGGGGCCGCGCTTCCGGCGAGGCCGTGCGACGAGAACGCGTGGCTCCCGGCCCCTCGCACCCGGGGCGCGCCCCACCCGGACGCGTGCCACCGATCGCGGTGCGGAGATCACGGGAATCACGGGAATTACGAGGATCACGGGGATCACGGAGATACGGAATCCGCGCGCCCGGCCGGTGTCCGGCCGAACTCGGCCGGCGCGGGGACCCGCCACCGGTACCGGAGGCCTGCGTGCGCCGCCGGCGGCGCGGGGACGTCTCGCGCCGTACGGACGCCGCCTCCCCGGAAGGCATGGCCCCCTCCCCGCTCTCCGGGTTCTCCGGGTTCTCCGGGTTCTCCGGCTCCCGTACGCCCGGCGCCCCGGTACCCTCCCCCGCGCCGGTCCCGGTGGCCGGGTCGGCGGCGGCCGGGTCGCCGTGGTCCGTCTTCCCGTGGCTCTCGCGTTCCGCCCGCAGGCACCGGCGGATCGATTCCGGGTCGAGGCCCTCGTTGCAGGCCTGGTGCAGCAGACGGGCGAAGAGGTAGTCGGGGTCGGCGCCCAGGGCCATGGCAAGCGCCTCCCTGGCCTCCAGTTCGTCGCCGGTGGACCACGCGACCCAGCCGGCGAGCGTCAGGGGCGCCGCGGCGTGTTCGCCGTACGAACCGACACAGCGGCGCGCCAGGGCCCGCCACAGCCGGAGCGCGGGACCTGCTTCCTCGCCCTCCATCCACGCGGCCGCGCGGTCCCGGGTCGTCCGGTCCTGCAGACCGAGGATCAGCGTCGCCGCCTCGTCGTGCCGGAGCAGTTCGTCGTCCCGCAGATCCGCCGGGAGCATGCCGGGCACGGGCGGGACGCCGGCGAGCCGGCCCATGATCTGCTCGGCCAGTTCCAGCGTCCGCTCGGCGACCTGACGTCGGCCCGCCGCGTCGAGGATCCTGGGGATCAGCGCCTTGCTGGCGGCGTCCAGGGCGGCCTCCTGTCCGAGGGCGGCGGCGTTCTCCCGCGGGAGGAACCTCGCCCTCAACTCCCGCAGTGTGCCCCGGACCTGAAGCCCGGCGTAGGTCGCGGCGGCGGCCAGCACCGAGGTGCCGGGCAGCCCCATCGGCACCCCCTCCGGCGGACAGCACGCCTCGTCGTCACAGCAGTACGACCAGAAGCGGCCGTCCGACAGGCACAGGGCCTCCACCACGGGAACGTCGAGGGCACCGCACTCCACGCGCAGCGCATGAGCGAGCGGGCCCAACCGCTCCTTGACCTGCGCTCCGGGGGCCTGCACTCCGGGTTCCCGGCTGCCCGGTTCCTGGCAGAGGAAGACAACCATCTGCTCGGGCTTGGCACCCCGGCGCTCGCTGCCCGTCACCAGCCCCTGGGCCAGTTGCCGGGCGGCCGCGGGCCAGTCGTCCCTGTTCGCGGGGATGCCGAGCCGGGCGCGACCGCCGAACCGGCTCCGTCCGTCCTTGTCGTACAGGGCGACCAGGACGATGCTGTCCTCGGGCCGGTAGCCGAGGAGGTAGGGCAGTGCGTCGGCGAGTTCGGCGGGGGTCCGCAGCGTGACCTGCTGCGCCTCGCCGTGGTCGCCGTAGGCGGTGCAGGCGATGTCCTTCGCACGTCGTGGGTGCGTGTGCTCACCGTCGTGCGCCCTCTGCGGTGGGAGCCCGGCGGGGCGGGCGACCCCCTCGGGGTCCGGAAGGCCGGCGTACTCGTCCCGCTTCCGCCCGGCGATGTCGTCGTTCTCGGGGGATTCGTTCGTTTCGCTGCGGTTCGTCATGAGAAGAAGATTTCGCGGATCGGGAAAGCCTGCTCGCCCTGTGGACAACTTTCGCCGGGAACACGTCATGCACCCCACATGACCTGCACTTTCGCTTCCAGGGCGGCCCGATTACCACATAAGCTCCCTCCTCTCGCCGCCCCACACCTCCGCCCGGCTGTCCTTGCCGTCCTGTTGTATGGGACTCATGGAGCACACGAACAACACGGATCTCCGGACGGCGGCGGACGCCGTTCTCGCCCGGCTCGTCGGGGACGCCTCGGGAGAAGCCCGGCTGCGCGAGGACCAGTGGCGAGCGATCGAGGCGCTGGTCGCCGACAAGCGCCGGGCCCTGGTCGTCCAGCGCACGGGCTGGGGCAAGTCCGCGGTCTACTTCGTGGCCACGTCCCTGCTGCGGGCCCGGGGCAGCGGCCCCACCGTGATCGTCTCCCCCCTCCTGGCGCTGATGCGCAACCAGGTCGAGGCCGCGGCCAGAGCCGGTGTCCACGCCCGCACCATCAACTCCTCCAACAGCGAGGAGTGGGACACCATCCAGACCGAGATCGCCGCGGGCACGGTCGATGTCCTGCTGGTGAGTCCCGAACGGCTGAACAACCCCGACTTCCGTGATCACGTGCTGCCCAGACTCTCCGCCGCGACCGGACTCCTCGTGGTGGACGAGGCGCACTGCATCTCCGACTGGGGCCACGACTTCCGCCCCGACTACCGCAGGCTGCGCACCATGCTCACCGACCTCCCACCCGGCGTGCCCGTCCTGGCCACCACCGCCACCGCCAACGCCCGGGTGACCGCCGACGTCGCGGAGCAACTCGGCACGGGAGGCACCTCGGACGCCCTGGTGCTGCGGGGTCCGCTGGACCGGGAGAGCCTGAGCCTGAGTGTGCTGCGCCTGCCGGACGCCGCGCACCGGATGGCCTGGCTCGCCGATCATCTCGACGAACTGCCGGGCTCCGGGATCGTCTACACCCTCACCGTGGCGGCCTCCGAGGAGGTGACCGCCTTCCTGCGGCAGCGCGGCCACACCGTCGCCTCGTACACCGGCAAGACGGAGAACGCGGAGCGGCAACAGGCGGAGGAGGACCTGCTCGCCAACAAGGTGAAGGCCCTGGTCGCCACCTCCGCCCTCGGTATGGGTTTCGACAAGCCGGACCTGGGATTCGTGGTCCACCTCGGCTCACCGTCCTCTCCCATCTCCTACTACCAGCAGGTCGGCCGCGCCGGCCGTGGAGTGCGCCACGCCGAAGTCCTGCTCCTTCCGGGC
Organism: Streptomyces cathayae; assembly: GCF_029760955.1. Classification (GTDB taxonomy): domain Bacteria; phylum Actinomycetota; class Actinomycetes; order Streptomycetales; family Streptomycetaceae; genus Streptomyces; species Streptomyces cathayae. The sequence continues at coordinate 2,120,061 of NZ_CP121682.1, forward strand.
AAGGAGGACGAGGCGATCTGGACGTACTTCGCGTCCCTCGCCTTCCCCCCGGAGGAACTGGTGCGCCGCACACTCGACGTCCTCGCCCACGCGGACCGGCCCATGTCGCTGCCCGCCCTCGAACCCCTGGTCGAACTGCGCCGCTCCCGGCTGGAGACCATGCTCAAGGTCCTCGACGTGGACGGGGCGGTCAGGCGGGTCAAGGGCGGCTGGATCGCGACCGGTCAGCCCTGGACGTACGACGCCGAACGGTACGCGTGGGTGGCCCGCCAGCGGGGGGCCGAACAGCAGGCGATGCGTGAGTACGCGACGACCGCGGACTGCCGGATGGAGTTCCTGCAGCGCCAGTTGGACGACACGGGCGCGAAACCCTGTGGCCGCTGCGACAACTGCGCGGGCGCGCGCTACCTCCCCGAGGCCTCTCCCACCGCACTGGAGGCGGCCCGCGTGGATCTCGGCCGGGCGGGGGTGGAGGTGGAACCGCGGCGCATGTGGCCCACCGGGCTTCCGGCGATCGGCATGGACCTCAAGGGACGCATCCCGGCCGGGGAACAGAGCGCTCAGGGCCGGGCGTTGGGGCGCCTGTCGGACATCGGCTGGGGCAACCGGCTGCGTCCGCTGTTCGCGCCCCAGGCCCCGGACGGGCCCGTGCCCGACGACGTGGCGAAGGCCGTGGTGGAGGTGCTGGCCGACTGGGCCAAGGGGCCCGGCGGCTGGGCGTCGGGGGCGCCGGACGCCCAGCCCCGGCCGGTCGGTGTGGTCACCCTCCCCTCCCGCACCCGTCCCGCCCTGATCCGCTCGCTGGGAGCGCACATCGCGGAGGTCGGACGCCTGCCCCTGCTGGGTTCCGTGCAGTACACGGACGAGGCCCGGCCGGCCTCCCGGAGCAACAGCGCGCAGCGCCTGAAGGCCCTCGACGGGGCGCTGGCCGTCCCCTCCCCTCTCGCCGCGGCCCTCGCCGAGGCCCGGGGACCGGTGCTTCTGGTGGACGACCACACGGAGACGGGCTGGACCCTCGCGGTCACGGCACGCCTGCTCCGGCGGGCCGGCGCCGAGGGGGTGCTGCCCCTGGTACTGGCCGTACAGGGCTGACGCCCCGCGGGGGACCGCGCCCGGCGCACCGGGCAGGGATATAAGCCGCCGACCATGAGATACCGGTCTCCCCGCGTGATTGCTCGTTGCCGCATCCAGGTTCGACGGGAAGAATCGAGGTCCGCACCCGCACGGTTCTTCCGCCGATCAGGTTGGGCTCTGTTGCGTGCGCGCTCCCCGAAATCCGCCCCCGCCCGCAGTCCGGGCGTAGCCGAAGGGAGGACCGTGACCTTCGGATTCGCTTCGTCCTCGGCCGCATCACCGTCGACGTCCGCCACTCGTGTACTCGAACCCGCCGAGTGGGCTGCCGCGGGAATTCCGCTGCTGCGCAACCCGCGTGAGGTCGTCAGCGGTCTGCACGCCCGGCATCGCCCCGGGCCGACGACCGCGGTCGTCGCCGTGCTCGACGCGGACGAGCGACTGCGGGCGAGCGCTTCGTTCACCCGCCGTCCCGCCTCGGCGGCGGACGGCTGGATGTTCCGCAACGCGCTGCTGTCCCAGTTGCGCCGGATCATCCCGCACGATCTGCGGCGCCGTACCCCGGTGCGTACCGCCGTGTTGCTCTACTGCCGTGACGGCGACGCGCGTTGGACGGAGGAGGACGGCGCGTGGATGTGGGGGCTGCGGGACGCCTGCACGCTGCACGGGCTGCGCTGCGGGGCGTACATCACGCTGACCCGTGACGGCTGGCAGGTGCTCGGCGAGGGGCGCGGTGGGCGCCGGCCCACCGCCGACTCGGCGCCCGAGCCGTTCGCCACGGCCGAGGCACCACCGCGAATACCGCGCACCGGCGGTGTCGCGTCCGAGGTCCTGCGCCGCGCGGCGGCACGCTGAGGGCCGACGGCGCCCCCGGAACCGGGACCTGGCGCCCGTACCGACGGGCGCCAGGGCGTAGGCTCAGACGCCCGCGTCCATCACCGAGTTGATCCGCTTCGGGTCACCGCAGACGATCAGCAGAGCGGTGGCTTTGGCGTGGGCGGCGGACAGGGCCGACGCGGTCACCGCCTCGGAGCCGCCGTTGACGGCGACCACGACGACGGGCCGCGCCCCGGCACGCTCCGCACCGGCGACGTCCGTGTGGAAGACGTCGTCACCGGCGTCGTGCAGAGCCCAGTAGGACGCTTCGCCGAAGGACAGCTCGTGGGTGGCCCACGGATGCGGCTCACCGGTGGTGATCACCAGCACGTCGCCCGGGGCACGGCCCGAGTCCAGCAGCAGGTCCACGGCTTCCTCGGCGGCGTCGAGCGCCCCCTGGACCGAGGCCGGAATGAGCTGGATCTGGGTGCCGTCCGCGGCAGCGGCGGCCGGCTGCGGGACAGCCTGCTTCGAAGGGACGGGTTTGGCCGCCGCAGTGGCTTCACGCGGCGTGCGTTGCGCCGGGGGCGCCGGCCGGGCCGGGCCGGGACGACCAGGACGCGGCGGGGCCACAGGGCGGGGACCGGGTACGGGGCGGGGGGTCGGCGCGGTACGGCTGCTGGCCGAAGTGACGCGGGGACCCTGGGCACTCTCGTGAATCTGAGGCTCCTCGGGAATGAGAGGCATGGGCTGATTTTTATCAAACATTGGTACGGCTCGCGACGCCGGGTGGCACATGAGTGCGAACGGAACCGTCAGAAGTCGAAGCCGAGCTGGCCCTCGACCTCCGGAACGCTTCCGTCCGCCCGACTGCGGACCTTCTTGAGATGCCGCCACTGGGGCAGCGCATCAAGATACGCCCACGACAACCGGTGGTAGGGAGTGGGTCCCCGGACCTCCAGCGCGGCCCTGTGCACGGGTGACGGATACCCGGCGTTGTCCGCAAAACCGAAGTCTGCATGGTCGGCACCCAGTTCGGCCATCATTTTGTCACGGTGCACCTTGGCGATCACCGAGGCCGCCGCGACCGCCACGCACGACTGATCACCCTTGATCACGGTGCGGACCCGCCAGGGCGCCCCGAGATAGTCGTGCTTGCCGTCGAGGATCACCGCGTCGGGCCGGACCGGCAGCGCCTCGAGCGCGCGTACCGCCGCCAGCCGCAGCGCGGCCGTCATCCCCAGCTGATCGATCTCCTCGTGGGACGCGTGTCCCAGGGCGTACGACGTCACCCAACTCCTCAGCGTCCGGTCGAGTTCGGCGCGCCGCTTGACGGTGAGGAGCTTGGAGTCGGTGAGACCTTCGGGGGGCCGACGCAGTCCGGTGATCGCCGCGCAGACGGTGACGGGACCGGCCCAGGCGCCGCGCCCCACCTCGTCGACACCTGCGACGATCTTCGCCCCGGTGGTGGCGCGCAGAGAGCGCTCGACGGTGTGAGTCGGTGGTTCGTACGGCATGGCGCCCTCAGCGTACGCCGCCCGGAACGGCCCGCGACACCCAGGTTCCCCGAACGACGTCACGGTCCACGACGACCCGGCTCGGGAGCCTCTCGGCACGCGGGGAATCGCATGCGTGAATCACCGGGCGTGGGACGTCCAGCCCGGCAACGCCTCGACCCGCTCGGTCCACCCGGAAGGCGGCACCCCGGCCTTCCCCGCCGCGACCACCCCGCCCACGATGGCGCACGTCGTGTCCATGTCTCCGCCCGCCTGGACCGTCGTCCAGAACGCCTGCTCGTAGTCGCTCAGGGACCGCGCGGCCGACCACAGCGCGAAGGGCACGGTGTCGTGGGCCGTCGTACGCCGCCCGCAGCCGAGGACGGCGGCGACGGTGGCCACATCGCCGAAGTCGAGCATGTCCCGGGCCCTGCGCAGCCCCGCACCGACCGCGCTCCTCTTGGGCACCAGTGCGACGACCCCGTCGAGGAGGGCTTCCGGTGCGGGCGTCCCCCCGGGGGCGGCGGCGAGCGCGGCTGCCGCGGCGACGGCCATCGCGCCGACCACGGCCTCACGGTGCTGGTGGGTCGGGTAGGCCGAGATCTCGGCCTGGTGGACGGCCTGCTCCGGATCGTCCGCGTACCAGGCACCCAGCGGTGCGATGCGCATCGCCGCCCCGTTGCCCCAGGAACCCTGACCGTTGAAGAGCCCGGCGGCGAGCTCCCGCCAGTCGCCGCCCTCACGGACCAGCCGCAGCAGCCGGCCGACCGCGGGCCCGTAGCCGCGGTCGAAGTCGTGGCGCCCGGCGAAGGACTGCGCGAGGGCCTCCTGATCGATCCGCCGGTGAGCGGCCAGGACGGCGACGACCGAGCAGGCCATCTCCGTGTCGTCCGTCCACTGCCAGCGGCCCGGGGGCAGCTCACGGCTCATGAGCAGCGGATAGTTCCCCGGGACGAAGAACTGCGAGCCCAGCGCGTCCCCCACCGACAGTCCGCGCAGGCTGGCCAGGGCGCGGTCCAGGCGCCCGGCGAAGGAGAGGTCAGCGGTCATCGCCCTGCCACCCTATCCGGTGATCCCGTACGGTTCCGGCACCCGCCAGCGTTCGAAAGGCCGGTCGAGCGTGTACTTTCCGTTCTCGCCCAGGAGGAGCATCCGCGTCTCGGCGTTCTCCGGGTTCGACAGGGATTCGAACTCCGCCACGGTCCAGTGGAACCACCGCATGCAGAACAGCCGCATGGCCAGACCGTGCGTCACGATGAGGACGTTCGGCGGATGGTCGGGGGCGTCGAAGCTGCGGAAGAGGCTCTCCAGGAAGCCGTCGACCCGGTCGTAGACGTCGGCGCCGGACTCCCCCTGGGCGAAGCGGAAGAAGAAGTGGCCGTACGCGTCCCGGCGTTCCTTCTGCAGGCGTACGTCCTTCTGGTCCTGCCAGTTTCCCCAGTCCTGCTCGCGCAGTCTCGGCTCCTCACGCACACGTATGAGCTCCGGGTCGAGCCCGAAGGCGTCCAGCGTCTGGTGCGTGCGACGGTAGGGGGACACGTACACGCTGACGCGCTCGCGGCCGAACAGGTCGCGCAACCGCTTACCCGTCTCCTCCGCCTGCCGCCGGCCCCGCTCGGTCAGGGCCAGCGCGTGATCGGGTTCGCGTTCATAAACGGAGTCGTCAACATTGCCCGTTGATTCACCGTGCCGGACAAGGACGATGCGCCGTGGTCGTGCCATGCCGAAACCCTAGAACGGGTGACGACCGGCCGAGCACCCGTACGCACCCGGTACGGCACAGGTCACACATTTCCTGCCCCACGGACAGCCCCACGATCCGCGCCCCACGCGGCACACAAGCCGCATGACTCACACATGCCACATATAGGGCGACGCGCTCGGTGCGCGTGGGCGTGGGCGTCAGACCGTCCAGACCGGCTCCATGTCGACGACGTCCCCCGTCAGGGCCGCTATGTCGGCCTCCGTCTGTGCCCTCAGGGCGAGACGCTCCACCCGCTCGGTGCGGTACTTGCCGTGCTCGGCCGCGGACCACCACATCGACAGCACCAGGAACTCGCTGCCGGGGGCCTCACCGAACAGGCCTCGGACCATGCCGGGCGAGCCCGCCATCGCCGGGTTCCAGACCTTCTCGTGCATCAGCACGAAGTGCTCCGCCCGCTCCTCGTGGACCCGGCACAGCGCCACTCTCAGCAGGTCCACGTCCGTGAAACGCGGCTCGAAGCCCGTCTTCACGTCGAAGCGGTGGTCGAAGAGCCGGACCTGGGCGTCCTTGAAGGTGCCCGCCTGGGCCGAGGCGAGCCGATCGTGGGAACGCGCCATGAACGAGTCGTAGAAGGCACGGCTCTCCCAGAAGGAGAAGATGTGCGCCACATCCTGCCGTGCCCGGCTCCATCCTCCGCCCTGTCCGCGAAATCCCGGCTCCCCCAGAAGCCCCGCCCACTTCCGCTGTCCCCGTTCGAACCCCCGGCGGTCCACCACGGTGCAGCGAATCCACTTGACCAGCACCGCGCCATCGTAAGGCCGCGGAGCGTGGCGTCGGTCACCCTCGTCCGGACTGCTTCACCTCACTTACCCGGCCGAACATGACAGGATGGACAACCTGCCGGAGCCATCCGGCAGTTGGGCTGAAAGGGCAGGATGGTCGCGCAGGAAAGGGGACATGGGTGACCGGCGTCAACAAGGGCATCGACAAGGTCGAGATCGCGCTGAGGTGGGACCCGAGTCCCACGGGACAACCGTCCACCGATCTCGATCTCGTCGCCGCGCCCTACCCGGCAAGCGATCCACACGGCGATCCCTCCTATGTGGTGCACTTCGACAGCCGCTCCCCCGACGGCACCATCACACTGAACCGGGACAGCAGGGACGGCTTGGGCTTCGGCTTCGACGAGGTCATGACGCTGGAGCTGAACCGGCTCGACCCGCGGTACGCGCGCGTGGTGGTCGGCGTCGTCATCCAGCAGCACCAGGCGCGGCGGACCTTCTCCGGCGTGGCGCACCCCGGTCTGCGCATCCGCCAGGGGTACACCGTCCTGGCCGAGGACGACTTCGGCGGTGTCCCGGGAGCCACGGCGGCCGTCATCGCCGAGTTCACCCGGAACGACAGCGGCGCATGGGACTTCCACCCCGGCGTCGAGGGCTTCCTCGACGACCCGGTGACGTTCACCCGTGCGATGGGGACGATCCGCCGGGCGTGACCCGCGCCCGCAGCGGCTCGGCCGCCCGCGGGCTCGGGAACCATCGGGGAAGCGGCGGAGACTAGAGACAGCGGAGCGGGGCACCGGCCCATGGGCCGGTGCCCCGCTCCCGCACTCCGCACCGCTCAGTCACCGGACGGACGCACCGGTGCCGGCGGTGTCGGGCCCGGTGTCAGCTGCATCCGCTGGTCGAGCCGCAGCCCTCGCAGATGTAGCAGGAGCCGGCCCGCTGCATCTTCGTGCCGCAGGAGAAGCAGAGCGGAGCGTCGGCCTGGATGCCCAACTGCATCTCGACCAGCTCGGCGCTGGTGTGCGCCTGCTGCGGGGCCGGCTTGACCGCCTCGGTCTCGGCCTTCGGCGTGGCGACCGCCTTCAGCTCCTGGGTCCGCGGCGCGGACTGGGCCAGGCCCTCGACGTCGAGATCGAGATCGGCGTCGTCGAGGGACTGCTCGTAGGAGCCGGTCTCGAGGTGGCGCTGACGCTCCTCGGCGGAGTGGATGCCGAGCGCGGAGCGCGTCTCGAAGGGCAGGAAGTCCAGTGCCAGCCTGCGGAAGATGTAGTCGACGATGGACTGCGCCATCCGCACGTCCGGGTCGTCCGTCATGCCGGCCGGCTCGAAACGCATGTTGGTGAACTTCGAGACGTACGTCTCCAGCGGGACGCCGTACTGGAGGCCGACGGACACCGCGATGGAGAAGGCGTCCATCATGCCCGCGAGGGTCGAGCCCTGCTTGGACATCTTCAGGAACACCTCGCCGAGCCCGTCGTCCGGGTAGGAATTGGCCGTCATGTAGCCCTCGGCGCCCCCGACGGTGAAGGAGGTGGTGATGCCGGGACGCCCCTTCGGGAGACGCTTGCGGACCGGGCGGTACTCGACCACCTTCTCGACCGCGGCGCGGATCGTCTCCTCGGCCTTCTCCGTGACCTCGGCCTTCTCCTTCTCCTTGGTCTTCGCGGAGAGCGGCTGGCCCACCTTGCAGTTGTCGCGGTAGATGGCGAGCGCCTTGACGCCCAGCTTCCACGCCTCGAAGTAGATCTCCTCGACCTCTTCGACGGTCGCCGTCTCCGGCATGTTGACCGTCTTGGAGATCGCGCCGGAGATCCAGGGCTGGATCGCGGCCATCATGCGGACATGGCCCATCGGGGAGATGGCGCGCTCGCCCATGGCGCAGTCGAACACCTCGTAGTGCTCGTGCTTGAGGCCGGGGGCGTCGATCACATTGCCGTGGTCGGAGATGTGGGCGACGATCCCCTCGATCTGCTCCTCCTGGTAGCCCAGGCGGCGCAGGGCCTGCGGGACGGTGCCGTTGACGATCTGCATCGAACCGCCGCCGACGAGCTTCTTGAACTTGACCAGGGCGAGGTCGGGTTCGACACCGGTGGTGTCGCAGGACATCGCCAGGCCGATGGTGCCGGTCGGGGCGAGCACGGACGCCTGGGAGTTGCGGAAGCCGTTCTTGTCCCCGAGGCGCACCACGTCCTGCCATGCCTCGGTGGCGGCGGCCCACACCGGGCTGTCCAGGTCGTCCATGCGCACGGCCGCGCCGTTGGCGTCGAAGTGCTGCTTCATGACGCGCTGGTGGGCGTCGGCGTTACGGGCGTAGCCGTCGTACGGGCCGACCACCGCGGCCAGTTCCGCGGAACGCCGGTAGGCCGTGCCGGTCATCAGCGAGGTGATCGCACCCGCGAGGGCACGGCCGCCGTCCGAGTCGTAGGCGTGACCGGTGGCCATCAGCAGGGCGCCGAGGTTGGCGTAGCCGATGCCGAGCTGGCGGAACGCGCGCGTGTTCTCGCCGATCTTCTGGGTCGGGAAGTCCGCGAAGCAGATCGAGATGTCCATCGCGGTGATGACCAGCTCGACGACCTTCTGGAAGCGCTCGGCCTCGAAGGACTGGGTGCCCTTGCCGTCGTCCTTGAGGAACTTCATCAGGTTCAGCGAGGCCAGGTTGCAGGACGTGTTGTCCAGGTGCATGTACTCGCTGCACGGGTTCGACGCGGTGATCCGGCCGGACTCGGGGCAGGTGTGCCAGTTGTTGATCGTGTCGTCGTACTGGATGCCCGGGTCGGCGCAGGCCCAGGCGGCCTCGGCGATCTTGCGGAAGAGCGTCTTGGCGTCGACCTCCTCGATGACCTCGCCGGTCATCCTGGCCCGGAGACCGAACTGGCCGCCCTGCTGGACCGCGTTCATGAACTCGTCGTTCACGCGGACCGAGTTGTTGGCGTTCTGGTACTGGACGGAGGCGATGTCGTCGCCGCCCAGGTCCATGTCGAAGCCCGCGTCACGCAGGACGCGGATCTTCTCCTCTTCCTTGACCTTCGTCTCGATGAACCCCTCGATGTCGGGGTGGTCCACGTCGAGGACGACCATCTTGGCGGCCCGGCGGGTGGCACCGCCGGACTTGATGGTGCCGGCGGACGCGTCGGCGCCGCGCATGAAGGAGACCGGACCCGAGGCGTTGCCGCCGGAGGACAGCAGCTCCTTGGAGGAGCGGATGCGGGAGAGGTTCAGGCCGGCGCCGGAGCCGCCCTTGAAGATCATGCCCTCCTCCTTGTACCAGTCGAGGATCGACTCCATGGAGTCGTCGACGGACAGGATGAAGCAGGCGGAGACCTGCTGCGGCTGGGGCGTGCCGACGTTGAACCAGACAGGGCTGTTGAAGCTGAAGATCTGGTGCAGAAGGGCGTAGGCCAGCTCGTGCTCGAAGATCTCGGCGTCGGCGGGCGACGCGAAGTACTTGTGGTCCTCGCCCGCCTTCCGGTACGTCTTCACGATGCGGTCGATCAGCTGCTTGAGGCCGGTCTCGCGCTGCGGGGTGCCCACAGCACCGCGGAAGTACTTGCTGGTGACGATGTTGACCGCGTTCACCGACCAGAATTCGGGGAACTCGACGCCGCGCTGCTCGAAGTTGACCGAGCCGTCGCGCCAGTTGGTCATGACGACGTCACGGCGCTCCCAGACCACCTCGTCGTAAGGGTGGACCCCGGGAGTGGTGTGGATGCGCTCGACCCGCAGTCCCTTGCCGGCCTTGGTGCTCTTGGCCCGGGAACTCCGTGTCGGACCGCTCGCCGTCTCTGTCATGCCGCCTCCCTGTACGGGCTAAAACGCCCTGAAGTGCCCCGATGTTCCGGTGGCACGGTATTTGTCCGACGCCGCGGGCGCCCCACTGGCATCACCCGCAACAGATTTCCTCGTCGCCGCCGTCCGGCCGCACCCGGCCGGGACCGCCGGTCAGTCGGCGGCCGGAGCGGGTTCCGGGACCTGGACAGTCCCTCCGGACCCGCTGCCGTCTTCCTGGCCCCCCACGACAGCCCCTTCGCGGTCTTCGTCGTCCGCGCCGGAGTGCCCCACCTGCCTGAGTTCCGCGATCGCGGCCTCGAAGTCCTCCAACGACTCGAACGCCCGGTAGACAGACGCGAACCGCAGATAGGCGACGAGGTCGAGTTCCTGCAGCGGACCGAGTATGGCCAGCCCCACGTCATGGGTGGTCAGCTCGGCGCTCCCGGTGGCCCGCACCGCTTCCTCGACCCGCTGGCCGAGCTGCGCGAGCGCGTCCTCGGTGACGGGACGCCCCTGGCACGCCTTGCGCACACCGTTGATGACCTTGGTGCGGCTGAACGGCTCGGTGACTCCGGACCGCTTGACCACCATGAGCGAGCACGTCTCCACGGTCGTGAAACGACGGGAGCAGTCAGGGCACTGGCGGCGCCTGCGGATCGACGTGCCGTCGTCGGTCGTACGACTGTCGACGACCCGGCTGTCGGAGTGCCTGCAGAAGGGGCAGTGCATGAAATCCCAACCCTCCCTCACGGCAGACTCCATGGCCCCACAAGGCCTGTCCGGCCCCACGAAGCTGCTCCAGCATAAGCGATCTCCGAGGGCCTCAAGACCCGGGGACCACAACTTCTGGGTAGCGAGTGCAATCCAACCACTAGATGTGGGGATTGGCTCATACATGCACTCCCGTACGCGTGTCACTCGAATCCGGGCAACCGACGCCCGACCGGACCCTCCCGCAGGCGTCCGCACGGCCCCCGCACGACCCCCGCACGGCCTCACGACGACCCCCGTGCGGGCCACCGCACCCCAGGCCGCGCGGGAGCCTTCGGCGGGCCCCCGCGCGGGGCGCCTTCCCCGCCGCCGGGGCTCGCAGTCGTGTGCCGCCGCGACACACGGGGAGATGTCGCGCACACGGAAGGGAGAGCGCGTACGGCTCCCGAAGAGAGCCGGGGCCGCCCCCGTGCCGCGAGACACCCGGTGGCAGACTGGCCCGACGACCGGGAGACCGCCGTCCCGGCGGCGAGAAGCGCGACCGGGAAGCACACCCGGGGCGCGCCCGTCCGACAAGAAGCATTGCCGCCAATACACCTCAGCACGCGACCGCATAACGTAATTCGCGATTTTTCACTCGAACGTGTGTTTGGCGCAACCTTTCGAAAGCTACTACCGTTGTCCTGCAGGGAGACCATCGAGAGGGGCCGACGTGACCACCACCGCCGACAGCGCCAGCATCGCTGCCCAGGACCGCTCCCAGGACCGGCTCGAGCCGGTGCATGCGATGAGCGAAGCCGCGCATCCTGAGGGACCCAAGCGCTCCTTGCCGGGCCGACCTCCCGGCATCCGGGCGGACAGCTCCGGACTCACCGACCGCCAGCGCCGGGTCATCGAAGTCATCAGGGACTCGGTGCAGCGCCGCGGTTATCCGCCGTCGATGCGCGAGATCGGCCAGGCGGTCGGCCTCTCCAGCACGTCATCCGTGGCGCACCAGCTGATGGCTCTGGAGCGCAAGGGATTCCTGCGCCGCGACCCGCACCGCCCCCGCGCCTACGAGGTGCGCGGCTCCGACCAGGCCGCCTCCGTGCAGCCCGCGGACACCGCGGGCAAGCCGGCCGCTTCGTACGTCCCCCTGGTGGGCCGTATCGCCGCCGGTGGCCCCATCCTCGCCGAGGAGTCGGTCGAGGACGTCTTCCCCCTCCCCCGGCAACTCGTCGGTGACGGCGAGCTGTTCGTCCTGAAGGTGATCGGCGACTCCATGATCGAGGCCGCGATCTGTGACGGCGACTGGGTCACGGTCCGACGCCAGCCCGTCGCCGAGAACGGTGACATCGTGGCGGCGATGCTCGACGGCGAGGCCACCGTCAAGCGCTTCAAGCGCGAGGACGGCCACGTCTGGCTCCTCCCGCACAACGCGGCCTACGAGCCGATCCCGGGCGACGACGCGACCATCCTGGGCAAGGTGGTGGCCGTTCTGCGCCGCGTCTGAGTCCGGTGCGGGGCCGCGGTGCGGCCCCGCCCTCCGACCGGGCCCCGGGACCCCTGCGCCGGTTCCGGGGCCCTGTGCTGTCCGGACTGCCCGGACCGTCCGGCTCCGTGGCCGCGATCCGTGACAGGCCGCCCCGCTGTCACTCCGCCTCCACCGGTACCTCCGCCTCGGTCTCGGCCCGCTTCGCGACCGCGTCGATCGCGGCCAGGGATTTCCTGACCTGATTCCGGTCCGTGGTGCACCAGAAGTCGGGCAGCGAGGCCTTCAGATAACTTCCGTAGCGGGCGGTCGCCAGCCGCTGGTCCAGTACGGCGACCACACCGCGGTCGCCCGTGGCCCGGACGAGACGGCCGGCACCCTGCGCCATGAGCAGCGCCGCATGGGTGGCGGCGACCGCCATGAAACCGTTGCCGCCCGCCTCCTCCACGGCCTTCTGCCGGGCGCTCATCAACGGGTCGTCCGGGCGAGGGAACGGGATCTTGTCCATGACGACCAGCTGGCAACTGGGACCGGGGACATCGACCCCCTGCCAGAGCGACAACGTGCCGAACAGGCAGGTCTTCGGGTCGGCCGCGAAGTTCTTGATCAGTTCGCCGAGCGTCTCCTCGCCCTGGAGGAGGATCGGGAACTCCGGGATCCGGGAGCGCAGTTCCTCCGCGGCGAGCTGGGCGGCCCGCATCGAGGAGAACAGCCCCAGAGTCCGGCCGCCCGCCGCCTGGATCAGCTCGGTGAGCTCGTCCAGCATGTCCGCGCGGTCGCCGTCACGGGCCGGGCGCGCCAGATGCTTGGCGACGTAGAGGATGCCCTGCCTGGGGTAGTCGAACGGCGAGCCGACGTCGACGCCCTTCCACTGCGGCAGGTCGTCTCCTTCGGCGCCCTCGGGGCCGAGCCCCAGGGAGGCTCCCACGCCGTTGAAGTCGCCGCCCAGTTTCAGGGTCGCGGACGTCAGGACCACGGAGCGGTCGGTGAAGAGCTTCTCGCGCAGCAGACCGGAGACGGACATGGGGGCGACGCGCAACGAGGCTCCGCTGTGCCGGTACGCGGCTCCGCCGCGGGGCTCGTGGCGCTCGTACCAGACGACGTCCCATTCGGAGCCGTTGGCGATCCGCTCCGCCACGTCATGCACGCTCTCCACCGAGGCCAGCGCCTGTTTGCGGACCGCGTCCTCGTCCTGGACGGACTTGTCGCGGGTGTTCCCGATGGCGGAGATGACGGTCCGGCAGGCGTCGCGCAGCGCCATCAGCGCGTATCCGAGGTCCTCCGGGATCTCCTCGAGCCGGCCGGGGAGGGCCAGCTCCATCAGGCGTTCGAAGCCCTCGGCCGCGGTCTGCAACTGGTCGGCGGCCTTCTCGTCGACGAGTTTCGCGGCACGGCGCACCGCCCGGTTGACCTGGCCGGGGGTGAGTTCCCCCGTGGCGACCCCGGTGACCCGGGAGACCAGCTCATGGGCCTCGTCGACGATCAGCACCTCGTGCTGCGGCAGCACCGGAGCGCCCTCGATCGCGTCGATCGCGAGGAGCGCGTGGTTGGTGACGACGACCTCGGCCAGTTTGGCCCGCTCACGGGCCGTCTCCGCGAAGCACTCCGCGCCGTAGGCGCACTTCGTGGCGCCCAGGCACTCCCGGGACGACACCGACACCTGGGACCAGGCCCGGTCGGAGACGCCCGGCGTGAGGTTGTCCCGGTCGCCGGTCTCCGTCTCGTCCGCCCAGTCACGCAGGCGCAGCAGGTCCTGGCCCAGCTTGCTGGTGGGGGCGGCCGCCTCGAACTGGTCGAAGAGGCCCTCCTCCTCGTCCTGCGGTACTCCTTCGTGGAGACGGTGCAGACACAGGTAGTTGGACCGGCCCTTGAGCATCGCGAACTCCGGGCGGCGGCGCAGCAGCGGATGCAACGCCTCCACCGCGCGCGGAAGGTCGCGCTCCACGAGCTGGCGCTGCAGGGCCAGCGTCGCCGTCGCCACGACGACTCGCTCCCCCTGGGCGAGCGCGGGCACCAGATAGCCGAGCGACTTTCCGGTGCCGGTGCCGGCCTGGACCAGCAGATGAGAGGCGCCGTCGATCGCTTCGGCGACGGCTTCGGCCATGGTCACCTGGCCGGGGCGCTCCGTGCCGCCGACGGCGGTGACGGCGGCCTGCAGGAGTTCGGGGAGTGAGGGCTTCGTCATAGCGCGACCACCCTACGGCCCGGCACCGACAATCATGCCCTCCGTGACCACCGGAGAGGTGCCGACGCCGGGCCGGGCGGAGCGATCCCACCGCGAAGTCCGGGTAACCCGGCGGTCGTTGCTCATCGCACGGGGGACGGCAGACCGTGCCCGGTAAGACGTCACAGTGGTGGGTCCCGAAGACCGGCCAGGTCAGAATGCTCGTAGCGAAACCGTTGCCGTTCCGTCGGCCGCCCCTCACGGCGAGCGCATAGTCTGTGGTGCCGTTCCCGGTGGTCGTGTGTTCGCTCCGTACTCCGCTCGAGTCCAGGATGTGAGCACGGCCGAAGCACCACGTTCGTCCTCAGCAGGGGGAGTCAGATCATGCGATCCATACGGCCGTCGTCCACCATTCGCCGAAACGGGAGGGCGCGCCGCGGAACCTCCCCCGTACTGACCGCCGTCGCGCTCGCCTCGGTGCTCGCGCTCACGGCGACCGCCTGCGGTGCGGGCGACGACACCGCGGGCGGCGACGCCTCCGCGACCGCCGCGGCCGGCGACGGCAAGATCACGATCCCGGACGACATCAAGGACCGGCTCAAGGAGCACGGGATCGATGTCGACAAGTGGCGTGACGGCGAGTGGAAGAACTGGGACCAGGACGACTGGCTGCGTGAGGCCAACGACTACATCAACCCGATCATCGAGGACCTGTGGGACCCGGACCGCATGCGGGAGGCGGAGGAGCCGGAGCAGGAGGTCGACGAGAGCGACATCTCCGGTGACCAGGGGGTGACCGACCCGACGCCGGAGCCGGTGCAGGCGCAGGCCGTGCCGCCTTCCTACCACGCCAACGCCCCCACGGCCGGCAAGGTGTTCTTCGACTCCCCGGAGGGCACCATGGTGTGCTCCGCCACCGTGGTGCAGGACCCCGCCAACCCGGGCAAGTCCAACATGGTGTGGACGGCCGGCCACTGTGTGCACGCCGGCAAGAAGGGCGGCTGGTACCGCAACATCGCCTTCGTGCCGTCGTACAACGACGCGGGCAAGCCGACGGCGGAACTCGAGGGCGCCGCCAAGGAGGAGGTCGCTCCGTACGGTGTCTGGTGGGGGGACTGGGCGCAGACCTCCGACCAGTGGATCGAGCAGGGCGGTCCGACCGGTGGCGACGGCGCCTCGTACGACTTCGCGGTCATCCATGTGACGCCGGAGAAGGGCGGTGACGGCAAGTCGCTGGAGGAGACGGTCGGTTCGGCGCTGCCGGTGGACTTCGACGCTCCGGCGGTGCCCGACACGGAGAGCGTGACCGCGATCGGTTACCCGGCCGGAACCCCGTACGACGGCCAGAAGCTGTTCCGTTGCGAGGACCGGCCGGGCCGGCTCTCGCTCCACACGTCCGAGCCGACGATGTACCGGATCGGGTGCAGCATGACGGCCGGTTCGTCCGGTGGCGGCTGGGTCGCGGCGGGCTCGGACGGCCGGCCCGCTCTGGTGTCCAACACCTCCATCGGCCCGGTGACCTCGGGCTGGCTGGCCGGTCCCCGGCTGGGCGACGATGCCAAGGGCGTCTACGACGCGGTCAGCGACAAGTTCGCCGGACAGTGACCGACGGGCCCGTTCCCGGGTGCGCGGCGCATCCGGGAACGGGCATCGGTCCGATCGACGGCATCTGGCTCGCGGGCCCGCGGTCGGGCCGGGACGCCGAGTCGCTGTGCCGGAACCCGGGCAGGAGCCACGGCGGCCGGTGACCACCCACGCCGACGGCCCGCCCCCTGCCGGAGCAGGGGGCGGGCCGTCGGCGTCACACTGCGGGTGGCCGGCTCAGTGGGCGGCCGACGTGAGCAGGTACGGCGTGAGTTCCGCCGCCAGTTCCTCGTGCACCCGCACCTTGAGCAGGGTGCCCTCCGGGGTGTGCTCCTCGGAGATCACCTCCCCCTCGTCATGGGCGCGGGCGACCAGCTTGCCCTGGGTGTACGGCACGAGTGCCTCGATCTCCACCGCCGGGCGGGGCAGCTCGTCGTCGATGAAGGTGAGCAGTTCCTCGATGCCCTGACCGGTGCGGGCCGAGACCGCGATGGAGTGCTTCTCCGTCCGCAGCAGCCGCTGGAGCGTCAGCGGGTCGGCCGCGTCGGCCTTGTTGATCACGACGATCTCGGGTACGTCGGTGGCGCCGACATCCCTGATCACCTCGCGCACGGCAGCCAGCTGCTCCTCCGGGGCGGGATGCGAACCGTCCACCACGTGCAGGATCAGGTCGGCGTCGCCGACCTCCTCCATGGTGGAGCGGAACGCCTCGACCAGATGGTGCGGCAGATGGCGGACGAACCCGACGGTGTCGGCCAGCGTGTACAGCCGTCCGCTCGGCGTCTCGGCCCGGCGCACGGTCGGGTCGAGGGTCGCGAACAGGGCGTTCTCGACCAGTACGCCCGCGCCCGTGAGGCGGTTGAGCAGGGAGGACTTGCCCGCGTTGGTGTAGCCCGCGATGGCGACGGACGGCACCTTGTTGCGCCGGCGTTCCTGGCGCTTGATGTCGCGGCCGGTCTTCATCTCCGCGATCTCCCGGCGCATCTTCGCCATCTTCTCGCGGATCCGGCGCCGGTCGGTCTCGATCTTGGTCTCGCCGGGGCCACGGGTGGCGAGCCCGCCGCCCGTGCCGCCGCCCATCTGCCGGGACAGCGACTGACCCCAGCCGCGCAGCCTCGGCAGCATGTACTGCATCTGCGCGAGCGCGACCTGCGCCTTGCCCTCTCGGGACTGGGCGTGCTGGGCGAAGATGTCCAGGATCAGGGCCGTGCGGTCGACGACCTTGACCTTGACGACGTCCTCGAGGTGGATCAGCTGGCCGGGGCTCAGCTCACCGTCGCAGACGACCGTGTCGGCGCCCGTCTCGAGGACGATGTCACGCAGCTCCCCGGCCTTGCCGGAGCCGATGTAGGTCGCCGCGTCGGGCTTGTCCCGGCGCTGGATCATGCCGTCGAGCACGAGGGCGCCCGCCGTCTCCGCCAGGGCCGCGAGCTCCGCGAGGGAGTTCTCGGCGTCCTGCGCGGTTCCCGATGTCCACACGCCGACGAGCACGACCCGCTCCAGACGGAGCTGTCGGTACTCGACCTCGGTGACGTCCTCGAGCTCGGTGGAGAGGCCTGCGACGCGGCGCAGGGACGCGCGCTCGGAGCGGTCGAACTGGTCGCCGTCCCGCTCTCCGTCGTTCTCGGGGCTCCAGGCGACGTCCTCTTCCATCAGGGCATCGGCCCGGAGGCCCTCGGGGTAGGTCTGCGCGAGGCGCTTGGTGTCCTGGGAGGGGGAAGAAGAGGAGGTCATTGGGTCCTTACGTCGATGGGATGTCGCGGGTGGCGGCGGAACGCGGCCGTCACCCCTCACAACGCACGAGCCTGCCGGGAGATTCCCGTCACCCGTGCCGCGGCGACCTGACGATGGTGACACGGCACGGGGCGTCTCGTCATCGTGTTTGTTCCCGGCTCCCACCCGGTCGATGCGCCATCGGCGCGAGGAGTTCCGTGGACCGGGAGCCGGGCTCGGTCGTGGACTTCCAGTCCGGGTGGCCGGGCATCGGCGGGGTCCTGGAGTCGTAGAGCCAGGGCTCCAGGAATTCCGTCAGGTCCCGTCCCGCGACGTCGGAGGCGAGCCGGACGAAGTCGGCGGTGGTGGCCGTGCCGTTCCGGTGGTGGGTCACCCAGAGACGTTGCAGGCGTTCGAAGGCGGTGCGGCCGATCTCCTCGCGCAGGGCGTACAGCACGAGCGCGGCTCCGGCGTAGACGTTCGGCCTGAAGATGCTGATCTTCTGGCCGGGTTCCGGGGCCTTGGGGGCGGCGGGGGGCCCGCCCTGCGCGCGCCAGCGGTCGGATTCCTCGTAGGCGGCCTTCATCCGGGCGTCGAGGGACGGGCCGGACCTCTCCTGCGCGTACAGCGCCTCGTACCAGGTGGCGTGGCCCTCGCCGAGCCACAGGTCGGACCAGGTGCGAGGGCTGACGCTGTTGCCGAACCACTGGTGGGCGAGCTCGTGCATCATGATCGACTCGACGTACCACGCGGGGGCGCCCGGCTCGGTGAACAAGTCCCTCTCGAAGAGGGACAGCGTCTGGGTCTCGAGTGCGAAGCCGGTGGAGGCGTCGGCCATGAGCAGGCCGTACGTCTCGAAGGGGTAGCGGCCGACCCTGGCCTCCATCCAGGCGATCTGGTCGGGAGTCCTCGCCAGCCACGGTTCGAGCCCCTCGCGGTGCTTCGTGGGCACGACGTCGCGCAGCGGCAGCCCCTGCGGACCGGTGCGGTGCAGGACCGTGGAGCGGCCGATGGACACCTGGGCGAGTTCGGTGGCCATGGGGTGCAGGGTGCGGTACGTCCAGGTGGTCGCTCCGCGTGTGCGGTCCACACCGGCCGGCCGGCCGTTGGCGACGGCCGTGTGCCCCTCGGGGGTGGTGATGCGGAAGGTGAACATCGCCTTGTCGGACGGGTGGTCGTTGCATGGGAACACCAGGTGCGCGGCGTCGGCCTGGTTGGCCATGGCGAGGCCGTCCGCGGTGCGCACCCAGCCGCCGTCACGGCCCTCGGCCGGCGCCGGATCGCTGGTGTGCCGCACGGTGACGCGGGTCCGTTCGCCCGCGTCCAGGCCGCCCTCGGGCGTGATCACGAGGTCCTCCCCGGCGGTGGTGAAGGCGGCCGGGGCCCCGTCGACCTCGACCGACCGGACCGTGCCGTGGGCGAAGTCGAGGTTGATCCGGTCCAGGTCCGCGGTCAGCCGGGCGACGATCGTCGTGGTGGCCTGGAGCGCCTTGTCGTTGGTCCCGGGATAGCTGAGGGCCAGGTCGTACGACGCCACGTCGTACCCGGGGTTGCCCAGATGCAGGAAGAGGCGGTCGCCGATGCCCAGCGGCGTGGCCGGGGCACTCGCGGCGAGGAGGCAGACGGAGACGGCCGACGCGAGCAGCGCGGCGGACGTCCGCCGTCGACGGCCCCGGGGCACCAGCGCTCGGGCGGACGGACCGGGGACGGACGGCCGGCCGGAAGCCGGACGGTCGGAGGCCGGGACAGGAGCGGCCGGGACGGAAGCGGCCGGGACGGGAGCGGTCGGGACGTGGGGAGCGGTCGGCATGGCCCACGGCTACCAGCGCGCACGGGCGCCCCGGCGACGGCGCGCTCCCGGCCCACCCGATCGAGTGGACCTGCGGAAGGGCGTTCGGACGGTGGGGCCGCCGCGCGGCGGGCGCTCACGGCCGGGCGGTGCTCCGCCCGCGCGTGTGCCGTCAGGTGCCCTGGGTCTGCGGCTTGGCCCGGCTCACGTCGTACACACCGGCCACGTTGCGCATCGCGCGCATGAGGGCGGGCAGGTGCGCGGCGTCGGGCAGCTGCACGGTGTACGTGTGCCGCACCTGCTGATGGGTCGGGGGCTCGACGGTCGCGGAGACGATCTCGGCGCCTTCGAGAGCCATGGCCTCGGTGAGGTCCGCGAGCAGGTGAGGCCGGACGAACGACTCGGCGACGAGCGTGACCCGGCATTCGGCTCCCTCCCCCCAGTGCACGCCGACCTCCGCGCGCCCCGCGTTCTTCATCCGCGTCACCGCGGCGCACTCGACCCGGTGCACGGTGACCGCTCCCCCGCGCACGGCGAAGCCGGTCACCCCGTCGGGCGGTACGGGCGTACAGCAGCCGGCCAGCCGAACGGTCGCGCCGGGCCGGTCGGCCAGGACCTGGGCGCCGGTGGAGGGGCCGGGCGCCGCCCCGGGTGCCTGGGCGGCGGGCTCGTCGGCGGGGCGGGGGGCCCACCGGGCCTCCTCGGGCCGGGCGTCCTCGGGACGGACGGCCGGCGGGTCGCTCCGCTCGGGGTGGGCGGTCAGCCAGCGCTGGATGGCGATCCGCGCGGCGGGCGTGTGGGCGTGATCCAGCCACTGTCTGGAGGGCTCGGAGGCGGGGTCCTGTCCCATCAGGAGCTGGACGGTGTCCCCGTCCCTCAGGGTGGTGCTCAGCGTCGCCAGGCGACCGTTGACGCGGGCGCCGATGCACGCGTGCGCGTCCTCCCCGTACTGCGCGTACGCGGCGTCCACGCAGGTCGCCCCGTCGGGCAGGCCGATCGTGCCGCCGTCGGGGCGGAACACGGTGATCTCGCGGTCCTGGGCGAGGTCCTCGCGCAGGGTCGACCAGAAGGTGTCGGGGTCGGGTGCGCCGCGCTGCCACTCCAGGAGCCGGGAGAGCCAGCCGGGCCGGGTCGGGTCGACGCGCTCGCCGTCGCTCGCGGACTGCTCCTCGGCCGGGACGGCGTACGGGTTGCCCAGGGCGACGACA
Organism: Streptomyces cathayae; assembly: GCF_029760955.1. Taxonomy (GTDB): domain Bacteria; phylum Actinomycetota; class Actinomycetes; order Streptomycetales; family Streptomycetaceae; genus Streptomyces; species Streptomyces cathayae. Next base: position 2,140,342 of record NZ_CP121682.1, read on the forward strand.
CCGGCCTCGGCGACCTTGTGCATCTGGTGGGTCCGGATGAGGACTTCGACGACCTGGCCGTCGTCCCGGGCGACCGCGGTGTGCAGCGACTGGTACAGGTTGAACTTGGGGACGGCGATGAAGTCCTTGAACTCCGAGACGACCGGCGTCAGGCAGGTGTGCAGTTCACCCAGGACCCCGTAGCAGTCGGCGTCCTCGTTCACCAGCACCAGCAGACGGCCGAAGTCGGCGCCGCGCATCCGGCCGCGTTTGCGGGACACCCGGTGCACGGAGACGAAGTGGCGGGGGCGGATGCGGACCTCGGCGGGGATGTCCGCCTCGCGCAGCACCGTGCGCACCTCGTCGGCGACCTCGGCGAGCGGGTCGTCCGGGCGGGAGGCGTTGCGGAGGATCAACTCGCGGGTGTGCTCGTTCTCCTCGGGGTGCAGGATCGCGAAGACCAGGTCCTCGAGTTCCGTCTTGAGCGCCTGGACCCCGAGCCGCTCGGCGAGGGGGATGAGCACGTCCCGGGTCACCTTGGCGATGCGCTCCTGTTTCGCGGGGCGCATGACGCCGAGGGTGCGCATGTTGTGCAGCCGGTCGGCGAGTTTGATCGACATCACGCGGACGTCGTTGCCGGTGGCGACGAGCATCTTGCGGAAGGTCTCGGGTTCGGCCGCGGCGCCGTAGTCGACCTTCTCGAGTTTGGTGACGCCGTCGACGATGTAGCTCACCTCCGCACCGAACTGCTCCCGGACCTGATCGAGCGTCACTTCCGTGTCCTCGACGGTGTCGTGGAGCAGGGATGCCGTCAAGGTCGTCGTCTCGGCGCCGAGTTCGGCGAGGATCAGGGTCACGGCGAGCGGGTGGGTGATGTACGGCTCGCCGCTCTTGCGCATCTGGCCGCGGTGCGAGGACTCGGCCAGGAGATAGGCCCGGCGCAGGGGGTCGAGAGCGGCGTCGGGATGGTGGGCGCGATGGGCGTCGACCACATGGCCGATGGCGTCGGGGAGCCGGTCGCGGGAGGCGGGGCCGAGCAGCGCGGCACGGCCCAGTCGGCGCAGGTCGAGCCGGGGGCGGGCCTTCCTGCGGGTCCCTGTGGGCGCGACATGACCCGATGTCGCAGGACCTGGGGTCGCAGGATTCGCGGCCTCCGCGTTCATGGGCACCTCCGGCTGCGTCGACCGGCGGACGGGCGTGTCCCAGGGCGGACTCGGGCTCAGGGGACGGCGTTCGTCCCCCGTCCGGGCCGGTGCTTGATGCTACCGACCCCGACACGTGCGACCGACCGCCTCCCGCCGAGCGTGAAACGGATCACCCCATCGAGCGAAGCCCCGCACTACGGCGGTTTCACGCCACGGGACCGGCGGTGCGCCGTGCTCTCGAAGCCGAAACCCGCCCCGCACCCCGCGGATGCCGGTCTCCCGCCCCCGCGCGTCTGGGATACCGAGCCGGCCCGGACTTCAGCGGGGCAGGTTCTCCAGCCACTGCTCCTCGATCACTCCCTCGGCGACGATCACCGCGGGTCCGGTCATCTCGATCTCGCCGTCGGGCCGTTCGGTGATCACCAGGGTGCCGCCGGGCACCTCCACGGTGTACGTCACCGGGGTTCCGGTGACGCTCGGGTCGACGCCGTCCCGGCGGGCGGTGGCCACCGCGACCGCGCAGGCACCCGTGCCGCACGAGCGGGTCTCACCGGCCCCGCGCTCATGGACGCGCAGCGCCACGTGCCGCGGGCCCCGGTCGGCCACGAACTCGACGTTGACGCCGTCCGGGTAGGCCGAGGCGGGACTGAAGGAGGGTGCGGTGAACAGGTCACCGGCGTGCGCGAGGTCGTCCACGAAGACCACGGCGTGCGGGTTGCCCATGTTCACGTTCCGCGCCGGCCGGCTGCGCCCGTCGACGCTCACGGTGACCTCGCCGTCGGGGAGCAGCGCCCGGCCCATGCCGACGGTGATGTCACCCGCGGCGGAGCCGCCGTCGGACCCGGTCTTGGCGATGTGCACCGTCTTCACGCCCCCGCGCGTGGCGACCGCGACGTCCCCTTCGGCCACATGCCCCGCCCGCTGGAGGTAGCGCGCGAACACCCGCACTCCGTTGCCGCACATCTCGGCGATCGAACCGTCGCCGTTGCGGTAGTCCATGAACCACTCGGCCTCGGCGGCCAGGTGCCGTGCCTCGGGATGCGCCGCGGACCGCACCACGTGCAGCAGTCCGTCGCCACCGATGCCCGCGCGGCGGTCGCACAGGGCCGCGACGGCGGCGGGGGGCAGGTCGATGGCGTTCTCGGGGTCCGGGACGATCACGAAGTCGTTCTCGGTACCGTGCCCCTTGAGGAAGGCGATCCGCGTGCTCATCCCTCGATCGTACGGGGTGGCCACGACGGCGCGTCCCCGCCGCGGCCCCGCGCGGGCGTCAGCGGAGGCGGGCCACTCGCCAGACGGCCAGTGCCACCACCGCGGCGACCATCACGGCGTAGGCGGTCACGACCCGCCAGTCGGGTCTGCGTCCGGCGCCCCGGGCCGGCAGTCCCGGCCAGGTGTGGCCCACCCTGCGGGCGGCCATCATGCCCCAGCCGGCCGCGCAGGAGCAGATCAGCAGGCCCAGCATCGCGATCACCGCGCCGCTGTCGCCGAAGTCGAAGGCGAGCGGGAACGCGAACATCAACGAGCCGAGCGCGGCCAGGCCGACGATGGGCGCGAGCTGCCAGAGGCGCAGCCGCCGCTGCGGGCGCAGCTCGACCTCGACCTCGTCGCCGCCCGCGAACATCTCGTCCGGCTCGGGGCCGTCGTCGGTCACTCCGCCCTGCGTCTCGTCCGGCCCGTCGGGGCTGAGACGGTCGGGGTCGAGACGCTCGGGTTCCTGCTCCGGTGCACCCCGCTCGGTGGTGAGGTGTTCGGTGCCGTGTGCGGTGTCGCGAGGGCCGGCCTCCATCGCCACGCGCCCTCCCAACTTGGACTCCACTTGGTCGATCGAAGCTCGATGATGGCACGGTGTCAGAGGCCCGGATGACGGCCTGGGCGTCCCGATGCCATGACGTGATCAGGCTGTAACCGGTCGTTCGACCAATGACAGCGCGAGCTGCGGAAGTTCCCTGAGGTCCGCCGCGGCCCCACTCAACCAGTGCACCCGCGGATCGCGCCTGAACCATGAATCCTGACGGCGCGCGAAGCGCTTCGTGGCACGCACGGTCTCCGACCGCGCCTCCTCCAGGGTGCACTCCCCGGCGAGCGCCGCGAGGACCTGCTGGTAGCCGAGCGCGCGCGAGGCCGTACGCCCCTCACGCAACCCCTGCGCCTCCAGTGCGCGCACCTCGTCCACCAGACCCGCCTCCCACATCCGGTCGACCCGCCCGGCGATGCGCTCGTCGAGTTCGGGGCGGGCCACATCGACGCCGATCTGAAAGGTGTCGTAGACCGAGTCGTGGCCGGGAAGGTTGGCGGTGAAGGGCAGGCCGGTGATCTCGATCACTTCGAGCGCCCGGACGATACGGCGGCCGTTGCTCGGCAGGATGGCCCGCGCGGCCTCGGGGTCCGCGGCGGCGAGACGGGCGTGCAGCGCGCCGGAGCCACGCAGGGTGAGTTCCTCCTCCAGGCGCGATCTGACGTCGGGGTCGGTGCCCGGGAACTCGAGGTGGTCGACGGCCCCGCGGACGTAGAGGCCGGACCCCCCGACCAGGACGGGCCAGCGCCCGTCGGCGAGCAGGGCGTCGATCCGCTCCCGGGCCAGACGCTGGTACTCGGCGACGGACGCGGTGACGGTCACGTCCCAGATGTCCAGGAGGTGGTGCGGGACGCCCCCGCGCTCCTCGGGCGTCAGCTTGGCGGTGCCGATGTCCATCCCCCGGTAGAGCTGCATGGAGTCGGCGTTGACCACCTCACCTCCGAGTTGCCGGGCCAGGAACACGCCCAGATCGGACTTTCCTGCTGCGGTGGGACCGACGACGGCGATGACCCGGGGGCCGGAGGATGCGCTGCTCACCGGTCCAGTCTCGCAAACGCCGCAGCCGGGCGGGACAGCCTCCACCCGAGTACCGTATGGAGTGGATATGGGCGTTTTCGCGCATGGACCGCACCGCGAGGGAAGGTGGACCATGGGTCTCCGGGACAGCATGAAGGCCAAGCTGGGGCCTGCCAAGGACAAGGTCTCGCACCTCGCGCAACAGCACGAGGGCAAGATCCAGCACGGGCTGGACAAGGCCGCGAAGACCGTCGACAAGCGGACCAAGGGCAAGTACAGCGACAGGATCCAGACGAGCACGGGCAAGGCCAAGCACGCCATGGACCGGCTCGCCCACAAGAACGACCCGGGTCCGGACACGGGTGGCACCACGCCGCCGGCCGGGCCGCCGCCCACTTCCTGAGCGCGGTACGGCAGCGGACGGCCGGGAGTGCCAGGCGCACCTGACGCGCCTGGCACTCCCGGCCGTCCGCTGTTTCAGGCCGTTCGTTGTTTCAGGGTCCAGGGGTCCTGGGATTCAGGCGTTCAGGACCTCAGGCCGGCGTCGCACCCGGTCGGCGGCTACGACCAGGTGGCCACGATGTAGCCCACCCCGTACGGGGCGTCCTCGTACAGCAGGCGGCCCTCCAGGGCGGTGCCCTCGGCCGCGCCCGCGAGGACCTGCCAGGGCGCCCGGCCGGACACCATGAGGTCGCGCGCCAGGCCGCTGTCCAGTGCCCGCAGGGCCGCCGTGTCGACCGCTCCCAGTGCCCGTGCGGCCTCCGCGTCGAAGGGCGCCGCCCGCTCGTCGAGGTAGCCGGGGGCCTTGAGCGTGCGGCAGGCACTGGCGTCGCCCATCACCAGCAGCGCCACCCGCTCCGCACCGGCGGCGATGTCCCTTCCCTCCTGGACGCACCGCTCGGCCGCGAGCGGCTCCCCCACACCGAGCCCCTCGACCGGGACGTCCGCCCAGCCGGCCCGCTCCAGCAGCCAGGCACCCACCGCGAGCCCGGGGGGAAGTTCCCGTCCGGCCGCCGTGCCCCGGTCCGCGCCGAGCCGTACGCCGAGATCGACCCCGAAGCCGCGGAAGGACCCCGTGCTGCCCTCCGGGTGGTGCTCGGGCCCCGCGTCGCCCGGCAGCGGACCGACGACCACGAGCCGGTCGGGACGGGCGGCGGCGAGCACACCGACCGCGACCGTGCACGCGGCCCGCGCGGCGTCCAGCTCGTGGGCGGCGCCCACGGCGACCTCGGACACGAGGAGCGGCGGGCAGGGGCAGACTGCGGCGGCGACCATCATGATCGGCAGCGTAGCCCGGGCGGGCCGCCCGCGAGCCCCCGGCCGGTCGCCGTCAGTCGCTGCCCGTCGCCGTCAGTCGCAGCCGCAGCCGCTCGCCGCGACCGGCTGGGGTTCGGGCGCACCGATCTTCGGCAGGCCCAGCATCACGCCCGCCGGCCGGGCCGCCTTCTCCGCGTTCCGCTTCTCCCAGGCGTCACCGGCGCGCGTGCGGCGCACGTCCAGGGTGGGGCCCTCGGCGAGAAGGTGGTGGGGGGCCGCGTACGTGATCTCGACGGTCACGACGTCGCCGGGGCGGACCTCCTGCTCCGGCTTGGTGAAGTGCACCAGACGGCTGTCCCGGGCGCGGCCGGACAGGCGGTGGGTGGTGTCGTCCTTGCGGCCCTCCCCTTCGGCCACCATCAGTTCCAGGGTCCGGCCGACCTGCTTCTTGTTCTCCTCCCAGGAGATCTCCTCCTGGAGGGCGACGAGCCGCTCGTAGCGCTCCTGGACGACCTTCTTGGGGATCTGGCCGTCCATCTCGGCGGCCGGGGTGCCCGGCCGCTTGGAGTACTGGAAGGTGAAGGCCTGCGCGAAGCGGGCCTCGCGCACCACCTGCAGGGTCTGCTCGAAGTCCTCCTCGGTCTCCCCGGGGAAGCCCACGATGATGTCGGTGCTGATCGCCGCGTGCGGGATGGCGGCGCGGACCTTCTCGATGATGCCGAGGTAGCGCTCCTGCCGGTACGAACGGCGCATCGCCTTCAGCACCGTGTCCGAGCCGGACTGGAGCGGCATGTGGAGCTGCGGCATCACATTGGGCGTCTCGGCCATGGCGGCGATGACGTCGTCGGTGAAGTCGCGCGGGTGCGGAGAGGTGAAGCGGACGCGCTCCAGGCCGTCGATGCCCCCGCAGGCCCGCAGCAGCTTGCTGAACGCCTCCCGGTCGCCGATGTCGGAGCCGTACGCGTTGACGTTCTGGCCGAGCAGGGTGATCTCCGAGACGCCCTCCGCGACCAGGGCCTCGACCTCGGCGAGGATGTCGCCGGGACGCCGGTCCTTCTCCTTGCCGCGCAGCGCCGGGACGATGCAGAAGGTGCAGGTGTTGTTGCAGCCGACGGAGATGGACACCCAGGCCGCGTAGGCGCTCTCGCGGCGGGTCGGCAGCGTGGACGGGAAGGCCTCCAGCGACTCGGCGATCTCGACCTGCGCCTCCTCCTGGACGCGGGCGCGCTCCAGGAGGACCGGCAGCTTGCCGATGTTGTGCGTGCCGAAGACGACGTCCACCCAGGGGGCCCGCTTCACGATGGTGTCGCGGTCCTTCTGCGCGAGGCAGCCGCCGACCGCGATCTGCATGCCGGGGCGCTGCGCCTTCTTCGGGGCGAGGTGGCCGAGGTTGCCGTAGAGCTTGTTGTCGGCGTTCTCCCGCACGGCGCAGGTGTTGAAGACGATTACGTCAGCGTCGCCGTCGGCGCCCTCGGGGGCGCGGACGTAGCCCGCGTCCTCCAGCAGCCCGGACAATCGCTCGGAGTCGTGGACGTTCATCTGGCACCCGTAGGTGCGGACTTCGTAGGTGCGCGTGCCGCCCACTGACTGGCTCCGGTCGATGCTGCTCATGCCCTACAGGGTATGCGCTCGCCACGACACGCCGGGACGGCGGAGCCGGGCCCCGTCCGGGCCCCGGCTCAGGCCTCCGCGGCCGGCGTCCATCCCTGCCGGCGCAGCACCCGGGACACGTCCGGGGCCTCGTAGTGGTCCCCCTTGAGGACCTTGCCGTCGAAGCGGCGGCTGATCCGGCCGTCGGGGCCGCGCTTGGTCATGTTGGAACGGTGGATCTCGGCGATCACCGCGTCGAGGTCGATGCCGTGGACGAGTGCCGTGCCGTAGGCGACGTAGACGACATCGGCCAGTTCGTGCGCGAGCCGGTCGAGCGGGCCGTGCACCGCCACCTCCGCGACCTCGGCGGCCTCCTCGGCGAGCAGTTCGCCGCGGTGGGCGGCGAGTTCCGGGGAGACCTCGGTCGGTGTCCCGCGCGCCTCCAGCCCGAAGGCGCGGTGGAACTCACGGACCAGATCGGCGGGCGAAGCGCTCATGCCGTGACTTTAGCGGCCGCCCCCGACAGTCCCGGCGGTCCCGGCTGCGTCGTCCGGTCCGTCGCGCTGCCCGCCTTCTCGCCGGGTATGTGCGCTCTGCCCTGGTCAGCGGGGCGTACGGGCTGGCAGGATCGCGCCCATGTCCAACGCGCTGTCCCGTATCGGCAGGCGCCGGGTCCTGCGGGGCGCGGTCGCCGGCTTCGTGGCGCTCGGACTGCTGCTGTGGTGGCTGGCCCCCTGGAGCGAGGAGCCGCCCCGTGGGACGGTCACCCTGAGTACGGGGACACGCGCGGGGGTGTACCAGAAATACGGTGAGCTGCTGCGCACCTCGCTCAGCAGGAACATGCCGGACCTCGAGGTGCGGCTGCTGACGAGCGACGGGTCGCAGGAGAACGTGCGCCGGGTGGCGACCGGAGAGGCCGACTTCGCGATCACGGCGGCCGACGCGGTGGAGGCGTACAGGCTGAGCGACCGGCACGGTGCCGACCGGCTGCGCGGAGTCGCCCGTCTCTACGACGACTACGTGCAGCTCGTGGTCCCGCCCGGTTCCGACATCCGTTCCGTCGCCGATCTGCGGGGGAAGAGGGTCGCCATCGGGCCGCCCAAGTCGGGCGTGCGGCTCATCGCGAACCAGGTGCTCAGGGCGGCGGGCATCGATCCGGAGCAGGACATCAGACCCTCCGCGGACGGTATAGACACCGGCCCTGGACGGCTCGGGCGAGGGCTGGACGCGTTCTTCTGGTCGGGCGGGCTGCCCACGGACGGCCTGCAGACGCTGTCCGAGGACTCCGGTCTGCGGTTCGTGCCGATCACGGCCGACCTGGTCGCCCAGCTCCATCGGCAGAGCGGTGCCACGCGCCACTACCGGGCCACCAACATGCCGGAGTCGGCCTACACCGGCAGCCAGCACGATGCGCCCGTCCCGACGATGGCCGTGTCCAATCTGCTGATCACACGGGCGGACACGGACCCGCGGCTCACCGAATGGCTGACCCGGATCGTGCTCAAGAGCCGGGACCGCATCGGGAAACGCGTCCACTCCGCCCAGTTGGTCGACGTGCGCACCGCCATCTACACCGATCCGCTCCGGCTGCACGACGGCGCACGCCGGTACTACCGGTCCGTCAAGCCCTGACCGGTGGTCGCCCCCGCAGGGGCGCTCCGCGGCACCGTCACCGTCACCGTCAGCCCGTGCGGCTCGTGGCGGTCGTACGCGATCGAGCCGCCGCCCGCCGTGAGCAGGGCCCGGGCGATGGACAGGCCGAGGCCCGAGCCCTTGACGTTCTGGTGCCGTCCGCTGCGCCAGAAGCGGTCCCCGACGCGGGTCAGCTCCTCACCGTTCAGTCCGGGACCGTGGTCGGTGACGACGACGGTGGAGGTGTCACCGTTGGAGGAGACGGCCACCTCGACGTTCTCGCCCTCCGGCGTGAACTTCACCGCGTTGTCGATGACCGCGTCCAGCGCGCTGGACAGGGCGACCGGGTCGGCCCACGCCGTGGTCGGCGGGCAGTCCCCGGCCAGCAGGACCCCCTTGGCCGCGGCGGTGGGCGACCACGCCGCCACCCGCTCGGCGGCCAGGGCACCGATGTCGGTGACCTGGAGCTGGGCCTCACTGTGCTCAGCCAGCGCCAGGTCGAGCAGGTCGTCCAGGACGTGCGCCAGCCGCCTGCCCTCGGCCTGGACCGAGGCGATCTCCTCGTTGCCCTCGGGCAGCTCCAGGGCGAGGAGTTCGATGCGCAGCAGCAGCGCCGAGAGCGGGTTGCGCAACTGGTGCGAGGCGTCGGCGACGAAGGCGCGCTGCTGTTCCAGCACGCCCTCGACGTTGTCCGCCATCTCGTTGAACGACCGGGCGAGCCGCCGGAGTTCCGGCGGTCCGCCGGCCACCGCGACCCTGGACTTCAGCCGCCCGGTGGCGATGTCGTGGGTGGTGGCGTCCAGGACCCGTACGGGCTTGAGCACCCAGCCGGTCAGCCGCAGGGCCGCGCCGACGGCCAGCAGCATCGCCGCCCCCTCACCCACGGCGATGACCAGCCAGCCCTGGAGGATGCGTGAGCGCATCTGCCCGGTGGGAGAGTCGGTGACGACGACCGCGACGACGTCGCCGTCCCGGATGACCGGTGAGGCCACCACCAGTCTGCGCCGCTCCCAGGGCCACACCTGCTCGGGGTCATGGCTGCGGCGGCTGAGCAGCGCCTCCCGGAAGGCGTCGCGCACCTCGCCCGTCCGGGGCAGGAACCAGTCGTCCGGCGCGTGCGCCATCGGGACGCCGTTGCGGTAGAAGACACCGGCCCGGATGCCGTACACCTCGTGGTAGCTGCGGAGCTCGCTGCTGAGAGTCTCCCGGCGCTCGTCGATGTCGCCGGTCACGGGGTCGACCGGCTCGGTGACGAACTGGGCGAGGGCCGCGAAGCGCGCCGTGTCGTCGATCCGGTCGACGACGACCTGTTGCTGCTGCGCGCCCGCCAGACTGACGGCGAGCGGAACCCCGAGCGCGAGCAGTACGGCCGCCATCAGGACGATGAGCAGCGGCAGCAGACGTGTGTGCACCCGGCCACGCTATGCCGCGGGCTCGACGAGCCGGTAGCCGACTCCGCGTACCGTCTCGATGAGGGCCGGCAGGCGCAACTTGGCGCGCAGGGAGGCGACATGCACTTCCAGAGTGCGCCCCGTCCCCTCCCAGCTGGTGCGCCACACCTCGCTGATGATCTGCTCGCGGCGGAAGACGACCCCGGGTCGCTGGGCGAGCAGGGCCAGCAGATCGAACTCCTTGCGGGTCAGCTGGACGACCGAACCGTTCACGCTGACCCGCCGGGTCGGCAGCTCGATGTGCACGGGGCCGAGACGCAGCTCGGCCTCGCCGGCGGCGCCGGCGTCCTCCTGGACGGTGCGCCGGCTGACGGCGTGGATCCGGGCGAGCAGTTCGCCCGTGTCGTACGGCTTGACCACGTAGTCGTCGGCGCCGAGGTTGAGTCCGTGGATGCGGGAGCGCACGTCGGCGCGGGCGGTGACCATGATCACCGGAGTGCCGGTGCGTTTGCGGATCTTGCCGCAGACCTCGTAGCCGTCCTGGTCGGGCAGGCCCAGGTCGAGGAGGACGACGCCGAAGCCGTCGGGCTCGGGGACGAGCGCCTGGAGTGCTTCCTCGCCGCTGCGCGCGTGGGTGACGTCGAACCCGTGCCTCGCCAGGATCGCCGACAGGGCGGCGGCGACGTGGTTGTCGTCCTCGACGAGCAGCAGTCTCATCCGGTCCCCCTTCGGTTCATCGGCCGTACGGTCTGCCTGTGTACAAAACCGTCTGTGCACGAAAACGTCTGAGCACGAAAACGTGTGTGCACGCGCGCACCTTGCAGTGACGCCGATGAACGAGGACGGCGTCAAGAGGGTTCCGGTTGCGCTTCGGTACCGTTACCCGGCCGAGATGAGCCCTGCTCACAAGTGCTACGACATGTATCCGATTGCTACCGGATCGTGATGCTCAGATTCCCCTCAGATGTGATGACGTGGATCTGAGGGATCACTACTGTCCTGCCAAACCGAGGAGGACGGAGCCCGAGAGCGATGACCGAAGTATCGGCGGCCAAGGAAGATGTGGTCGCGACCGACGAGCTGGTCGTCCTGAAGAGCGTCAACAAGCACTTCGGCGCGTTGCACGTACTCCAGGACATCGACCTGACGGTCGCCCGCGGCGAAGTCGTCGTGGTCATCGGGCCCTCCGGGTCCGGAAAGTCCACCCTGTGCCGCACCATCAACCGCCTGGAGACGATCGACACCGGTTCGATCACGATCGACGGGAAGGCCCTGCCCCACGAGGGCAAGGAGCTGGCGCGGCTGCGGGCCGACGTGGGCATGGTCTTCCAGTCCTTCAACCTCTTCGCGCACAAGACGGTGCTCGAGAACGTGACGCTGGGCCAGGTCAAGGTGCGCAAGAAGGACAAGAAGCAGGCCGAGGAGCGGGCCCGTACCCTGCTCGACCGGGTCGGCGTGGGCGCGCAGGCCGAGAAGTACCCCGCGCAGCTCTCCGGCGGCCAGCAGCAGCGTGTCGCCATCGCGCGGGCTCTGGCGATGGAGCCCAAGGTCATGCTCTTCGACGAGCCGACGTCGGCTCTCGACCCGGAGATGATCAACGAGGTTCTGGAGGTCATGCAGCAGCTCGCCCGCGACGGCATGACCATGATCGTCGTGACCCACGAGATGGGATTCGCCCGGTCCGCCGCCAACCGTGTGGTGTTCATGGCGGACGGCCGCATCGTCGAAGCCGCTTCGCCGGACCAGTTCTTCAGCAATCCGCGCAGCGACCGTGCCAAGGACTTCCTGTCGAAGATCCTGCACCACTGACGGCGCCCTCGCGCCCTGACGACTTGCGTCACCGGATGAACCGGTCCGCATCACTTCACCAGTCAAAAGGAAGTGCACCATGAAGCTTCGCAAGGCCACCGCCGCCTCGGCCGCCGTGTTCGCCCTCGCCCTGACCGCCACCGCCTGCGGGGGCGGCGGTGACAAGGACAGCGATTCGTCCTCCTCCGGGGGCGGCGGCGACAAGATCAAGATCGGCATCAAGTACGACCAGCCCGGCCTCGGCCAGAAGACCCCGCAGGGCTACGCGGGCTTCGACGTGGACGTCGCCACGTACGTCGCCAAGAAGCTCGGCTACGACGAGAAGCAGATCGAGTGGAAGGAGTCGAAGAGCGCCGACCGCGAGACCATGCTGCAGCGTGGTGACGTCGAGTTCATCGCCGCCACCTACTCGATCACCCCGGAACGCGAGGAGAAGGTCGACTTCGCCGGCCCGTACCTGCTCGCCCACCAGGACGTGCTGATCCGCGCCGACGACGACAAGATCAAGTCGCCGGAGGACCTGAACAGCGCGAAGCTGTGCTCGGTCACCGGCTCCACCTCGGCGCAGAACGTCAAGGACAAGCTGGCGCCCAAGGCCCAGCTGCAGCCGTACCCGACGTACTCGGCCTGCCTGCCCGGCCTCCAGAACGGTGCCGTCGACGCGCTGACCACCGACGACTCGATCCTCGCCGGTTACGCCGCCCAGGATCAGTTCAAGGGCAAGTTCAAGCTGGCCGGCTTCAAGATGACCAACGAGAACTACGGCATCGGCGTCAAGAAGGGCAGCGACCTCAAGGCCAAGATCAACGACGCGCTCGAGGCCATGGTCGCCGACGGCTCCTGGGAGAAGGCCGTGGACGCGAACTTCGGTCCCGCCAACTACAACAACGAGCCCGCGCCGAAGATCGGCGACATCAAGAGCTGAGGCCTCGCCTGACAGAGCGCGCCGTCCCGAAGTGCGGGGCGGCGCGCCGGGGCGGCACACCTACACGCGGAAGCGCGGGAGATCGTGTTCGACTTTCTTGAAGATTACGACCTGCTGGGGGCCTTCTGGACGACGGTGCAGCTCGCTGTGCTCTCCGCCGTCGGCTCCCTGGTCTGGGGCACCCTGCTGGCCGCCATGCGCGTCGGCCCGGTGCCGCTGATGCGCGGTTTCGGGACCGCGTACGTGAACATCGTGCGGAACATCCCGCTGACCGTCATCATCCTGTTCACGTCGCTGGGTCTGAGCCAGACGCTGGGCATCAATCTCGGCGCGGACGACTTCGAGACGATCAACTTCCGGCTCGCCGTCCTCGGCCTGATCCTCTACACCTCGGCTTTCGTGTGCGAGGCGTTGCGCTCCGGCATCAACACGGTGCCGGTCGGCCAGGCCGAAGCCGCCCGCGCGCTCGGCCTCAGCTTCAACCAGGTCCTGGGCCAGGTGGTGCTGCCGCAGGCGTTCCGCTCGTCCGTCGGCCCGCTGGCGAACGTGCTCATCGCGCTCATCAAGAACACCACGGTGGCCGCCGCCATCGGTGTTGCCGAGGCGGCCCTGCTGATGAAGGAGATGATCGAGAACGAGGCGCAGCTGCTGCTGATCTCCGCGGTCATCGCCGTCGGTTTCGTGATTCTGACGCTGCCGACCGGCCTGTTCTTCGGCTGGGTGGGCAAGAAGGTGGCGGTGAAGCGATGAGTTCCATCCTGTACGACGCCCAGGGACCTCGCGCCAAGCGGCGGAACATCGTTTTCACGGTGGTCTTCCTGGCTGCCTTCGCCGCCCTGCTGTGGTGGGTGCTCAGCACCCTCAACGACAAGGGCCAGCTGGAATGGTTCCTGTGGAAGCCGTTCTTCACCAGCGGCGAACCGTGGTCCACGTACATCTGGCCGGGTCTGCAGAACACTCTGAAGGCCGCCGCGCTGTCGGTGATCATCGCGCTGCCGCTCGGTGCCCTCTTCGGCATCGCCCGGCTGTCGGACCATGCCTGGATCCGCGTCCCGGCCGGGATCGTGGTCGAGTTCTTCCGGGCCATCCCCGTCCTGGTCCTGATGATCTTCGGTCTCGCCCTGTTCGCCGAGTACACCAGCGTCAGCTCCGACGACCGTCCGCTGTACGCGGTCGTCACGGGTCTGGTGCTGTACAACGCCTCCGTCCTCGCGGAGATCGTGCGCGCCGGCATCCTGTCCCTGCCCAAGGGCCAGGCCGAGGGAGCGATGGCGATCGGCCTGCGCAAGAACCAGGCGATGCGGCTGGTCCTGCTGCCGCAGGCGGTCACCGCGATGCTCCCGGCCATCGTCAGCCAGCTCGTCGTCATCGTGAAGGACACCGCCCTCGGCGGCGCCGTCCTCACCTTCCCCGAGCTGCTCGCCGCGGCCAACACGATGAGCGGCTACTACGGCGCCAACGTCATCGCCAGCCTCACGGTGGTGTCCGTGCTCTTCATCGCGCTCAACTTCGCCCTCACCTCCTTCGCCTCCTGGCTCGAGGCACGGCTGCGCCGCAGCAAGCGCAGCACGGGCGCGGTTCTCGGCGCCGACGACGTCGACGACCTCAACGCAGGCGAGGTCGGTGGCGCGCAGAAGACCGGCACGGGCGGCACCGCCTGACGCACACCCTGCTGTACCGACATGGCTGTGGCCCGCCCTTCCGGCGGGCCACAGCCATGTCGGAGTGCGGGACGGCACCGTCGGCGCGCGAAAATCATCCCGGTACGGGCCGGGCCTGTGTGACGAGCAGTCAAGTGGTGTGGCGGAACCGGACCGGTTTCATGATCGCCGCTCGCGCCCGTCACTTGACGCAAGCACCGGCAGTAGGTTGCATACGTTCTGTGATCGCGCACCCTGCTCCACCGTCCTGTTCCTTCCTGTCCCCCGGGACGTCACTTCGAGCAGGGAGCGCCGCGCCGTGGACCCGGTGATCATCGTCGGAGCGGGGCCCGTCGGGCTCACGCTCGCCCTGGCGCTGGCGCGTCAGGAGGTGCCGTGCGTGGTCCTCGACGAGGGTCCGGGCAAGGACGAACCGCGTCCTGCCCGGTCGGTGGTGCTGCGCGAGGACACCACGGCGCTGCTGGAGCGGCTGACCGGTGCGCCACTGGCCCGGGCCGGCTCCCGTTGGGCCGGATGGCGGTCGATGCGGCGCAAGCAGGTGACACACGAGGTCGTGTTCGACGCCACCGCTCCCGCACCCCTGCACATCGCCCAGCACGTCCTCACCGGCGCCCTGCGCGCGGCCCTCACCCGTGAACGGCTCGTCGAGGTCGCCGTGGACAGCCGTCTGGACTCCCTGGAACAGGAGCCCTCCGGTGTCACCGCGCACACCCGCGGTCCCAGGAGCACGTGGTGGCGCGGCAGTTACCTGGTCGGCTGCGACGGCCCCCGCTCCACCGTGCGCAAGCTCCAGGACATCCGCTTCCCCGGGCGCACGGCGGTGGAACGTCACGCCGTGGCCGCACTGCGTACGGAACTTCCCCGGCCCGGCGAAGCGTTGCTGCACCGGATGCCGCCGTGGCGCGCCTCCGGCCCCTTCGCCGGGGAGGTCACCGCGCGTCCGCTGCCGGACAGCGTGTGGCGTCTGGACTGGCTGCTGCCGCCGGGCAAGGACCTGGTCACCCCCGAGCTGCTGCTGACCCGGATCCGGGAGACCCTCGCCGGCTGGGCCGGCGGCCCGACTCCCCCGTACGAACTGCTCGACACCGGGGTCCACACCGTCCACCACCGGCTCGCCCGGCGCTGGCGGGCGGACCGTGTGTTCCTCGCCGGGGACGCCGCGCATCTGCTCGGCTCGCTGGGCACGCACGGGCTGGACGAAGGGCTTCGCGACGCCGACAACCTCGCCTGGAAGCTGGCTCTGGCCTGGCACCACGGCCACCACGAAGCGCTGCTCGACAGCTATCAGGCCGAGCGGCGCGCGATCGTCTCCGCCCGGCTGCGCGCCGCCGATCAGGCGCTGCCGCTGCTGCGGGGCGGTGGAGGGCTGCGTTCCTACGTGCCCGGTTCCGGCCGCGGTCATGACGCGCTCCTGGTGGACGGCCACCTGGGGCAGGGGCCACTGGGAGCGCCGGGCGGGCACCCCGGATCACCCCTCGCGCCCCGGAACCTCGAGGGCGCGGTCCCCGTCGACACGCCCCTCGGGGCGCCGGTCACCGATGTGCGGGTCACAGCGGAGGACGGCACCTTCGTCCGGCTGCGGGACCGGCTCGGCCGGGGTGCGCTGCTGGTGGTGCTGATCGCACCGGGTACCGGGGTGTGGGAGCGCAGGCACTGGGTGTCCGCCGGGATCATGCCCCGGCTGGCGGCGGCCGTGGCGGCGCTGCCGCATCCGGCCGAGCTGCTGGTCGCGGAGAGCTACCCGGGGGCGGCGGCCCACACCGTGCTGCTGGTACGTCCCGACGGTCACCTGGTCACGGCGCTCGGTGGGGTCCGTCCGGCGGACCTGTACGCGGCGGCCGAAACGGTGCTCGGCGGACCGGCGGACGCGGAAACGGCGGGAACAGCAGAGACGGCGGGAACGGCGGAAACAGCGGGGACGGAGGCCCGGACGGCGGCCGGAGCCGGATCGCGCTGAGGCGCCGGGCCCGGACGATCCGTCTCCGCATGCTCCCGGGTGGGCCCGCATGGTGACGGCGAGTTGATCCCGTGTGCGTCGTCGTGGTGTACTCCGGTCCGTGACCGACACCTGTGTGCGCCTGTGGCGGAGGGTCCATATGGACCTCGTCCGCTACGCGGGCTGCGTGTGTCGCCCGTCCTGCTGAACTCGCGTTCTCCCTTTCCCGCGCGCCGCTCGCCGCTTCCACGCCGCTGCCGTGCGCGCTCCGCGAACCTTTCTTCAGGACGGTGCACGTGTCTGCCTCCCCTGTTCTCCCCTCGTCCCCTGCGGGCTCCCCCTCTGCGGGCTCTCCCTCTGCTCCCGGCCCTTCCCAGGCAGAACTCCTCGACTTCGTACGGCACGTCGCCGCCGACGCCGAGCTGGTCGCCTCGCTTCCGATCGATCCGGAGGGCCGCACCTGGGTACGGCTCGACGGACCCGGCGGCAGTGAGGCCTGGTTGATCGGCTGGCCGCCCGGCACGGGCACCGGCTGGCACGACCACGGAAAATCCCTCGGTGCCTTCATGACCGCGGCGGGGGAGCTGCGGGAGAACTCGCTCGCGGTGCGGCTGCCCACCGACGGCTGGAAGACGCTGGAACTGAACGCCGGCGTGGACCGGGAACGCCGGCTGACGGCCGGTGCGGGCCGCGCCTTCGGCCGGTATCACGTGCACGAGGTGCTCAACGAGTCCCCCGTCCGGCACGCGGTCTCCGTCCACGCCTACTACCCGCCCCTGCCCCTGATGCGCCGCTACAGCCGCAGCGGCCAGACCCTGCGTCTGGAGCAGGTCGAGCGCCCGGCGGACTGGCAGTGAGCGGGACACCCGAGCGGGCTGCCGGTGCCCCCGGGATCGACGCACTGCTGGAGCGGGTACGCGCGGGCTACACGCGGATCGAGGCGGTACCCGCGTACGAGGCCGCCCGCGACGGGGAAGCGCTGCTGGTCGACATCCGGTACGCGGCCCTGCGCGACCGGGACGGCCTCATCCCCGGCGCCCTCGTCGTCGAGCGCAACGAGCTGGAGTGGCGTCTCGACCCGCGAGGCAGCCACCGCCTCCCCGAGGCCACCGGTCACGATCTGCGCGTTGTCGTGATCTGCGACGAGGGGTACGCCTCCAGTCTGGCCGCGGAGTCCCTGCACCGGCTGGGGCTGCACCGGGCCACCGACCTGATCGGCGGTTTCCAGGCCTGGCGCACGGCAGGTCTGCCGGTGCGGGCGCCGGGCGGGAACCCTCAGTAGCCCCCGTCGTCCAGGAATTCGGTGTTCTCGCCCTCCTCCTCCAGGGCCTGGCGCACCACGCGCAGGGCGAGGCCCTCGGGGTAGCCCTTGCGGGCGAGCATGCCGGCGAGGCGGCGGATCCGCTTGTCGCGGTCGAGACCGCGGGTGGAGCGCAGCTTGCGGGCGACGAGTTCGCGCGCGGTGGCCTCCTCCTGCTCGGGGTCGAGCTGGGAGACGGCCGCGTCGATCAGGGTGGCGTCGACGCCCTTGGTCCGCAGCTCCCGGGCGAGGGCACGCCGGGCCAGGCCCCGGCCGTGGTGCCGGGACTCCACCCAGGCGTCCGCGAAGGCACTGTCGTTGATCAGTCCGACCTCCTCGAACCGGGACAGCACCTCCTCGGCGGCCTCGTCCGGGATCTCCCGCTTGCGCAGGGCGTCGGCGAGCTGCTTCCGGGTGCGGGGGGTCCCGGTGAGCAGCCGCAGGCAGATGGCCCGCGCCCGCTCGACCGGGTCCCCCTCGGGCTCCTCCCGCTCGGCCCTCGAAGAGGAGGAGACGTCCCCGTCCGCCGCGGTCGCCTCGCCGAAAGCCCGGCGTCCGCGCCCACCGCGCGGCCCGCCGTCACGCGAGCCGCTCCCCCGTGCGTCGCCCGCACGGCGGGACCCGGCACCGCCTCGGCGCCGGCCACCGCCCGGGACCTCACCGGGGACGCCGGCCGTACCGCCGGTGTCCCCGTCCGCCCCGTCCACGCTCGCGGCTGGGTCTGCGCCGTCACCGGTGCCTCTCCCCCATGAGGCTCCGGAGGCGGCGAACTCGTACTCGGCCCAGTCGGTTCGTCGCGTCACGGGTCAGCTCTTGGCCGCGGCGGCCTTGGACTTGGTGGTCTTGGCCGCCGGGGCCGGGCCCGCGGTCGCCTCGGCCGGAGCGGTGCTGCCGACGGCGTCCGCGCCCTGCTCGGCGGCCGACTCCTCGGGCTGGACACCGATGCCGAGCTTCTTCAGGATCTTCTTCTCGATCTCGTCGGCGAGGTCGGGGTTGTCCTTGAGGAAGTTGCGGGCGTTCTCCTTGCCCTGGCCGAGCTGGTCGCCCTCGTAGGTGTACCAGGCGCCGGCCTTGCGGACGAAGCCGTGCTCCACCCCCATGTCGATCAGACCGCCCTCGCGGCTGATGCCCTGGCCGTAGAGGATGTCGAACTCGGCCTGCTTGAAGGGCGGCGCCACCTTGTTCTTGACCACCTTGACCCGGGTGCGGTTGCCCACCGCGTCGGTACCGTCCTTCAGGGTCTCGATCCGGCGGATGTCCAGACGCACCGAGGCGTAGAACTTCAGCGCCCGGCCACCGGTGGTGGTCTCCGGCGAGCCGAACATCACACCGATCTTCTCGCGCAGCTGGTTGATGAAGATCGCCGTGGTCTTCGACTGGTTGAGCGCGCTGGTGATCTTCCGCAGCGCCTGGCTCATCAGCCGGGCCTGCAGGCCCACGTGGCTGTCGCCCATCTCGCCCTCGATCTCCGCGCGCGGCACCAGCGCCGCCACGGAGTCGATCACGATGAGGTCGAGGGCACCGGAGCGGACCAGCATGTCCACGATCTCCAGCGCCTGCTCGCCGTTGTCCGGCTGGGACAGGATCAGGTTGTCGATGTCGACGCCGAGCTTCTTCGCGTACTCGGGGTCCAGGGCGTGCTCCGCGTCCACGAAGGCGACCTGGCCGCCGGTCTTCTGCGCGTTGGCCACCGCGTGCAGGGTCAGGGTCGTCTTGCCGGAGGACTCCGGACCGTAGACCTCCACCACCCGGCCGCGCGGCAGACCACCGACACCCAGGGCCACGTCCAGCGCGGTCGACCCGGTGGGGATGACCTCGATGGGCTCGTTCGTCCGGTCACCCATGCGCATGACCGCGCCCTTGCCGAATTGTCGTTCAATCTGCGCGAGCGCGGCGTCGAGCGCCTTCTCGCGGTCGGTTCCTGCCATGGGTTCCACCCGATTTGCTTGGTTCGATCGCTTCACGTCGACGACGCTAGCGCCTGCCACTGACAACGCGCTCCGGTGCACCTCCGGCCTGTGGACAACCGGCACCCTTTCCCGCACGAACCGGGCCATAACACCCGCCGTCGGGCCTCACCGGCGCACCCATAAGAATAGATGTTCGATTTTGGTGTCAAGCGCACCACGCTGCACCCGCACAAGGCGTTCACCCCTCGGCGACGGCCCCGCCGTCGCTCAGCTGTCCTCGGTGTTCCCGGTGTCCTCGCTGCGGGGTGGCGTCGTACCCTGTCGCCGGCTCCGGAGACTGCGGGCGCGGGCTGCGAGGCTCTCCCGGCCGTCGGAGCGGTGGTGGCCGTGCACGCGGGGGTCGTCCGTGACGTCGTAGCGCTTCACGTACGCGACCAGGAACGCCTGGAGGGTGGCGACCGCGGGGATGGCTATCAGCGCGCCGACGGCACCGAGCAGGGCGGTGCCCATGACGACCGAGCCGAAGGCGACCGCCGGGTGGATGTCGACGGTCCGCGCGGTCAGCTTGGGCTGCAGCACGTAGTTCTCGAACTGCTGGTAGATCACCACGAAGATCAGCACCCACAGTGCGTACCAGGGGTCGACCGTGAAGGCGATCAGCATGGGCAGGGCGCCCGCGAGATACGTGCCGATGGTGGGGATGAACTGCGACACCAGGCCCACCCACACGGCGAGCACGGGCGCGTAGGGCACCTCGAGTATCTCCAGCAGCACGTAGTGGGCCAAGCCGGAGACCAGCGCCATCAGCCCGCGCGAGTACAGGTAGCCGCCGGTCTTGTTCACGGCGATCTCCCACGCGCGCAGCACCTCGGCCTGGCGCGCGGGCGGCAGTACGGAACAGACGGCTCGCCGCAGCCGCGGACCGTCGGCGGCGAAGTAGAACGAGAACAGCCCGATGGTCAGCAGCTGGAAGAGGCCTCCGAGGACCTGCGCGGAGACGTCCAGGACACCGGTGGCGCTGTTCTGCACGTAGTTGCGCAGCCAGTCGGAGCGGAGCAGGCCCTCCTGGATGTCCACCCGCCGCAGTTCGGTGCGGAAGTGGGTGTTGACCCAGTTGATGACGGAGTCGAGGTACTCCGGGAAATCCTCGACGATCTTGATGATCTGTCCTGCGAGCATGGATCCGAGCAGCGTGACGAAGCCCGCCGCCACGATCATCACCCCCAGGAAGACCAGGAAGGTCCCCAGCCCTCGGCGCACCCCCCGCGCGGCCATCCAGCTCACCGCGGGCTCGACGGCGAGCGCCAGGAAGAACGCGATGAGGATGTTGATCAGCAGCCCGGTGAGTTCGTGGAAGGCCCAGCTGCCCAGCTGGAACAGCGCGATCAGCGCGAGCGCGAGCACCATGGCCCGGGGCAGCCAGCGCGGCATGCGGGCGCCGGGCGGGGCAGCGGGACCCGGCGGGCCGGGGGGCGGCGGCGCGCCGGGCGCCGAGGAATACCGGGCCGCCTGCCCGGTCTCGTCTGTGGATGCCACGGAGTAAGTTTGGCGCACGCCACCGGCAGCCGTCCGCCCTGTGGCCGTCTCTGTGACGATCAGCGCTTTTCCCGCGGCACGTCCATCACCGCGCAGACCACCTGCCAGACGTCCTTGGCGTCCCAGCCGGCCCTCAGCGCCTCGTGCACGGTGCGCCCGCCGAGTTCCGACATGACGTGATCGCGCGCGAAGGTGTCGGCGTAGCCCGTACCGAAGTACTCCGCCATCCGTTCCCAGAAGACCGTCAACCGCATGCCCTCAGTATCCCGCCCGAGAGCGCGGGCCCGAGCCGGGGCCGCCGGCCGACAGTCCGCTCGCCCGCGCGGAGCGTTTCGTCCGGCTGACCGCGCGGGCGCTCGAACAGCGTCTGTTCGCCCACGGGTTCCACATGGTCGCCCACGAGTTCCACAGGGCGGTGCCGGCCCGGTGGAGCGGGCGCCGGCCCCGGTGGCGCGGTGACCATCGACGCGCTGCGCACGCTCAGGGCGTACGGCCGCCCGGTCGGCCGGCCCGGCGCCGGTCTCAGCCGCCCAGGGCCCGGACCCCCGCCGTCACCACCACGGCCGCCCCGACGACGACCAGGAACGGGGCGCGCAGCATCAACGCCACGGCGGCGGCGGCGAGACCCACCCCCCGCGCGTCCAGCACCAGCGTCTGCCCGTCGGCGAAGGTCTGCTGGGCCGTGAGGGCGGCGAGCAGGGCGACGGGCAGCAGCGCGGCCAGACGCCTGACCAGCGGCCGTTCGAGGACACCGGCGGGGACCAGCAGCCCGGCCAGCTTGACGGCGTAGCACCCGAGGACGGTCACCCCGATCGCGATCCAGATGTTCAACGGTCCTCCCTCGATACGCCGTCGTGCGGTACACCGTCGTGCGGTGTGCCCCTGCGGCGGCCCTGGGCCCACAGGACCGCCGGTGCCGCGAGCGCGGCCACCAGGACCGGTACGCCGGCGGGCAGGACCGGCAGCAGGCCGAGTCCCAGCAGGACGGCGAGCCCGGCGACCATCCGTTCGGTGCCGGTGCGCAGCATCGGCGCGAGCAGGGCCAGGAAGACCGCGGGGCCGGCCGCGTCCAGGCCCCACGCGCCGGTGTCCCCGATGGCTTCGGCGCCCAGCGCGCCGAGCAGCGTGGTGAGGTTCCACAGGACGTACAGGCTGAGCCCGGTCACCAGGAAACCGATCCGCGCGCTGCGCCGGGTGGGCTGGGCGAGGGAGACCGCGGCCGTCTCGTCGATGACCCACTGGGCCGCGAACGGCCGCACCGCGCGCGGGAGGGCCAGCAACTGGGACAGGCGCAGCCCGTAGAAGGCGTTGCGCACTCCCAGGAAGAAGGCTCCGGCGGCGGCCGTGAACGGGCTCCCGCCTGCGGCGAGCGCCCCCACCAGCGCGAACTGGGACGCCCCGGTGAACACGAGAAGGCTGAGCACACACGTCTGGAGCAGCGTGAGCCCGCTGCCGGCCGAGGTCACCCCGAAGGCGAATCCGGAGAGTCCGACGGCTGTCCCCACGCCCAGGGCGTCCCGGACGACGGCGCCGTCCGGTTTTTCTTCCCGGGCGTCCCCGTCCCGGACGTCCGCGAGTGTTGTCTGTTCTGTTGCCACACCCCGGACGGTACGTGGAGCGCTCTTCGGATGTCTTGTACGTTCTTGCGCTCGCGCTGGTAGGCGCCCGGCGGCACTCCCACGATCCGGCCGAAGTGCCGGTTCAGGTGCGGCTGGTCGGTGAATCCGACCACGACGGCGGCCTCCGACGGCACGGTCCCGGCGTCCAGCAGCCGACGCGCCCGCCGTACCCGCGCGTCGGTGAGCCAGGCGTGCGGCGGCATTCCGTAGGTGTCCCGGAAGGCCCGCAGCAGCGCGAACGGGCTGGTGCCCAGCTCGTCGGCCAGCTGCTCCAGTGTCGGCGGGGCAGCCATCCGCTCCTCCAGCAGGGCACGGGCGCGCGCGGCGGTCCGGGCGCCGGCCGTACGCACCTCGCGCCGGGGCAGCGAGCCGCCGTTCAGCCTCAGCAGCCGGGTCACGGCCGCCCGCAGCAGGGTGTCGGCGGCGAGCGCGTTGCCCTCGTCGGTGGCCCGCAGTACCTGGTGCACCAGGCGGACGGTGTACGGATCGTCGAGCACCGGCCGCACGAAGCCCGGGGTGCCGCGCAGTGTGGTGGTCTCCGCGGCGATCGCCGCGACCACCTCGGGCGACGGGTACACCGCGCCGTACCGCCAGCCCTCCGGCACCCCGGCCCGCCCGGTGTGCGGGGTGTCCGGGTTCACCAGCGCCAGTGCCCCGGCCCCCGCGTACTGGTCGCCGCCGCCGTGGTGGAAAACCTCCACACCGTCGGCGATGGCGGCGATCACGAAGTGCTCGTGGGTGTGCCGTACGAAGGCCTTGTGGATGTAGCGGGCCCGGAGCAGATCGACGCCGGGCAGGTCGGCGTACTGCCAGTGCCGCGCCCGTTCCTTGCCCTGTTCCGCCATACGGTCATTGTCACTCTTCCCCCGAACCGGCCTCGCCGGGG
Source organism: Streptomyces cathayae (assembly GCF_029760955.1). GTDB lineage: Bacteria > Actinomycetota > Actinomycetes > Streptomycetales > Streptomycetaceae > Streptomyces > Streptomyces cathayae. The sequence goes on from NZ_CP121682.1 coordinate 2,163,733, forward strand.
CCGTCCTGCCTGCTCAGGCCCGTTGTCAGTGCCCGGGTGCAGGATGTACGCATGGTCAGCACTGCGCACCGAGCTCTGGACGGCTTCTCCGCCGCGACCCGCGGCTGGTTCACGGGGGCGTTCTCCGCGCCCACCGCGGCCCAGTCCGGCGCCTGGCGGGCCATCCAGGAGGGGGCGGACGTGCTGGTCGTCGCTCCCACCGGCTCCGGCAAGACGCTGGCCGCGTTCCTCGCGGCCCTGGACCAGCTGGCCGCCGCGCCCCCGCCCGCGGACCACCGAAAGCGCTGCCGCGTCCTGTACGTCTCCCCGCTGAAGGCCCTGGCCGTCGACGTCGAGCGCAATCTCCGCAGCCCGCTGACCGGCATCCGCCAGGAGGCCCTGCGCCTGGGGCTGCCCGAGCCCGAGGTCAGGGTCGGGATCCGCTCCGGCGACACCCCGCCCGCCGAGCGCCGGGCCCTGTCCACCCGCCCGCCGGACATCCTCATCACCACTCCGGAGTCCCTGTTCCTGATGCTGACCTCGGCCGCGCGGGACGCGCTGACGGGCGTGGAGACGGTGATCCTGGACGAGGTGCACGCGGTCGCCGGCACCAAGCGCGGGGCGCACCTCGGGCTCTCCCTGGAGCGGCTGGACGAACTGCTGCCCCGGCCGGCCCGCCGCATCGGCCTGTCGGCGACGGTCCGCCCGGTCGACGAGATCGCCCGTTACCTGTCCCCGCGCGGCAGGGTGGAGATCGTCCAGCCCGAGGCCGGCAAGGAGTTCGACCTCTCCGTCGTGGTCCCGGTCGAGGATCTGGGGGAGCTGGGCGGCTCTCCGGTGGCCGAGGCGTCGGAGGGGGCGGAGCGCCCGTCGATCTGGCCGCACGTCGAGGAGCGGATCGCCGATCTGGTCCAGTCCCACCGCTCGACGATCGTGTTCGCGAACTCCCGCCGGCTCGCGGAGCGCCTGTGCAACCGGCTCAACGAGATCGCCCACGAGCGGGCCACCGGGGAACCGCTGGGTGAGCACCACTCCCCGGCCGAGCTCATGGGCGGTTCCGGGGCCGCCCGGGGCGCGCCCGCCGTCATCGCCCGCGCGCACCACGGCTCGGTGTCCAAGGAGCAACGGGCCCTGGTCGAGGAGGACCTCAAGGCGGGCCGGCTGCCCGCGGTGGTCGCCACCTCCAGTCTGGAGCTGGGCATCGACATGGGCGCGGTCGACCTGGTGGTCCAGGTCGAGTCGCCGCCGTCGGTGGCCTCGGGGCTCCAGCGCGTCGGCCGCGCGGGCCACCAGGTGGGGGCGGTCTCCACGGGCGTGGTGTTCCCGAAGTACCGGGGCGACCTCGTCCAGGCCGCCGTGGTCACCGAGCGGATGCGGACCGGCGCCATCGAGTCGCTGCGGGTCCCCGCGAACCCGCTGGACGTCCTGGCGCAGCAGATCGTCGCGATGACGGCCATGGACACCTGGCGGTTCGACGATCTGCTGGCCCTGGTGCGCCGGGCGGCCCCCTTCGCCTCGCTGCCCGAGTCGGCCTTCACGGGCGTGCTGGACATGCTCGCCGGCCGCTACCCGTCCGACGCGTTCGCGGAGCTGCGCCCGCGCGTGGTGTGGGACCGGGTCACGGGCGAGATCACCGGCCGTCCCGGTGCCCAGCGCCTCGCCGTCACCTCCGGGGGCACGATCCCCGACCGGGGCCTGTTCGGGGTGTTCCTCGCGGGCGCCGACCCCAAGAAGGGCGGCGGGCGGGTCGGCGAGCTCGACGAGGAGATGGTCTACGAGTCCCGGGTCGGTGACGTCTTCACGCTCGGCACCACCTCCTGGCGCATCGAGGACATCACGCGCGACCGGGTGCTGGTCTCTCCGGCCCCGGGCGTACCGGGGCGGCTCCCGTTCTGGAAGGGGGACCAGCTGGGCCGCCCGCTGGAGCTGGGCCGCGCGGTGGGCGCGTTCCTGCGGGAGGTCGGCTCGCTGTCCCCGCGGGAGGCGCGGCCGCGGCTCCTGGCCGCCGGGCTGGACACCTGGGCCGCCGACAACGTGCTGTCCTACCTCGACGAACAGCGCCGGGCCTGCGGCCATGTCCCGGACGACCGCACGATCGTCGTGGAGCGTTTCCGGGACGAGCTCGGCGACTGGCGGGTCGTGGTGCACTCCCCGTTCGGGGCCCAGGTGCACGCCCCGTGGGCGCTCGCGCTCGGTGCCCGCCTCTTCGAGCGGTACGGCATGGACGCCCAGGTGATGCACGCCGACGACGGCATCGTGCTGCGCCTGCCGGACGCCGACCTGATGGGTCTGGACCTGCTCGACCAGGAGCCGGCGGGCACGGGCACCGAGTACGACGCGGACCGGGCGCCGCTGGGCGCGGCGGACGTGGTCTTCGACAAGGGGGAGGTCGACCAGGTCGTCACCGACCAGGTGGGCGGCTCGGCGCTGTTCGCGTCCCGTTTCCGCGAGTGCGCCGCCCGTGCGCTGTTGCTGCCGCGCCGCAACCCCGGCAAGCGCACCCCGCTGTGGCAGCAGCGTCAGCGTGCCTCCCAGCTGCTCCAGGTGGCGGGTGAGTTCGGCTCGTTCCCGATCGTCCTGGAGGCCGTCCGCGAATGTCTCCAGGACGTCTTCGACGTCCCTGGGCTCGTCGAGCTGATGGGCGATCTGGAGTCCCGCACGGTGCGGCTCGTCGAGGTCACCACTCCGGAGCCGTCGCCCTTCGCCCGCTCGCTCCTGTTCGGGTACGTCGCCCAGTTCCTGTACGAGGGCGACTCCCCGCTCGCCGAGCGCCGCGCGGCGGCCCTGTCGCTGGACTCGCGGCTGCTGGCCGAGCTGCTCGGCCGGGCGGAGCTGCGTGAGCTGCTCGACGCCGAGGTGCTGGCCGAGCTGGAGCGCGAGCTGCAGTGGCTCACCGAGGACCGGCGGGTCAAGGACGTGGAGGGCGTGGCCGACCTGCTGCGCGTGCTCGGACCGCTCACCGGGGCCGAGCTGGCGGAGCGGGGCGCCGAGCCGGGGTGGGCCCAGGAGCTGGCCGCGGCCCGCCGCGCGATCCGGGTCCGCGTCGCCGGCGCCGAGCACTGGGCGGCGGTCGAGGACGCCGGGCGGCTGCGCGACGCGCTGGGCACGGCGCTGCCGGTCGGCGTGCCGGAGGCGTTCACCGAACCGGTCAAGGACCCGTTGGGCGACCTCCTCGCACGGTACGCCCGGACCCACGGCCCGTTCACGTCGGCCACCGCCGCGGCCCGTTTCGGGCTGGGCACGGCGGTCACCGAGGGTGCCCTGCAGCGGCTCTCGGCGGCGGGCAGGGTCGTCCAGGGCGAGTTCCACCCGGCCGGGATCGGCCAGGAGTGGTGCGACGCGACCGTGCTGCGCCGGCTGCGCCGCCGTTCCCTGGCCGCCCTGCGGCACGAGCTGGAGCCGGTGCCGCCGGCCGCGCTCGCCCAGTTCCTGCCCCGGTGGCAGCACATCGGCAAGGGGCACACGCTGCGCGGCGTCGACGGCCTGGTGCGCGCCGTCGAGCAGTTGCAGGGTGCGTCCGTGCCCGCGTCCGCCCTGGAGAAGCTGGTCCTGCCTTCCCGGGTCGCGCACTACTCCCCCGCGATGCTGGACGAGCTCACGGCCGCCGGGGAGGTGGTGTGGGCCGGTGCCGGTTCCCTCCCGGGAAAGGACGGCTGGGTCTCCCTGTACCTCGCGGACGCGGCCCCGCTGCTCCTGCCGCCCGCGCACCCCCTGGAGACGACCGCCCTGCACCGGTCGGTGCTGGACGCCCTCGCCGGCGGCTACGGTCTGTTCTTCCGCCAGATCGCCGACCAGGTCCGCGCCACCACCCACCCCGAGGCCACCGACCCCCAGCTGGCCGACGCCCTCTGGGACCTGGTCTGGTCCGGCCTGCTGACCAACGACACCCTCGCCCCCATGCGCTCCCTGCTGGGCTCGGGCCGTACCGCGGGCTCGACCGCCCACCGCGCGAAGCGCCCGGTGCCGCGCGGCCGCTACGGCTCGCTCACGGCAGCCGCCCGCGGTACCTCCCGCACCGGCCCACCGACCGTCGCCGGACGCTGGTCGCTGCTCCCGGACCGGGAGGCCGACCTCACGGTCCGCGCCCACGCACTGGCCCGCACCCTGCTCGACCGGCACGGCGTGGTGACTCGGGGCGCCGTCTCGGCGGAGGGTGTGGAGGGCGGTTTCTCCGCGGTCTACCGCGTCCTGTCCGCCTTCGAGGAGACCGGGCAGGCCCGGCGCGGCTACGTGGTCGAAGGGCTGGGGGCCGCCCAGTTCGCCATGGACGGCGCAGTGGACCGCCTCCGCGCGGCGGCCAACGCCCGCGAGCGGGGGGAGCCCCTCCCCGGCCCGGGCCGGGGCGGCCCGGACGCCACGGACTGGAACGGCCCGGGCCGGGGAGGCTCCGGCCTCCTCGACGGCGACCCCGCTCCCGGTCTCCGGCAGCACGGGGGGCGCCCCTCGTACGACCCCTTCGCGGGCCGCCGCACCGGCCCGGACCCCGCCCTGCGCACCGTCGTCCTGGCCGCCGCCGATCCCGCGAACGCGTACGGTGCCGCACTGGGCTGGCCAGAGCCTCCGACGGGCGCCGGACACAAGCCCGGCCGCAAGGCGGGCTCGCTGGTGGTGCTCGTCGACGGTGAGCTGACGCTCTACGTGGAGCGCGGCGGCAAGACGGTACTGGCCTGGCCCGCGGACCCGGGCGGGGAGCCCGCCGACGACCCCCGCCTCCCGGCCGCGGCGGAAGCGCTCGCGGCGGCCGCGCGCGCGGGTTCCCTCGGCACGGTCACGGTGGAGCGCCTCAACAGCGCTCCCGCCCTGACGTCCCCGCTCGGGGCGCTCCTGGAGGCCGCGGGCTTCGTCGCGACCCCCCGAGGCCTGCGCCTGCGCCCCTGACCAGCGGGCCTGCCCGCCGCACGAGAGCGTGCGACCCTTGCCCCATGCCCGAAGGAGACACCGTCTGGCAGGCCGCGCGGCGGCTGCACGACGCCCTCGCCGGCACGGTGCTGACCCGCAGCGACCTGCGGGTGCCCCGGTTCGCCACGGCCGACCTGACCGGCCGCGCCGTCCTGGACGTCACCCCGCGCGGCAAGCACCTGCTCACCCGGGTCGAGGGCGGTCTGACCCTGCACTCGCACCTGCGGATGGACGGCTCCTGGCGGGTGTACGCGCACGGGCAGCGCTGGAGCGGCGGCCCCGCCCACCAGATCCGCGCGATCCTGGGCAACACCGGCCGCACCGCCGTCGGCTACCGTCTGCCCGTCCTCGAACTCCTGCGCACCACCGACGAGGACCGCGTGGTCGGCCACCTCGGCCCCGACCTGCTGGGCCCCGACTGGGATACCGCCCTGGCGCTGGCGAACCTTCTCCGGGACCCGGCCCGCCCGCTCGGCGAAGCCCTGCTGGACCAGCGCAACCTCGCCGGTATCGGCAACGTGTACAAGAGCGAGCTCTGTTTCCTGCTCGGTGTCACGCCCTGGCTCCCCGTCGGTGACCTGTCCGCCGAACGCGCAGCGAAGCTGCTCGAGTCCGCCAGGAAGCTGCTGGGGCACAACCGCGACCGCCCGGTCCGCAGCACCACCGGCCGTCGTGGCCAGTACCTGTTCGTCTACGGTCGTGCGGACCGCCCCTGTCTGCGCTGCCGCACTCCGGTCCGCCGGGCCGACCAGGGCGACGGTTCCCGCGAGCGCCCCACCTACTGGTGCCCCGCCTGCCAGCCGGGCCCGGTCCCCACGGCGGCCTTCACCACCAGCCGGATTCCCCGTCCGGACGGGGGCGCGGCGATGCCGTGGTGACCTCGGACGTGGTGACCTCGGATGTGGTGACCTCGGATGTGGTGTCGGCCGCTGTGCCGGTCCCGGGCGCGGCGGCCGCGCCCGTGTTCCAGGCCCGACGCCAGCGCCCGGGCGCCAGGGCTCCTTCGGCCCGCGCCTTCGGCATGCAGTGCACCGGAAGTACGCTCAGCCCCCATCCTCCGGCCGCGACCGTCGCCTCCAGCGTCCCCGCCTCGGGCACGAGCAACAGCCTCGCCACGGCCCACCACCACAGCGCCCCGAGCCCCAGCGCCGCACCCCAGCGAACCGCCCGCACTCTCATGGCCCCCACCTCCGGCACCTCCAGCCGGACGCTATAGGGGCGCTCACCCGGGCAGCCAGGGCGCACCCCCGGCACACGGGCGCACCACCCCCGGCGCCGGCCACCGCACCGCCACCGCCGTCACAGGCCGTTTACGCCCCGTGTGCCCCGTGTGCCGCACGTCCACCCCACCGCTCGGCACAGCGCCCGGGGCCACATCACCCGTTCTCGGCCTGGAACATCCAGTGCTGCTTCTCGAGATCCGCCGTCGCCGAGATGAGGATGTCCTGGCTCACCGGGTCCGGCTCGGCGGTCGCACCGACCCGCTCGCGCATCCGCTCGATCACCGCGCCCAGGGCGTCCACCATGGCGCCCACCGCGGCCGTGTCGTCGACCCAGCCCTCGGGCGTCACCCCGATGCCGCTGCCGACGGCCACCGTCGCGGCGCGCCCGTCGGGTGAGACACCCAGGGCCGCGGAACGCTCCGCCACGGTGTCGGAGTGGGTCCGCGCGAGGGCCACCACCTCGTCAAGCTGTAGGTGCACGGAGCGGAAGCGCTGCCCGACGACGTTCCAGTGGATCTGCTTCGCCACCAGAGCGAGGTCCACCAGGTCGACGAGGGCCCCCTGGAGCGCCTCGGACACGGTCTTCAGGTTCTCGTCGGACAACGGGCTCTTCACGACGTACATCCGCGCCTCCAAGGCCGGTCACCGCGTGTGGATTTCTCCCTCGTTCCCTCAACCATCGCCGCCATGCACCGGACCGGCAAACGCACGCACCGGGAAGCAGCGGGCAAGCGAAAACCCCGGCGACGCCCCTCCGGATCTTCCGGAAGGACCCCGGCCGGGGCCTCTCACACCTTCACGCCGCTCAGGCGGCGACGACGTCGACCGCCTCGGCGGGCGCCTTGATGGTCACCCGTTCCGGTGGCACGCCGGTCACCGAGACGGAGCCCAGCATCGGACGGACCGACGCGGGCACGGGTTCGCTGGGGGTCGCCGCAGCCGACCGGGCCAGCTCGGCGAGGGCGAGCTCGTCGCTCACTTCCCGCATGAGCTCGGACATCCGTACGTCCAGCGCGTCGCAGATCGCGGAGAGCAGCTCGGAGGAAGCCTCCTTCTGCCCCCGCTCCACCTCGGAGAGATAGCCGAGTGAGACTCGGGCGGACGAGGAGACTTCGCGCAGAGTACGGCCCTGACGTTGGCGCTGCCGACGCAGCACGTCACCCAGCAGGCGACGGAGCAGAATCATCGGTGGCTCCCTCCTCGGGCCGTGTATCCGGATCCTTCTCGCCCCACCGTACCGCCTTGTGCTGCGGCCGTGCGGGGAGCGATGTCGTGTTCACTCTGGGCTGCAAACATCAAAACCCCCCGTTCCGTTCCGTATCCTGTGCCCGCTCATTCCCGGTCTGTTCGCCCGCAAGCTCCCCGAGAAGCAGTGCGAGTACGCTCCGTACACTCTCCATACGAATTTCCGCCCGGTCGCCGTTCAATCGCAGATGCTTCACTTTTCCGCCACCGGCAAAGACGGAATCCGTCACCGACGGCCCGGACACCGCCACATAGACGGTCCCGACGGGTTGGCCGTCCTGGGGGTCCGGGCCGGCGACACCCGTGGTCGCGATGCCCCAGTCGGCGCCCAGCGCCTTGCGGACGCCGGCCGCCATCTCGGCCGCCACCTGCGGATCCACCGCCCCGCGCTGCGCCAGCAGAGTGGCGTCGACGCCGAGCAGTCCGTGCTTCAGCTCGGTGGCGTAGGCCGTCACCGAACCTCGGAAGACCTTCGACGCTCCGGGCACGGAGGTGATCTCCGCCGCGACCAGGCCGCCGGTGAGCGACTCGGCGACGGCGAGCGTCTCACCCTTGACGGTGAGCAGTCGCACTGCTTCGGCGGCCCGGGAACTCAAGCTTCCGGCTCTTTCAACGCCGCTTCGCGCTCTATGATTCCCTTCCTGCGCAGCACCATGGCCTGTCTCACGTAGTCGAGTCCGGTCACGACCGTGAGCACAACGGCCGCCGCCATCACCCAGAACCGCAGGGTGGCCAGCCACCCGGTCAACGCCAGCACGTACATGCCGACGGCCACGCCCTGGGTGAGGGTCTTGAGCTTGCCCCCGCGACTTGCCGGGATCACACCGTGGCGGATGACCAGAAAACGCAGCAGCGTGACGCCGAGTTCCCGGCCGAGGATGACACCGGTGACCCACCAGGGGAGGTCGCCCAGCGAGGAGAGACAGATCAGCGCCGCTCCCATGATCGCCTTGTCGGCGATGGGGTCGGCGATCTTGCCGAAGTCGGTGACGAGGTCGTAGGTGCGCGCCAGATGACCGTCGAACAGGTCGGTGATCATGGCGACGGCGAAGGCCGCCCACGCGAACGCCCGCCAGGCCGGGTCGTATCCGCCGTCGGCGAGCATGAGGGCGACGAATGCCGGTACGAGCACCAGCCGGAGCATGGTGAGCAGGTTGGCGACGTTCCAGACGCTGGCCTGGTTCACGGCCGCCGCCGTGATCTTCCCGCCCCGCGCCGACTGCCCGTCACGGTCACGGTCGTCACCGCCACGGCCGTTGCCGCTGCTGCCGGGGACCCGGTCGGTCATGCCGCCGGAAACCGAGGTCCGGGAGGCGTCACCGCCCGCGGTCCCACCGGCCCTCGGGCGGCCCGCCGGACTCGCCGACGCCCTCCTCGCGCCGGAGGGGCCTCCCGCCGCGGATGCCGGGACACCCGTCATCTGCCAGCCTCCTGACTCAACGCGGGCGAACCCTGGAAGAGCGGCTCGGCCACCAGGTCGACACCCTCCGTGCCGACGACCTTCGCCTCGACCATACGGCCCGGACGCAGACCCGTGCCGCTCGTGAGCAGCACCTGACCGTCCGTCTCGGGGGCCTGGTGCGCCGCGCGCCCGTACACGCCCTCCTCCTCGTCGACGGACTCCACCAGCACGTGCACGGTCTCGCCGACCCGCTCCTCGGCACGCTGCGAGACGAGTTCCTCGGCCATCCGGGAGACATGTGCCAGCCGCTCGGCGACGACGTCCTGGTCCAGCTTGTGCTCGTACGTCGCCGCCTCGGTGCCCTCCTCGTCGGAGTAGCCGAAGACGCCGATGGCGTCCAGCCGGGCATGGTTCAGGAACCGCTCCAGCTCGGCGAGGTCGGCCTCGGACTCGCCGGGGAAGCCGACGATGAAGTTGGAGCGCACACCGGCCTCGGGCGCCTTGCCCCGGATGGTGTCGAGGAGCTCCAGGAAGCGGTCGGTGTCGCCGAAGCGGCGCATCGCGCGCAGCACACCGGGCGCGGAGTGCTGGAAGGACAGGTCGAAGTACGGGACGACCCCCGGTGTGGAGGTCAGTACGTCGATCAGGCCGGGGCGCATCTCGGCGGGCTGGAGGTAGCTGACGCGGACCCGCTCGATGCCGTCGACCTCGGCGAGTTCGGGCAGCAGGGACTCCAGAAGGCGGATGTCCCCGAGGTCCTTGCCGTAGGAGGTGTTGTTCTCGGAGACCAGCATGATCTCCTTCACCCCCTGCTCGGCCAGCCACCGCGTCTCGTTCAGCACATCGCTGGGGCGGCGCGAGATGAAGGAGCCGCGGAAGGACGGGATGGCGCAGAAGGAGCAGCGCCGGTCGCAGCCGGAGGCGAGCTTCACCGAGGCGACCGGGGTGCCGTCCAGCCGGCGCCGCAGGGGCGCGCGGGGTCCGGAGGCCGGGGCGAGGCCGTCGGGGAGGTCCACCGGGCCGTGCCCCGGGAGGGCCACGGATGTGGCGGACTCCTGGCGCTCGGCGGGGCTGATCGGCAGCAGCTTGCGCCGGTCACGGGGGGTGTGGGAGGCGTGGATGCCGCCGTTCAGGATGGTCTGGAGGCGGTCCGAGATGTCGGTGTAGTCGTCGAAGCCGAGCACGCCGTCGGCCTCGGGGAGCGCCTCGGCCAGTTCCTTGCCGTACCGCTCGGCCATGCAGCCCACCGCCACCACGGCCTGCGTTCTTCCGTGACCCTTGAGGTCGTTGGCCTCCAGGAGGGCGTCGACGGAGTCCTTCTTGGCGGCTTCGACGAAGCCGCAGGTGTTCACGACGGCGACGTCCGCTTCTCCGGCGTCCTCCACGAGCTGCCAGCCGTCCGCCTCCAAACGGCCTGCGAGCTCCTCCGAGTCCACCTCGTTACGGGCGCAGCCAAGGGTGACGAGTGCGACGGTGCGGCGTTCAGGCATGGGCTCAAGACTACTTCGTCCCGCCGGCACCCCCCATCGACGGGGTTCGCCGAGGGGGGCCGACCCGTCCGGGACGGCCCCGCCGGCGAGACATCACCCGCATCCCGCTATCCGGCCTGCGGGTCGCCCTTCGTGTACGTGAGGCGCTCCACGGCCCCCGGCTGCCAGTCGTCCTCGATCTTCTTGCCGTTGACGAAGAGGTCGATCGCGCCGGCGTCACCGAGCACCAGGTTGATCTTCGTGCTGTCCTGGAAGGTCTTGGAGTCGCCCTGCTTGAGCAGCCCGTCGAAGAGCAGCCGGCCGCTGTGATCCTTGGCGGAGATCCAGCTGCGCCCGTCGGGGGCGCTCACCATGACGGTCACCTTGTCCTGCGGCGCGGCCGCGATGGCGCTGTCCGAGGGTTCCGGCTCGGGGACGGCGGGCTTCTTGGACTTGGGGGTGGACGGGGCGGACGTGCTGGGGGTGGCGCCGTCGGCGACGTTCTCCTGGCCGCCGTCGTCACCGCCCTTGACCATGGTGAATCCGACGAAGCCGACCACGACGACGATCGCGGCGACCATGGCTGCGGTCCAGTTGGGTCCGCGCCGCTCCGGGCGGATGCGTTCCGCCTCGAACAGGGGTGCGGCCGGGGTGGGGGCCGGGCGGCCTCCGTGCTCGGCCTCGTACTGGGCGATCAGCGGGGCGGGGTCGAGCTGCACGGCCCTGGCCAGGGTTCGGAGGTGCCCGCGCGCGTAGACGTCACCGCCGCAGAGCTCGAAGTCGTCCGCCTCGATGGCGCGCACGATGGCGATACGGACCCGGGTGGCGGTGGTGACGTCGTCGACGGTGAGGCCGGCGGCGATGCGTGCCTGCTGCAGCGCACGGCCGACGGAGGGGCGGGCTTCCTCGGATACGTCTTCGAACGGACGCTCGTCTTCAGGAGAGTTGCCGATGGACACGGGGGCGCCTTTCGAGCGTGTAGCCGCCTGTGCTGGAGGTTCAGTCTAGGGGGATGACAAAAGGGTGGGGCAACCGGGCGGTAGTACTTTGTACGCCATCGGAATGGCCCGACACACCGATGGTGGACCTGCGTTCTGACACTTCCCTCACGTTGACGTACGTCGAAGGGAAACGGTTGCGCGGTGATCCCTCACGGGTGGGTCACGATCCGCCGTCCGACTGCTGCGGAGCAACGGCCGCGTCCCTCCTACCCTTCAGACTCCCCCCGGATCAGCGCGAGCACTCCATCCAGCTCGTCGGCCTTCACCAGAACGTCACGCGCCTTCGAACCCTCGCTCGGCCCGACGATGTTCCGGGACTCCATGAGGTCCATGAGCCGGCCGGCCTTCGCGAAGCCCACGCGCAGCTTGCGCTGGAGCATGGACGTCGACCCGAACTGGGTGGAGACGACCAGTTCGGCCGCCTGGCACAGCAGGTCGAGGTCGTCGCCGATGTCCTCGTCGATCTCCTTCTTCTGCTTGGTCCCGACGACGACGTCCTCCCGGAAGACGGGCGTCATCTGGTCCTTGCAGTGCTGGACGACACCGGCGATCTCTTCCTCGGTCACGAACGCGCCCTGCATACGGGTGGGTTTGCTCGCCCCCATCGGCAGGAAGAGTCCGTCGCCCTTGCCGATCAGCTTCTCGGCGCCGGCCTGGTCGAGGATGACCCGCGAGTCCGCGAGGGACGAGGTGGCGAACGCGAGCCGGGAGGGCACATTGGCCTTGATCAGACCGGTGACGACGTCGACCGAGGGCCGCTGGGTGGCGAGCACCAGGTGGATACCGGCCGCCCGCGCGAGCTGCGTGATGCGCACGATGGCGTCCTCGACGTCGCGCGGGGCGACCATCATCAGGTCGGCCAGCTCGTCCACGATCACCAGCAGATACGGGTACGGCTGGAGCTCGCGCTCGCTGCCCTCCGGCGGCTTGACCTTGCCGGCGCGCACCGCGCGGTTGAAGTCGTCGATGTGCCGGTACCCGTAGGCGGCCAGGTCGTCGTAGCGCAGGTCCATCTCGCGGACGACCCACTGGAGCGCCTCGGCGGCCCGCTTGGGGTTGGTGATGATCGGTGTGATCAGGTGCGGGATGCCCTCGTAGGCGGTGAGCTCCACGCGCTTGGGGTCGACCAGGATCATCCGGACGTCCTCCGGCGTCGCCCGCATCATCACCGACGTGATCAGACAGTTGATGCAGGACGACTTGCCGGAGCCGGTGGCGCCGGCGACCAGGATGTGCGGCATCTTCGCCAGCGAGTGCATGACGTAGCCGCCCTCGACGTCCTTGCCGAAAGCGACCAGCATCGGGTCGTCGTCCTCGGCGGACTCCGCGAGCCGCAGTACGTCGCCGAGGTTGACCATCTCCCGGTCGGTGTTCGGGATCTCGATGCCGACGGCGGACTTGCCGGGAATGGGGCTGATGATGCGTACGTCGGGGCTGGCGACGGCGTACGCGATGTTCTTCGTCAGCGCGGTCACCCGCTCGACCTTGACGGCCGGTCCGAGCTCCACCACATAGCGGGTGACGGTCGGGCCGCGGGTGAAGCCGGTGACGTCGGCGTCCACCTTGAACTCGGTGAAGACCTTCCGCAGAGCGTCGACGATGACGTCGTTGGCCGCGCTGCGCGCCTTGCCCGGGCCGCCGCGCTGGAGCAGGGCGAGGGAGGGCAGCGAGTAGGTGATGTCACCGGAGAGCTGGAGCTGCTCCGCGCGGGCGGGCAGGTCCCGGGGTTCGGCGGGCGGCGCCTTCGTCATGTCCAGGATGCCCGCCCTGGGCCTCTCCGGCTCCGGCTCGTCCTCCCTCGGCCTCTCCTGCCGGGGACGGGCGGCCGGGACCGGTCTCGGCGTGGTCGGCTCGCGGTCCCCCACGCGTACGCCCTGGGTGAGGTCGGCGACGATCGGTGAGGGCGGCATCCCGTGCAGCACCGCACCGTCGAGCGCGGCGGCGGCAGCGGCGGCCACGTCCACGGCGTCCATCGGCCGGTTCGTGTCGGGCTGCGGCACCGCGGACCGGCGCGGGCGGGAGCGCCGCCGGGAGAGCGCTTCCTGCTCCGCGCTGTCGGGGATGCCGGGTTCGTGCCCCTGGGACGCCCGACCGCGGCCGCGGCGGCTCGCGGGCAACGCCTCGCGCCACTGCTCCTCGTAGCGCGCGTCGTCATCGCCGTACTCGCCGTGCTCGCCGTGTTCCTCCGGTGTCCGGTCGTGGACGAGCCCCAGCCTGGTGCCGAGCAACCGCAGCCGCTGCGGGACGGCGTTGACCGGGGTGGCCGTGACGACCAGCAGACCGAAGACGGTGAGCAGCACCAGCAGGGGCACGGCGAGCACATCGGTCACGGTGTACGACAGTGGCGTGGCCGCGCCCCAGCCGATGAGCCCGCCGGCGTCCCGTACGGCGTGCATGCCGTCGCGGGCGGGCGAACCGCAGGCGATGTGGATCTGGCCGAGCACCCCGATGAGGAGGGCCGACAGGCCGATGACGATGCGGCCGTTGGCCTCCGGCTTCTCCGGGTGCCGGATGAGGCGCACGGCGACGACCCCGACCAGGATCGGCACCAGCAGGTCGAGCCGGCCGAAGGCACCGGTGACCAGGATCTCCACGAGGTCGCCCACGGGCCCCTCGAGGTCGGCCCAGGTGCCCGCGGCGACGACGAGGCCGATGCCGAGCAGCAGCAGCGCGAGGCCGTCCTTGCGGTGGGCGGGGTCGAGGTTCCTCGCGCCCTGTCCTATGCCGCGGAAGACCGCCCCGACGGCATGTGCCAGGCCGAGCCACAGGGCGCGCACCAGGCGGTAAACGCCGCCCGTCGGGCTGGGAGCCGGTTTGGGCGCGGGCTTCTTCACCGCGGCCTTCTTGGCCGCGGGGGCTTTCCTGGCCGCGGGGGCTTTCCTGGCCGTGGTCTTCTTCGCGGGCGGCTTCTTGGCAGCGGCCTTCTTCGCCGGAGCCTTCGCGGAAGCAGCCGCCTTCTTCGCGGGTGGCTTCTTGGCGGCGGAGGGACGTGAGGCCATGGGGGTGAGGTTACCGGTGGAGACGCCTGTGGACACGCGTGCCAGATGCTTCACCCGTTCGTGTCGCTTCGACAAAGGCGCCGAACTGACGCCGCCTCACCCCGGGACCGCACCGGGTGAGCGGCAAGAGCCGTACCCTGCTGGTCAGTTCTGCGACGGCAACGGCGACACGGGGCCCGTGCCCGGCTCCAGCGCGTCCAACGCGCGCCGCAACCCCGTGAGCTTGCGCTCCAGGTGGGCCGCCGTGGCCACCGCGGCCGCGTCGGTGGATTCGTCGTTGAGCTGCTTGGTCAGGGCCTCGGCCTGTTCCTCGACAGCCGCGAGCCGCGCGGAGAGTTCGGCGAGCAGACCGACGGGCTCCTTCTGCTCCCCGGCCTCCTTCTCGTCGCCCTCCAACTGGAGCCGCAACAGCCCCGCCTGCTCCCTCAGCTGGCAGTTCTTCATGTAAAGGTCGACGAAGACCGAGACCTTCGCACGCAGCACCCACGGGTCGAACGGCTTGGAGATGTAGTCGACCGCACCTGCCGCGTAGCCGCGGAAGGTGTGGTGCGGGCCGTGGTTGATCGCGGTGAGGAAGATGATCGGGATGTCCCGGGTCCGCTCCCGCCGCTTGATGTGCGCCGCGGTCTCGAAACCGTCCATGCCCGGCATCTGGACATCCAGCAGGATGACCGCGAAGTCATCCGTGAGCAGTGCCTTGAGCGCTTCTTCCCCGGACGATGCCCGTACCAGCGTCTGATCGAGCGCCGAGAGGATCGCCTCCAGCGCCAGCAGATTCTCCGGCCGGTCATCGACCAGGAGGATCTTGGCCTTCTGCACCATGGCCCGCCCTCCTCGCCCCGGCTTGGGGCCTCCCCTGTCCGCAGGACCTGGATGGGCACCGACGGGTGCCGCCCCAGGGGACGACTCCCTTGCGCCGCCCGTCCTCGTGCCGGTCATCGTAGCCGCACCCCGCCTGTCGCCACACCCTGTCACCGTGATGTCACTGTGTACGTAGCGGAAACGCGGCAGGAGACCAGAAGGTTCCCCGGATCACGTACTCCTACACAACTTCGCGCACACCACGACAACGGTTCCCCGTGCGCGGCGTAGCCTTCCACCACCATCGCACGCCGGGAGGGCGCCGCCCACGCGCCCCCCTTTCCCGTGGTGTCGCCCTCAGGCCCGCCTCATGCCCCTCATGCCTCCTCGGGCCCCTTCGTGCCCCTCATGTCCCCCACTCCCCTCATCCATTCCTGCATCACCGACAGCAGGTGATCGGGGTCGACGGGCTTCGTCACGTAGTCGGAGGCTCCCGACTCGATCGCCTTCTCCCGGTCGCCCTTCATCGCCTTCGCGGTGAGCGCGATGATCGGGAGCCCCGCGAACTGCGGCATCCGACGGATCGCCGTCGTCGTCGCGTAACCGTCCATCTCGGGCATCATGATGTCCATCAGGACGACCGCCACGTCGTCGTGCTGCTCCAGCACCTCGATGCCCTCGCGGCCGTTCTCCGCGTACAGCACGGAAAGGCCGTGCTGCTCCAGGACGCTGGTCAGCGCGAACACGTTGCGGATGTCGTCGTCGACGATGAGCACCTTCTGCCCGCCGAACCGGATACCGCGGTGCGACCGGGCCGCCGGCTCCAGCCCCTGCTCCGTGTCGGTCCCCTGCTCGGCGGCCTGCGGCTCGGGCCTCCGCTCCAACTGGGGCAGCGGCCTGCGGCGCCGCCGGAACAGCGCGGCCGGACCGTTCTGGATCTCCCGGTACGACGTCACCTCGGCCGGTGCCACGACCGCGGGGGCGGCAGACACCGCCGGACCGCCGCTCTCCAGCGTCGGCATGGTCTGCTGGTAACCGTGCGGAGGCAACTCGCTGGGGTACAGCGGGAGATACAGCGTGAACGTCGAGCCGCGGCCCGGCTCGCTCTGTGCGTGGATCTCACCGCCGAGCAGTTGCGCGATCTCCCTCGAGATGGACAGCCCTAGCCCCGTACCGCCGTACTTGCGGCTGGTCGTGCCGTCCGCCTGCTTGAACGCCTCGAAGATCACCCGCATCTTGCTGGCGGCGATCCCGATGCCCGTGTCGGACACCGAGAACGCGATCAGGTCGGCGTCCGGGTCGGTCAGCGAACCGGCCTCCAGCAACTGCTCCCGGATGGCCTGCGGAACGTCGTCCCGGGCGGGCCGGATGACCAGCTCGACCGACCCGGAGTCGGTGAACTTCACCGCGTTCGACAGCAGGTTGCGCAGCACCTGGAGCAGCCGCTGCTCGTCGGTGTGCAGCGTGGCCGGCAGCTCCGGGGAGACCCTGACCGACAGGTCCAGGCCCTTCTCCGCGGTCAGCGGCCGGAAGGTGGCCTCCACGTAGTCCACGAGCTGGACGAGCGCGATACGCGTCGGGGAGACGTCCATCTTGCCCGCCTCGACCTTCGACAGGTCGAGGATGTCGTTGATCAGCTGCAGCAGGTCGGAGCCCGCGCCGTGGATGGTCTCGGCGAACTCGACCTGCTTCGGGGAGAGGTTCCCCTCGGCGTTGTCGGCGAGCAGCTTGGCCAGGATCAGCAGGGAGTTGAGCGGCGTCCGCAGCTCGTGCGACATGTTGGCCAGGAACTCGCTCTTGTAGCGCATGGAGACCGCGAGTTGCTCGGCGCGCTCCTCCAGGACCTGCCGCGCCTCCTCGATCTCGGTGTTCTTCACCTCGATGTCGCGGTTCTGCCGCGCCAGCAGTTCGGCCTTCTCCTCCAGTTCGGCGTTGGACGCCTGCAGCGCCTTCTGCCGCTGCTCCAACTCAGCGGAGCGCTCACGGAGTTGTTCGGTCAGCTCCTGCGACTGGGTCAGCAGCAGCTCCGTCTTGGTGTTCACCGAGATGGTGTTGACGCTCGTCGCGATCATCTCGGCGATCTGGTTCAGGAAGTCCTTCTGGATGTGCGTGAACGGCGTGAAGGAGGCCAGTTCGATGACGCCCAGCACGGTCCCCTCGAACAGCACCGGAAGCACGATCACCTGGGCCGGCGGCGCCTCCCCGAGCCCCGAGGAGATCTTCAGGTAGCCGCTGGGCGCGTCCGCCACCAGGATCGTGCGCTTCTCCATGGCGGCCGTCCCGATGAGCCCCTCACCGGGCCGGAACGACGTCGGCATGGAGCCCAGCGAGTAGCCGTACGAACCGAGCATGCGCAGCTCGTACTGGTCGTCCTCGGCGACGCTCACGTCCTCCCCGTCGACCAGCGGCATCGAGAGGAAGAACGCGCCGTGCTGCGCGGAGACCACGGGCGTCAGCTCGCTCATGATCAGCGAGGCCACGTCCTCCAGGTCCCGGCGGCCCTGCATCAGCGCGGAGATGCGGGCCAGATTGCCCTTCAGCCAGTCCTGCTCCTTGTTGGCGATCGTGGTGTCGCGCAGGTTGGCGATCATCTTGTTGATGTAGTCCTGGAGTTCCTGGATCTCCCCGGACGCGTCCACGTCGATCTTCAGGTTCAGGTCGCCGCGGGTCACCGCGGTCGCCACGCGCGCGATGGCACGCACCTGCCGGGTCAGGTTCCCGGCCATCTCGTTCACCGACTCGGTCAGGTCCCGCCAGGTGCCGTCGACGTCCCGCACGCGTGCCTGGCCGCCGAGCTGGCCCTCGGTACCCACCTCGCGGGCCACCCGCGTGACCTCCTCGGCGAACGAGGACAGCTGGTCCACCATCGTGTTGATGGTGGTCTTCAGCTCCAGGATCTCGCCCCGCGCGTCGATGTCGATCTTCTTCGTCAGGTCACCCTTGGCGATGGCCGTGGTCACCATGGCGATGTTGCGTACCTGGCCGGTCAGATTGGACGCCATCCGGTTCACGGACTCGGTGAGGTCCTTCCACGTACCGGCCACCCCCGGTACGTGCGCCTGACCGCCGAGGATGCCGTCCGTACCCACCTCGCGGGCCACCTTGGTGACCTGCTCGGCGAACGAACTCAGCGTCCGCACCATGATGTTGATGGTGTCGGCGAGCTGCGCCAGCTCCCCGCGCGCCTCGATGGTGACCTGCCGCGTCAGGTCACCGTTGGCGACCGCGGCGGAGACCTCGGAGATGTTCCGCACCTGGGTGGTGAGGTTCTTGGCCATCAGGTTGACGTTGTCGCTCAGGTCCTTCCAGATGCCCGTGACCCCGGGCACGTGGGCCTGGCCGCCCAGGATGCCCTCGGTGCCCACCTCACGCGCCACCCTGGTCACCTGCTCGGCGAACGACGACAGCTGATCCACCATCGTGTTGACGGTGGTGACGAGCTCGAGGATCTCGCCCTTGGCGTCGACGGTGATCTTCTTCGACAGATCGCCCCGGGCCACCGCCGTGGTGACCTCGGCGATGTTGCGCACCTGGAGGGTCAGGTTGTTCGCCATGCCGTTCACCGACTGGGTGAGGTCCTTCCAGGTGCCGGAGACGCCCTGTACCTCGGCCTGACCGCCGAGGATGCCCTCCGTCCCCACCTCACGCGCCACCCGCGTGACCTCCTCGGCGAACGACGACAGCTGATCCACCATCGTGTTCAGGGTGTTCTTCAGCTCCAGGATCTCGCCGCGCGCGTCCACCGTGATCTTCTGCGACAGGTCACCCCGGGCCACCGCCGTCGCCACCTGGGCGATGTTGCGTACCTGCGCGGTGAGATTGCCGGCCATGCCGTTCACGGAGTCGGTGAGGTCGCGCCACACCCCGGCGACCCCGGGCACCTGCGCCTGACCCCCCAGACGGCCCTCCGTCCCCACCTCACGGGCCACCCGCGTGACCTGGTCGGCGAACGACGACAGCTGGTCCACCATCGTGTTGACGGTGTTCTTCAGCTCCAGGATCTCGCCGCGCGCGTCCACCGTGATCTTCTGCGACAGGTCACCCCGGGCCACCGCCGTCGTGACCTGGGCGATGTTGCGCACCTGGCCGGTCAGATTGGACGCCATCGAGTTGACGGAGTCGGTGAGTTCCTTCCAGGTGCCCGACACGCCGTCCACCCGGGCCTGACCGCCCAGTCGGCCCTCCGTGCCCACGTCCCGGGCCATGCGCGTGACCTGGTCGGCGAAGCTCGACAGCTGATCCACCATCGTGTTGACGGTGTTCTTCAACTGGAGCATCTCGCCGGAGACGTCGACGGTGACCTTCTGCGACAGGTCGCCGTTGGCCACCGCCGTCGTCACCTGGGCGATGTTCCTCACCTGACCGGTGAGGTTGCGGAACGCGGTGTTGACGGAGTCCGTCAGGTCCTTCCAGGTACCCGCCGCCCCCGGCACCTGCGCCTGCCCACCCAGCTCACCCTCGACACCGACCTCGCGCGCCACCCGCGTGACCTCGGCACCGAAGGAGGACAGCTGGTCCACCATCGTGTTGACGGTGTTCTTCAGCTCCAGCATCTCGCCGGCCACGTCCACGGTGACCTTCTGCGACAGGTCGCCGTTGGCCACCGCCGTCGTCACCGCGGCGATGTCCCTCACCTGAGTGGTCAGGTTCCGGAACACGGTGTTGACGGAATCCGTCAGGTCCTTCCAGGTACCGGCGGCCCCCGGCACGTTCGCCTGGCCGCCCAGCTGCCCCTCGGCCCCGACCTCGTTGGCGACCCGGGTCACCTCGTCGGCGAAGATCCGCAGCGTCTCGGTCATCTGGTTGATCGTCTCGGCGAGCTGGGCGACCTCGCCGCGCGCCGGTACGGTCACCTTCCGCGACAGGTCACCGTTGGCGACGGCGGTCGTCACCTCCGCGATCCCGCGCACCTGGGCCGTCAGGTTCCCGGCCATGGTGTTCACCGAATCGGTGAGCTCCTTCCACACGCCGTCCACCCCGGGCACCTGCGCCTGCCCGCCCAGCGCGCCCTCAGTGCCCACCTCGCGTGCGACACGCGTCACCTCGGAGGAGAACGCCGAGAGCTGGTCCACCATCGTGTTGACGGTGTTCTTCAGCTCCAGCATCTCGCCTTCGACATGCACGGTGACCTTGCGCGACAGGTCGCCGCGGGCCACCGCCGTCGTCACCAGCGCGATGTCGCGCACCTGCGCCGTCAGCCGCTCCGCCATGGTGTTGACCGAGTCCGTGAGGTCCTTCCACGAACCGGACATACCGCGCACCCGGGCTTGACCGCCCAGCTTGCCCTCGGTACCGACCTCGCTGGCCACACGCGTGACCTCGTCGGTGAAACTCGACAGCTGGTCGACCAGATTGTTGACGGTACGGCCGACCTTCAGGAACTCTCCGCGCAGCGGCTGCCCCGATCCGTCGGTGACCTGCGTCCGCAGCTCCATCCGCGGCGACAGATCACCCTCGGCCACCGCCGACAGCACCCGGCTGACCTCGGAAACGGGCCGTGCCAGGTCGTCCACCAGCGCGTTCGAGTTGTCGATCGCGGTCGACCAGGAACCCTCGCAGGGCCCCGTCTCCAGGCGCTCGGTGAGCTTCCCCTCACGCCCCACCATGCGCCGTACCCGCGCCAGCTCACCCGTCAGATGAAGATTGCGGTCGGCCACCTCGTTGAAGACCGCGGCGATCTCCGACATCGGGCCGTCACCGGACACCGTGAGCCGCTTGCGGAAGTTGCCGTCCCGCATCGCCAGCAGGGCCACCATCAAACGGTTCAGGGCCGCCGAGTCCACCTCGGTGGTCCCGCCCCGCGCCCTGCCCTGCCCACTCAGGGACCGTCCGCCCTTCGCGCGCGTGTCCGTGCCCCGCGTCGCTGCGCCAGACTCCACTGTGTCCCTCCCGCAGGGGTCGACCGTTACTGCTCGTGTTCGGGCACCACCGCACGGCGCACCCGTGGAAACTGTTTCTACTGTTTACTCTGCTGACTCGTGCATGTTCTTGTACTACCGCGATACCTGCCCGGACGACCGGGGTGCCATCCGAGGCCGCTGCCCGCCCGGCACGGAAGACACTCCGCCTGTCCTGACCTTCGCAACAACAAGCCTGCCCAGTGTTTCACCCCCACTGAACCAGGCGATAACTGTTCGGCAGCTTCGCACATCGTCCGTACGGCTTCCGGGCCCCGGACACCTCCGGACGGAAACACCGCAGACCGGCATCCGCTCGGACCGCGAAGGTAAGTAACCTTGCATGCGGCTGTCCAGCCACGCCGGTCCGTCCGGCCCGGGCGATGGCCGGCACGGAGTCGAGCGGGCATCGGAGGGCGGCCGCACACATGACCACCGGACTGATCCCGGGGGACCAGCCCCCGGACCCACGGCAGACGAACGGCCTGCCGCACCAGCGGGACGAACCGGTCGGCCATGGAGCCATGCCCGCAGAGAACCGGCCGAGGAGTTCTGTGATCACCGCGCGCGCGGCCGCCAGTTTCGAGCCCGTCGGGCGCTCGGTCGCGAGTGCCCGCGCCTTCGTCCGCGACACCCTCCAGGGGTGGGGGTTCGCCGACATCATCGACGACGCCGTGGTCCTCACCAGTGAGCTCGTCACCAACGCCGTGGTCCACGCCGGTACCTCCGCCGACCTCCTGTGCCTGCGCAGCGACGACGGCGTACGGATCGAGGTGGCCGACCGTTACCCGGAACGCGAAGTACCGCTCCAGGGCTCGGCCGCCACCATGGGCAGCCCCGACCGCGAGGGCGGACGCGGCCTCCAGCTCTGCGCGGCCCTGGCCGACCGCTGGGGCGTGGAGTACAGCCCCACCTACAAGACCGTCTGGTTCCAACTCGACGTTCCCGAGCGCCCGGTGGGCACCCGCACGGCCGGTCCGGCACTGCCGTCCGACCTCCTGCCCATCGCCGACACCCGGGTCCGCGTCGCCGTCGTGCAGATCGACCGGACCGGTGCCATCTCCTCCTGGAACGAGGACGCGGAAGAGCTCTTCGGCTACCGGGCCGACCAGGTCACCGGCAAGCCGCTCACCGATCTCGCGGCCTGGCCCCACACTCCCGGCACCGGCACCGGCATCGCGGAGGCGCTCCAACTCTCCCGCTGGGAAGGCAGCTACGGCATAAGGGACGCCCAGGGCCGAGTGACTCCCGTCTACGCCTCCCACCTGCGCGTCCGCGACGCGGACGGCGACCCGTCCACCGTGTGCCTCCTCGTCAGGGACCACGAACGGGCCGTCCTGCAGACCCCGTTGCGGGCCCCCGTTTCCGACACCTCCGAGAGTCAGAGCACCGACCCCTTCGAGGTGTTCATCGGCTCGCCCGCCCCCGACGACCTCGACAGCCTCCTCCAACGCACGGTGGAACGCGCCCGCGACATGCTCGACGGCGACTCCGCCTTCCTCCTGCTCGCCACCGACGACGAGACCGAACTCGAGGTACGCGCCTCCACCGGCCTGCCCTCCGCCCGACAGCGCTTCGCCCGTGTCCCGGTGGAGGCCGGCTCCGGCCGCTACGGCTCCGCCCGGATGCCGTCCGTCCACGACGACCTCACCGCCCTGCCCGGCGCGGTCCCCCTCCTCAACGGCACCGGCATGCGCTCGGTCGTCACCGTCCCGCTGAAGGTCGAGGGCCGCCTCACCGGCTCTCTCGGCGTCGCTGCGGAGGGGGCCGGCAGATACTCCAACGAGGAGGCGCTGCGCCTCCAGTTCGCCGCCGACCGCATCGCCCTGGCCGTCGAGTCGGCCCGCCTGGGCGAGTTGGAGCGACTGCGCCGCGGCTCACTGAGCTTCCTCGTCGAAGCCTCCGACCTGCTGGCCGGCACCCTGGACCGCGACCAGACCCTGGCTCTCATGGCCCAGATGACCGTCCCCACCCTGGCCACCTGGTGCGCCGTCTACACGATCGCCGACCAGGCCTCCGAGCCCTACCTCTCCTACGTCCTGCACGAGGACGAGGAACTCATCGACGGCATCAAGTCCCTGCTCTCGAAGATGGCCCCGCCCGACCCTGTCCCCACCCCCGGCGCCCGCGTATGGCCGGCGCCCGGCGAGGTGGCCCACCAGGCGGCCCTGCGCACCTCCATGCGCAGCCTCGGCCTGAGCGGCGGCCCGAGCAACCAGGTCGCCCCCGGCATCGGTCCCACCCTCACCACGGCCGCCGCGGTGGGCGGCGAGACGGTGGTCCTCCCCCTGGTCGCCCGCAACCGCGTCATCGGCATGCTGACGCTCGGCAAACCGACCGACGAACACTTCCGGCAGGAGATCCTGGAACTCGCCGAGGACCTCTCCCGCAGGGCCGCCCTGGCCCTGGACAACGCCCGCCTCTACTCCGAGCGCACGGCCATCAGCCAGTCCCTCCAGCGCAGCCTCCTGCCGCCGGAACTCCCCGTGATCGACAGCGTCGAGGTCGAGGTCATCTACCGCGCGGCCGGCGAGGGCAACGAGGTCGGCGGCGACTTCTACGATCTGTTCCCGATCAGCGACGGCGCCTACGGCTTCGCCATCGGCGACGTCTGCGGTACGGGCCCGAACGCCGCAGCCGTCACCGGGCTGGCCCGGCACGCCCTGAGACTGCTGGCCCGCGAGGGCCTCAACGGCCCGGCGGTCCTCGAGCGCCTGAACTCCGCCATCCTCGACGAGGGCGCCCGCAGCCGCTTCCTCACTCTCCTGTACGGCGAACTGCGCCCGCAGGAGGACGGCAGCGCGGAGTTGAAGGTGGTCTGTGCGGGCCACCCCCTCCCGCTGCGCCTTCGCCAGGACGGCACCGTGGAACCCGCCGCCGAACCGCAGCCCCTTCTCGGTGTCATCGAGGACCTGGACCTGTACGAGCAGACGGTCACCCTCGACCCGGGCGACGTCCTGCTGTGCGTCACCGACGGCGTCACCGAGCGCCGTGAGGGCCTGAACATGCTGGGCGACGACGGCCTCGCCGAGGTCCTGAAGACCTGTACGGGCCTGACCGCGGGCGCGGTCGCCGCCCGCATCATGCGCGCCGTGGAACGCTTCGCCTCCGACGCCCCCTCCGACGACATGGCGATCCTCGCCATGCGCGTCCCGGGCCTCCACCAGGACTGAGGACCAGGGCATGAGAAAGGCCCCGCCCTTTTGGGCGGGGCCTTTCTGTCGGAGCCCCCAAACGGAATCGAACCGTTGACCTTCTCCTTACCATGGAGACGCTCTGCCGACTGAGCTATAGGGGCCTGCTACCACTTCGCGGTGTCCCGCGGTGGCAACGGAATAGATCATACCCTGACCGGCCCTGTACTCCCAACCACGGTTCAGAGAGCCGGCTGGAGCAGCCCTCCCAGCGCGTTGCAGGCCGACGCGACACGCTGCATGTCCCGCTTGGTCAGCACGGCGTCCACAGGCAGGGCCAGCGTCTCGTCGGCGGCCCGCTCGGTCTCGGGCAGAGACACGCACCGCCGGAACCCGGGCAGCCGGTGCACGGGGGTCTTCACCGGCACCCTGCACTCGACTCCCTTGGCTCGTACGGCTTGTGCAAAAGCGTCCCGGTCCGGGCGGCCGTTCCCGGGCACTCGCACGACGTACTGCTGGTAGGTGTGCCCGTCACCACCGTCGGGCGTTCGAACACCCCGCAGTTTCGCGTCGAGATAGGCCGCCCGCTCCCTGCGCCGAGCGATCTCCTCGTACGGCCCCTCCGACTCCCCACGCTCCAGTATCAGCAGGCCGTGCCGCTGCCCGAGGAGGTGCAACCGGGCGATGTCTGCCCGCCTGCCGAAGCGGTGGACGGCAACAACGGCTGCCGTCCGCGGAGTTATGGCGGCTTCCACAGCAGCCGGCGCGAGGCAGTAGGTCACCGGATCTATCTCGGCGAACACCGGCAACGCGCCTGCAAGGGTGACAGCCTCGACGACTTCCACGTTCCCGAAGGCGGACACGACCACCTCGTCACCGACTCCGACGCCGGCGGCCCTGAGCAGTGCAGCAGTACCCATGGGATGGATGTTCGTGGCGCAATGTGAACTTCAAGTGACGCAGAACAAAAAAGGGTTGGACCCCGAACCGAAGTTCGGGACCCAACCCTGTCACAATTTGTTCGGCGGCGTCCTACTCTCCCACAGGGTCCCCCCTGCAGTACCATCGGCGCTATAAGGCTTAGCTTCCGGGTTCGGAATGTAACCGGGCGTTTCCCCTACGCTATGGCCACCGAAACACTATGAAACACTCAACCGCACCACGCCGTGGCCCGGCATGGGGTCGTTCGTGGTTTCAGAACCAACACAGTGGACGCGAGCAACTGAGGACAAGCCCTCGGCCTATTAGTACCGGTCAACTCCACACCTTACGGCGCTTCCATATCCGGCCTATCAACCCAGTCGTCTACTGGGAGCCTTACCCCATCAAGTGGGTGGGAGCCCTCATCTCGAAGCAGGCTTCCCGCTTAGATGCTTTCAGCGGTTATCCCTCCCGAACGTAGCCAACCAGCCATGCCCTTGGCAGGACAACTGGCACACCAGAGGTTCGTCCGTCCCGGTCCTCTCGTACTAGGGACAGCCCTTCTCAAGACTCCTGCGCGCGCAGCGGATAGGGACCGAACTGTCTCACGACGTTCTAAACCCAGCTCGCGTACCGCTTTAATGGGCGAACAGCCCAACCCTTGGGACCGACTCCAGCCCCAGGATGCGACGAGCCGACATCGAGGTGCCAAACCATCCCGTCGATATGGACTCTTGGGGAAGATCAGCCTGTTATCCCCGGGGTACCTTTTATCCGTTGAGCGACGGCGCTTCCACAAGCCACCGCCGGATCACTAGTCCCGACTTTCGTCCCTGCTCGACCCGTCGGTCTCACAGTCAAGCTCCCTTGTGCACTTACACTCACCACCTGATTGCCAACCAGGCTGAGGGAACCTTTGGGCGCCTCCGTTACTCTTTAGGAGGCAACCGCCCCAGTTAAACTACCCATCAGACACTGTCCCTGATCCGGATCACGGACCCAGGTTAGACATCCAGCACGACCAGACTGGTATTTCAACGACGACTCCCCCACCACTGGCGTGGCGGGCTCACAGTCTCCCAGCTATCCTACACAAGCCGAACCGAACACCAATATCAAACTGTAGTAAAGGTCCCGGGGTCTTTCCGTCCTGCTGCGCGAAACGAGCATCTTTACTCGTAGTGCAATTTCACCGGGCCTATGGTTGAGACAGTCGAGAAGTCGTTACGCCATTCGTGCAGGTCGGAACTTACCCGACAAGGAATTTCGCTACCTTAGGATGGTTATAGTTACCACCGCCGTTTACTGGCGCTTAAGTTCTCAGCTTCGCCCCACCGAAATGGAGCTGACCGGTCCCCTTAACGTTCCAGCACCGGGCAGGCGTCAGTCCGTATACCTCGCCTTACGGCTTCGCACGGACCTGTGTTTTTAGTAAACAGTCGCTTCTCGCTGGTCTCTGCGGCCACCCCCAGCTCAGGAAGCACGTTCCCTCACCGGTGATGGCCCCCCTTCTCCCGAAGTTACGGGGGCATTTTGCCGAGTTCCTTAACCATAGTTCACCCGAACGCCTCGGTATTCTCTACCTGACCACCTGAGTCGGTTTAGGGTACGGGCCGCCATGAAACTCGCTAGAGGCTTTTCTCGACAGCATAGGATCATCCACTTCGCCACAATCGGCTCGGCATCGGGTCTCACCCTGGATGAGTGGCGGATTTGCCTACCACTCGGGCTACACCCTTACCCCGGGACAACCACCGCCCGGGCTGGACTGCCTTCCTGCGTCACCCCATCACTCACCTACTGCAGGTCTGGTCCGTCGGCTCCACCACTCCCCTCAACTCCGAAGAGATCGGGGCGGCTTCACGGACTTAGCATCGCCTGGTTCGATGTCTTGCGCTTCACAGCGGGTACCGGAATATCAACCGGTTGTCCATCGACTACGCCTGTCGGCCTCGCCTTAGGTCCCGACTTACCCTGGGCAGATCAGCTTGACCCAGGAACCCTTGGTCAATCGGCGCACACGTTTCTCACGTGTGTATCGCTACTCATGCCTGCATTCTCACTCGTGAACCGTCCACAACTCGCTTCCGCGGCTGCTTCACCCGGCACACGACGCTCCCCTACCCATCACGATCCCCGTTGGGGGTTGATATCGCAATGACACGACTTCGGCGGTACGCTTGAGCCCCGCTACATTGTCGGCGCGGAATCACTAGACCAGTGAGCTATTACGCACTCTTTCAAGGATGGCTGCTTCTAAGCCAACCTCCTGGTTGTCTGTGCGACTCCACATCCTTTCCCACTTAGCGTACGCTTGGGGGCCTTAGTCGATGCTCTGGGCTGTTTCCCTCTCGACCATGGAGCTTATCCCCCACGGTCTCACTGCCGCGCTCTCACTTACCGGCATTCGGAGTTTGGCTAAGGTCAGTAACCCGGTAGGGCCCATCGCCTATCCAGTGCTCTACCTCCGGCAAGAAACACGCGACGCTGCACCTAAATGCATTTCGGGGAGAACCAGCTATCACGGAGTTTGATTGGCCTTTCACCCCTAACCACAGGTCATCCCCCAGGTTTTCAACCCTGGTGGGTTCGGTCCTCCACGAAGTCTTACCTCCGCTTCAACCTGCCCATGGCTAGATCACTCCGCTTCGGGTCTTGAGCGTGCTACTGAAGCGCCCTGTTCGGACTCGCTTTCGCTACGGCTTCCCCACCCGGGTTAACCTCGCAACACACCGCAAACTCGCAGGCTCATTCTTCAAAAGGCACGCAGTCACGACGTCGAGTGCAAGCACTCGACGCGACGCTCCCACGGCTTGTAGGCACACGGTTTCAGGTACTATTTCACTCCGCTCCCGCGGTACTTTTCACCATTCCCTCACGGTACTGTCCGCTATCGGTCACCAGGGAATATTTAGGCTTGACGGGTGGTCCCGCCGGATTCACACGGGATTTCTCGGGCCCCGTGCTACTTGGGTGTCTCTCCAACGAGCCGCTGACGTTTCGACTACGGGGGTCTTACCCTCTGCGCCGGACCTTTCGCATGTCCTTCGTCTACCTCAGCGGTTTCTGACTCGTCCCACGGCCGGCAGACCGTGGAAGAGAGATCCCACAACCCCCACGACGCAACCCCTGCCGGGTCTCACACGTCGTAGGTTTGGCCTCGTCCGGTTTCGCTCGCCACTACTCCCGGAATCACGGTTGTTTTCTCTTCCTGCGGGTACTGAGATGTTTCACTTCCCCGCGTTCCCTCCGCTTGCCCTATGTGTTCAGGCAAGGGTGACAGCCCATGACGACTGCCGGGTTTCCCCATTCGGAAACCCCCGGATCACAGCCTGGTTGACGGCTCCCCGGGGACTATCGTGGCCTCCCACGTCCTTCATCGGTTCCTGGTGCCAAGGCATCCACCGTGCGCCCTTAAAAACTTGGCCACAGATGCTCGCGTCCACTGTGCAGTTCTCAAACAACGACCAACCACCCGTCACACACCGCCAGGGGCGGTGCTGTACCGGGGCCGGCAACTGAGGGTTCGTTCCCTCAGACACCCAACAGCGTGCCCGGCACCCCTGCCGCTTCCCCCGGCGTTCCATGCCCTGACGGGCCGTACTGGACGGAGAAGACGATCAAGAGTGCCGACTAATCAACGTTCCACCCATGAGCAACCAGCACCGGACGTACGCCGGTGTACTGGCCCCTGACCGGCCCGGAGGCCGGTGAGAAGTGCTCCTTAGAAAGGAGGTGATCCAGCCGCACCTTCCGGTACGGCTACCTTGTTACGACTTCGTCCCAATCGCCAGTCCCACCTTCGACGGCTCCCTCCCGCAAGGGGTTGGGCCACCGGCTTCGGGTGTTACCGACTTTCGTGACGTGACGGGCGGTGTGTACAAGGCCCGGGAACGTATTCACCGCAGCGATGCTGATCTGCGATTACTAGCAACTCCGACTTCATGGGGTCGAGTTGCAGACCCCAATCCGAACTGAGACCGGCTTTTTGAGATTCGCTCCACCTCGCGGTATCGCAGCTCATTGTACCGGCCATTGTAGCACGTGTGCAGCCCAAGACATAAGGGGCATGATGACTTGACGTCGTCCCCACCTTCCTCCGAGTTGACCCCGGCGGTCTCCCGTGAGTCCCCACCACCCCCGAAGGGACGTGCTGGCAACACGGGACAAGGGTTGCGCTCGTTGCGGGACTTAACCCAACATCTCACGACACGAGCTGACGACAGCCATGCACCACCTGTACACCGACCACAAGGGGGCACCTGTCTCCAGGTGTTTCCGGTGTATGTCAAGCCTTGGTAAGGTTCTTCGCGTTGCGTCGAATTAAGCCACATGCTCCGCTGCTTGTGCGGGCCCCCGTCAATTCCTTTGAGTTTTAGCCTTGCGGCCGTACTCCCCAGGCGGGGCACTTAATGCGTTAGCTGCGGCGCGGACGACGTGGAATGTCGCCCACACCTAGTGCCCACCGTTTACGGCGTGGACTACCAGGGTATCTAATCCTGTTCGCTCCCCACGCTTTCGCTCCTCAGCGTCAGTGTCGGCCCAGAGATCCGCCTTCGCCACCGGTGTTCCTCCTGATATCTGCGCATTTCACCGCTACACCAGGAATTCCGATCTCCCCTACCGAACTCTAGCCTGCCCGTATCGACTGCAGACCCGGGGTTGAGCCCCGGGCTTTCACAATTGACGCGACAGGCCGCCTACGAGCTCTTTACGCCCAATAATTCCGGACAACGCTCGCGCCCTACGTATTACCGCGGCTGCTGGCACGTAGTTAGCCGGCGCTTCTTCTGCAGGTACCGTCACTTGCGCTTCTTCCCTGCTGAAAGAGGTTTACAACCCGAAGGCCGTCGTCCCTCACGCGGCGTCGCTGCATCAGGCTTGCGCCCATTGTGCAATATTCCCCACTGCTGCCTCCCGTAGGAGTCTGGGCCGTGTCTCAGTCCCAGTGTGGCCGGTCGCCCTCTCAGGCCGGCTACCCGTCGTCGCCTTGGTGAGCCGTTACCTCACCAACCAGCTGATAGGCCGCGGGCTCATCCTGCACCGCCGGAGCTTTCCGTTTCCGCAGATGCCTGCGGAAACGGGTATCCGGTATTAGACCCCGTTTCCAGGGCTTGTCCCGAAGTGCAGGGCAGATTGCCCACGTGTTACTCACCCGTTCGCCACTAATCCGCCCCGAGGGGCTTCATCGTTCGACTTGCATGTGTTAAGCACGCCGCCAGCGTTCGTCCTGAGCCAGGATCAAACTCTCCGTGAATGCTTCCCGGCGTTCCGGGGACACCACGGGAGCGGAACCGCCGGAGGAATGATCCGGCGGTTCACAGCGTCCTCGCTGTGTGTTTCAAAGGAACCGCGTCCCGGCCGGAGGCCGGAGACGGGGTATCAACATATCTGGCGTTGATTTTTGGCACGCTGTTGAGTTCTCAAGGAACGGACGCTTCCTTTGTACTCACCCTGGCGGGTTTTCCTCCGGGCGCTTCCCTTCGGTCTTGCGTTTCCGACTCTATCAGATCTTTCCGGTCCGATTTCCTCGGGGTTTCGCCTTCCGGGGCTGCGCTTTTCGCGTTTCCCTTTCCGGCGGATCCGACTTTATCAGAGATTCTGAGTCGGATTTCCTCGCCCCTCCGGGGACTGGTTCCGATGCTCGAAGAGATCGGGTTCCCGGTCGGGGTGAGCCGTAAACGTACTGGAGCGGGGCGGCTCGATGCAAATCGAGGCCGCCCCGCTCCCAGTTCACCCGTACGAGCTGTCCTACGGGACCGTCAGACCTCCACGACCACGGGAAGGATCATCGGCCGGCGCCGGTACGTGTCGGAGACCCATTTGCCCAGCGTGCGGCGGATCAGCTGCTGCATCTGGTGCGGTTCGACGACGCCGTCCTGAGCCGACCGTTCCAGGACTTCCGTGATCTTCGGCAGTACGGCGCTGAAGGCGGAGTCCTCGATCCCGGAGCCGCGGGCCTGGACATACGGGCCACCGGTGATCTTCCCGGTGGACGAGTCGATCACCACGAAGAGCGAGATGATGCCCTCGTCGCCGAGGATCTTGCGATCCTTCAGCGCGGGCTCGCCGACATCGCCGACGGAGAGGCCGTCGACGTAGACGTACCCGGCCTGGACCTTGCCGGAGATCTTCGCCCTGCCGTCGATCAGGTCGACGACGACCCCGTCCTCCGCGATGACGATGCGGTCGTGCGGGACACCCGTCAGGGCGCCCAGCTCGGCGTTGGCCCGCAGGTGGCGCCATTCGCCGTGCACCGGCATCAGGTTCTTCGGGCGGCAGATGTTGTAGAAGTACAGCAACTCGCCGGCGGAGGCGTGGCCCGAGACGTGCACCTTGGCGTTGCCCTTGTGGACGACGTTGGCGCCCCAGCGGGTCAGGCCGTTGATGACCCGGTAGACCGCGTTCTCGTTGCCGGGGATGAGCGACGACGCGAGGATCACCGTGTCGCCCTGGACGATACGGATCTGGTGGTCGCGGTTGGCCATCCGGGACAGGGCGGCCATGGGCTCGCCCTGCGAGCCCGTGCACACCAGGACCACTTCGCTGTCCGGCAGGTCGTCCAGCGTCTTGACGTCGACGACCAGGCCCGGTGGGACCTTCAGGTAGCCGAGATCGCGGGCGATGCCCATGTTGCGGACCATGGAGCGGCCGACGAAGGCCACCCTGCGTCCGTACTCGTGCGCCGCGTCCAGGATCTGCTGGATGCGGTGGACGTGGCTGGCGAAGCTGGCCACGATGATCCGCTTGCGGGCGCCGGCGAAGACCTGCCGGAGGACGTTGGAGATTTCGCGCTCGGGCGGGACGAAGCCCGGGACCTCGGCGTTCGTCGAGTCGGAGAGGAGGAGGTCGATGCCTTCCTCACTGAGCCGGGCGAAGGCGTGCAGGTCCGTGAGGCGGTTGTCCAGCGGAAGCTGGTCCATCTTGAAGTCGCCGGTGTGGACCACCATTCCGGCGGGGGTGCGGATGGCCACGGCGAGCGCGTCGGGGATCGAGTGGTTGACCGCGACGAACTCGCAGTCGAACGGGCCGATGCGCTCGCGGTGCCCCTCGGCGACCTCCAGGGTGTAGGGGCGGATGCGGTGCTCCTGGAGCTTCGCCTCGATGAGGGCGAGGGTCAGCTTGGAGCCGATCAGCGGGATGTCCGGCTTCTCGCGGAGAAGGAACGGAACACCGCCGATGTGGTCCTCGTGACCATGGGTGAGGACGATGCCCTCGATGTCGTCGAGGCGGTCCCGGATGGAGCTGAAGTCCGGCAGGATCAGGTCGATCCCGGGCTGTTCCTCCTCGGGGAACAGCACTCCGCAGTCGACGATGAGCAGGCGGCCGCCGTACTCGAAGACCGTCATGTTGCGGCCGATCTCACCGAGACCGCCGAGCGGGGTGACGCGCAGCCCGCTCGCGGGAAGCGGCGGGGGCGGACCGAGTTCAGGATGCGGATGGCTCAAAAGACTCTCCTCACCACACGCGCCACGTACCGGTGGGGCACGTGGCGCGCATGACGTTCGTGCAGAAGCAGTTGTCGTGGTGGTGCGCGGGCACCGGTGGCCCGCCGCTTATTCAGTTGTGGAGTCGGGTTGCGCGAGCGGTCGCGCGAAGTCTGTTGTCAGAGCTGTACCCCGCCTGCGGCAAGATCGATCTTGAGCTGCTCGATCTCTTCCGGCGTGCACTCGGCCATGGGGGCCCGCAGGGGCCCTGCGGGCAGGCCCTGGAGGGTGAGCGCCGCCTTGGTGGTCATCACGCCCTGGGTGCGGAACATGCCCGTGTAGACGGGGAGCAGCTTCTGGTGGATCTCGGTGGCCTTCTGGACGTCTCCCGAGATGTACGACTCCACCAGGGAGCGCAGCTCGGGGGTGACGAGGTGGCCGACGACCGAGACGAAGCCGACCGCGCCCACGGAGAGCAACGGCAGGTTCAGCATGTCGTCGCCGGAGTACCAGGCGAGGCGGGAGCGCGCGATGGCCCAGCTGGCGCGGCCGAGGTCACCCTTGGCGTCCTTGTTGGCGACGATCCGCGGGTGCTCGGCCAGGCGGACGAGCGTCTCGGTGTTGATCGGGACCCCGCTGCGGCCGGGGATGTCGTAGAGCATGACCGGCAGCTCGGCGGCGTCGGCGACGGCCGTGAAGTGCCGGTAGAGGCCCTCCTGCGGGGGCTTGTTGTAGTACGGGGTGACGACCAGCAGGCCGTGTGCGCCGATGTGCTCCGCGGTGCGGGCCAGTTCGATGCTGTGGCGGGTGTCGTTGGTGCCGACCCCGGCCACCACGTGGGCGCGGTCTCCGACCGCCTCCAGGACCGCCCGTACGAGGTCCGCTTTCTCCGCGTCGCTGGTGGTGGGGGACTCGCCGGTGGTGCCGTTGATGATCAGGCCGTCGTTGCCTGCGTCCACCAGGTGGGTGGCGAGCCGCTGGGCGCCGTCGAGGTCGAGTGCGCCGTCCGCCGTGAAGGGCGTGACCATGGCGGTGAGGACCCTCCCGAAGGGGGTCTGCGGAGTGGAGGTCGGAGCCATGGGTTACACGCTACTCGCTGCTCGAGTCGGGGTCTGCCCTCGGGGAGGCGACAAGACAGGACAAAGGTGGAGCCCGGCACTGCCTGCTCGGGGGTTCAGGCAGTGCCGGGCCCGTTCGATCAGGCTAAATGAATTACCGCGAATACCGCAATACGGACAACTCGCAGGACTGATATCCCCTGCGTGATCTCAGCCCTGCGAGCAAGGCCCGTCACCGGCGGACACGAGGAGCTGCGAGCGCCACGCGAACCGTGCCGGCCGCACGGGCTACGGCGCCACGCGCCCGTTGGCGTTGAAGGCGGCGTGGGTGAGCGGCATCAGCCGGGCCCACTCGGCCTCCATCTTCTCGCCGACCATCTCGATCTCCCGCTGCGGGAAGGACGGGACCTTCGCCATCTCGTGCTGGGTGCGCAGGCCGAGGAAGTGCATCAGCGAGCGGGCGTTGCAGGTGGCGTACATCGAGGAGTACAGGCCGACCGGGAGCACCGCGCGGGCGACCTCGCGGGCCACACCCTCGGCCAGCAGCTTCTGGTAGGCCTCGTAGGCCTGGTGGTAGGAGTCGCCCAGCACGCTCTGGACGGCCTCGTGCTGGGCCGGGCTGCCTTCGACGAAGACGTACTTGCCCGGGCGCCCCTCCTGGACCAGCTTGCGGGACGCGTCGGGAACGTAGAAGACGGGCTGCAACTCGCGGTAGCGCCCGGATTCCTCGTTGTAGGACCAGCCGACCCTGTGGCGCATGAACTCACGGAACACGAAGATCGGCGCACTGATGAGGAACGTCAGGGAGTTGTGCTCGAACGGGCTGCCGTGCCGATCCCGCATCAGGTAGTTGATCAGGCCCTTGGAGCGCTCCGGGTCCTTCTGCAGTTCCCCGATGGACTGCTCGCCGAGGGTCGACACACGGGCGGCGAACAGGACGTCCGAGTCCGAGGCGCTGGACTTCACCAGCTCGACGGTGACGTCACTCCGCAGGGTGAGCCCATCACGGGTTGACGGCTGGAGGTCGTCGGCGGAGGTCAAGAGAGCACTTCCCGTCACATCGCATCTGCAGGTCGGCGTCCACTCTACGGGGCGCCCGCCGCGGCGGGGAGACGGACCGTGCCGCGACGAATTTCCCCATCTGGGCACTTTTTGAGCGTGTCGCTCGTTTGTGTTGATGAGAGTGATTCGTTCGAGATTCGACAGGAGAAGCACCACTGATGTTCGGTCGACGGGAATCCGTGCCGTTCGCCTTCATTGCCACTGCCGACAGGTTCCGCAGTAATGTCACGCCCCCGCCGCGCGAGCGGGCTTCCGCCGGTGAGCTGGCCGGGCGCTGGCTGCTGGGCCTCTGCATCGTCGCCGGTCTGGTGGGGTCCCTGATCCTCGGGATGCCCGCCCTGTCCATCGACCAGTCGGCCACGGGGACCGAGCAGTCACAGGCGTCCGACGGACGCTGATCCGGAGCCCGGACCGGACAACGCCCCGCGCCGGATGGGGCGCGGTGAACCACCGGGGGGCGGGGGCTCCGGCTCCGACCGGGCCCCCCGAGGGTGGTGAGGGGGCATGCAGGTCGGTAGCCTCACCGAGCACAGCCCATGCATGGATCAAGTGAGGACCAGCCGTGCCCCTGCCCTTCTTGACGGCCGATCGCGCTTTCGACACGGCGGACGACGTCGCACTGCCGCACGACGACCGCGACCGCTGGCGGCGCCCGTACCGTCCGGGGCCGTGGCGCGTGGGGGCGGCGGCCGTACTGCTGCTGCTCGCCTCGTTCGTGCTGTTCGCGGCAGTGATCATCGCCGCGACGGCCCCGGTGTCGTCGGCCGGCGTGGTCTTCGGCCTCGCACTGGTCGTCATCGTCTGGGCGCTGCGGCTGCTGCGCATGGGCACGTGGGTGAGTGCCCAGGGGCTGCGGCAGGTGAGCCTGTTCAGCACCCGTACGACGCCGTGGGCCCAGGTGGTCACGGTGCGCACGGTGCAGCAGCCGGTGCGCTGGCTGGGACTGCCGCGGACGGTGCAGGGGCAGGCGCTGCTGCTGACCCGGCGGGGGCGATCCACGGAGACCCTGCCTCCGCTGCTGACCTCGCACAACGCGGACTTCCTGGGACGGGACCCGGCCTTCGACCGGGCGGCCGACTCGGTGGAGGTCTGGGCCGACGAGTACCGGCGGGACTGACCCTGCCCGTCGGGGCCGGACTTCATGTCGTCATGAGCCGGGGCCCGGTCCGCACCTGCGGACCGGGCCCCGGCTCTTTTGTCACGGCGTCAGGGGGTGGCCTTGTGCAGGGCGATCGCCCGTTGCATCGCCTTGCGGGCACGCGCGGTGTCGCGGGCGTCGTGGTAGGCGACGGCGAGCCGGAACCAACTGCGCCAGTCGTCGGGGGCGTCCTCCGTCTCGGCCCTGCGCCGGGCGAAGACCTCGTCGGCCGAGTCCCGGTCGATACGGCCGCTGGGCAGGCGCTTCAGCTCGTCCACGGGCAGTCCGCCCTGGGCGTCGAGTTCGGCGGCGAGGCGGTTGGCGTTGCGGACGAACTCGGTGTTCTTCCACAGGAACCACACGCCGATGACCGGCAGGATGAGCACCGCCACGCCGAAGGTGACGGTGAGGGGCGTGCCGGCCTGGATGAGCAGCACGCCGCGGCTGCCGACCAGGACGAAGTAGACGACCAGGACGGCGGCCGTGACGGCGTAGGAGATCTTCGCGCGCATGGGTCGGCTCGTGCTCAGTTCAGGTCGAGGAAGTGTTCCAGGCCGAAGGTCAGGCCGGGAGTGGTCACCACGCGGCGGGCGCCGAGCAGGATGCCCGGCATGAAGCTGCTGTGGTGCAGGGAGTCGTGGCGGACGGTGAGGGTCTCGCCCTCGCCGCCGAGCAGGACCTCCTGGTGGGCGAGCAGGCCGCGCAGCCGGACGGCGTGCACCGGCACCCCGTCCACGTCGGCGCCGCGGGCACCGTCCAGGGCGGTGGCCGTGGCGTCCGGGGCGGGGGCGCTGCCGGCCCGGCGGCGGGCCTCGGCGATGAGCTGGGCGGTGCGGGTGGCGGTGCCGCTGGGGGCGTCCACCTTGTCGGGATGGTGCAGTTCGACGACCTCGACGGACTCGAAGTACGGGGCGGCGATCTGCGCGAACTTCATGGTCAGCACGGCGCCGATGGAGAAGTTCGGCGCGATGAGCACACCCGTCTCCGGGAACTGCTCGAGCCAGCCCGTCAGCTGTGCGAGGCGGTCGTCGGTCCAGCCGGTGGTGCCGACGACCGCGTGGATGCCGTGGCGTACGCAGAAGTCCAGGTTGCCCATGACCGAGGCCGGGGTGGTCAGTTCGACGGCGACCTGGGCGCCGGTCTCGGCGAGGGTCTCCAGCCGGTCGTCCCGGCTGAGTGCGGCCACCAGTTCCATGTCGTCGGCGGCCTCGACGGCCCGTACCGCTTCGGACCCGATCCGGCCCTTGGCGCCGAGGACCGCCACGCGCAGCTTGCTCATCTTCCTTGCTTCCTTACCGGAGGGGTCGGGGAGGACCGGGGGTCGTGGAGGGTCGGGGATCGATCGTGGAGGGTCGGGAGCCCAGCGGGTCCGCTGGGCCCGCTAGGCGACAGTGTCGTGCAGCCGGGCGGCCTGTCTGTCCTTGAGCGGGCCGATGACCGACAGCGAGGGCCGCTGCCCCAGGATGTCGCGGGCGACCGCGCGGACCTCGTCCGGCGTGACCGAGGCTATTCGGGTCAGCATGTCGTCGACCGACATCTGCTCGCCCCAGCACAGTTCGCTCTTGCCGATACGGTTCATCAGCGCGCCGGTGTCCTCCAGGCCGAGGACGGTGGAGCCCTGGAGCTGGCCGACGGCGTGCCGTATCTCGTCGTCGGACAGGCTGTGCTCGGCGACCTGGTCGAGTTCGTCGCGGCAGATCTTCAGCACGTCGTGCACCTGGGAGGGCCTGCACCCGGCGTACACGCCGAACAGGCCGCAGTCGGCGAAGCCGGAGGTGTACGAGTACACGCTGTAGGCCAGGCCGCGCTTCTCCCGGACCTCCTGGAACAGGCGGGAGGACATGCTGCCGCCGAGGGCGGTGTTGAGCACGCCGAGGGCCCACCGGCGCTCGTCGGTGCGGGACAGACCCGGCATGCCGAGGATGACGTGCGCCTGCTCGGTACTGCGGTCGATCAGTTCGACCCGGCCGGCGGTGCGCAGCGCGCGCCGCCCGCCGCGCGGGGCGACCGGCTCGGCGTCCGGGCCCTTGACGGCACCGGCCTCCTCGAAGGCGGCGCGGAC
Source organism: Streptomyces cathayae (assembly GCF_029760955.1). Classification (GTDB taxonomy): domain Bacteria; phylum Actinomycetota; class Actinomycetes; order Streptomycetales; family Streptomycetaceae; genus Streptomyces; species Streptomyces cathayae. The sequence goes on from NZ_CP121682.1 coordinate 2,201,450, forward strand.
CTGGCGTACGACCTGGTCGTGGTCGATGTTGCCGGCACAGGCGACCACGAGGCGGGTCGGGTCGTAGTGCTTCTTGTAGAAGCGGCGGATGCGGTCGGCGGTGAGGCCGTTGACCGTGTCGACCGTGCCGAGGACCGGGCGGCCCAGCGGGTTGTCGCCGAACATGGTGTGCGCGAACAGGTCGTGCACGCAGTCGCCGGGGTCGTCCTCGGTCATCGCGATCTCTTCGAGGATCGCGCCGCGCTCGACGTCGACGTCCTCCTCGCGGATGCGCGAGCCGGTCAGCATGTCGCAGACCACGTCGATGGCGAGCGGCAGGTCGGTGTCGAGCACGCGTGCGTAGTAGCACGTGTACTCCTTGGCCGTGAAGGCGTTCATCTCGCCGCCGACGGCGTCGATGGCGGAGGAGATCTCCAGGGCGGACCTGCGGTGGGTGCCCTTGAAGAGCAGGTGCTCCAGGTAGTGGGTGGCGCCGTTCAGGGCCGGGGTCTCGTCGCGGGAGCCGACGTGCGCCCAGATGCCGAAGGTCGCCGAGCGGACCGAGGGCAGGGTCTCGGTGACGATGCGCAGGCCCCAGGGGAAGGTGGTCTTGCGGACGGTGCCGATGCCGTTCTCGCCCTGGATGAGGGTTTGGGTACGGGCGACGGCCCGCGCCTCCGGGGAGGTGCGGGCCGTCGCCTTGGAGCCGTGGGACGTCACTTGTCGGCGTCGTCCTTCTTCTCGTCGTCCTCGCCCTCGATCACGGGGATGAGGGAGAGCTTGCCGCGGGAGTCGATCTCGGCGATCTCGACCTGGACCTTGGCACCCACGCCGAGCACGTCCTCGACGTTCTCCACGCGCTTGCCGCCGGCCAGCTTGCGGATCTGCGAGATGTGCAGCAGACCGTCCTTGCCGGGCATCAGGGAGACGAACGCGCCGAAGGTGGTCGTCTTCACGACGGTACCCAGGTAGCGCTCGCCGACCTCCGGCATGGTCGGGTTGGCGATGCTGTTGATCGTGGCGCGGGCGGCCTCGGCCTGCGAGCCCTGGGCGGCACCGATGTAGATGGTGCCGTCGTCCTCGATCGTGATGTCGGCGCCGGTGTCCTCCTGGATCTGGTTGATCATCTTGCCCTTGGGGCCGATGACCTCACCGATCTTGTCGACCGGGATCTTCACGGTGATGATCCGCGGCGCGTTCGGGGACATCTCGTCCGGCGTGTCGATCGCTTCCATCATCACGTCGAGGATGTGGAGGCGGGCGTCACGGGCCTGCTTGAGGGCGGCGGCCAGGACGGAGGCCGGGATGCCGTCCAGCTTGGTGTCGAGCTGGAGGGCGGTCACGAACTCCTTGGTGCCGGCGACCTTGAAGTCCATGTCGCCGAAGGCGTCCTCCGCACCGAGGATGTCGGTGAGGGCGACGTAGTGCGTCTCGCCGTTGATCTCCTGGGAGATCAGGCCCATGGCGATACCGGCGACGGGGGCCTTGAGCGGCACACCGGCGTTCAGCAGCGACATGGTGGAGGCGCAGACCGAGCCCATGGACGTCGAGCCGTTGGAGCCGAGGGCCTCGGACACCTGACGGATCGCGTACGGGAACTCCTCGCGCGTCGGCAGCACCGGCACGATGGCGCGCTCGGCGAGGGCGCCGTGGCCGATCTCGCGGCGCTTGGGGGAGCCCACGCGGCCGGTCTCACCGACGGAGTAGGGCGGGAAGTTGTAGTTGTGCATGTAGCGCTTGCGGGTCACCGGGGAGAGGGTGTCCAGCTGCTGCTCCATACGGAGCATGTTGAGGGTGGTGACGCCCAGGATCTGGGTCTCGCCACGCTCGAACAGCGCGGAACCGTGCACCCGCGGGATGGCCTCGACCTCGGCGGCCAGGGTGCGGATGTCGGTGAGTCCGCGGCCGTCGATGCGCTTCTTCTCCTTGATGACGCGCTCACGGACCAGGGACTTGGTCAGCGAGCGGTACGCGGCGGAGATCTCCTTCTCGCGGCCCTCGAACTCCGGCAGGAGCTTCTCGGCGGCGAGCTGCTTGACGCGGTCCAGCTCGGCCTCGCGCTCCTGCTTGCCGGCGATGGTGAGCGCCTGGGCGAGCTCGGGGCGGACGGCGCCGGTCAGCGCCTCCAGGACGTCGTCCTGGTAGTCCAGGAAGGTCGGGAACTCACCGGTCGGCTTGGCGGCCTTCGCGGCGAGGTCGGCCTGCGCCTTGCAGAGGACCTTGATGAAGGGCTTCGCGGCGTCCAGGCCGGCCGCGACGATCTCCTCGGTGGGGGCCTCGGCACCGCCCTCGACCAGCTTGACGGTCTGCTCGGTGGCCTCGGCCTCGACCATCATGATCGCGACGTCGCCGTCCTCCAGGGCGCGGCCCGCGACGACCATGTCGAAGACGGCGTCCTCGAGCTCGGTGTGCGTCGGGAACGCCACCCACTGGCCGCGGATCAGCGCGACGCGGACGCCGCCGATCGGGCCGGAGAAGGGCAGACCGGCCAGCTGCGTGGACGCGGAGGCGGCGTTGATCGCCACGACGTCGTACAGGTGGTCGGGGTTGAGCGCCATGATCGTGGCGACGACCTGGATCTCGTTGCGCAGGCCCTTCTTGAAGGACGGGCGCAGCGGGCGGTCGATGAGGCGGCAGGTGAGGATCGCGTCCTCGGAGGGCCGGCCTTCCCGACGGAAGAAGGAGCCGGGGATCTTGCCGGCCGCGTACATCCGCTCCTCGACGTCCACCGTCAGGGGGAAGAAGTCGAGCTGGTCCTTGGGGTTCTTGGAGGCCGTGGTGGCCGACAGCACCATGGTGTCGTCGTCCAGGTACGCCACGGCGGAACCTGCGGCCTGACGGGCGAGGCGGCCCGTCTCGAAGCGGATGGTGCGGGTGCCGAAGGAGCCGTTGTCGATGACGGCCTCGGCGTAGTGGGTCTCGTTCTCCACCAGTGTTCTCTCCGTTACTTGTCGTCTTTGGTCCCCCTCGCCCGTGTGGCGGGAGGGACGTGGTGGAGAAGCACGCCTTCTGGTGCGGGCCGGTCTTCGATCGAAGCTCCCGGGTTGACTCTCCCGGGGGCCACTACCGAGGACCGGCGGCGGCGAGGTGCGCTTCTCCTCGTACGTCATGACGTCCGAGGACGTCGGGGTGGTGCCCGTGACGGCGGTCACCGGGTGCGGTACCGGTCGTCACGGCGATTCGGTGTTCCTGCGTTCTTGCGTTGCGCTACCACACTACAAAGAGGGGGTGACACTCCGCACGTACAGCAAAGGGAGCGGTCCCCTTTTCCCAGGGAACCGCTCCCGTCACAGCGTCTTACCGGGCGCCCGCCGCGCCACGGCGGATGCCGAGGCGGTCGACCAGCGCACGGAAGCGCTGGATGTCCTTCTTGGCGAGGTACTGCAGCAGCCGGCGGCGCTGACCGACCAGGATGAGCAGACCACGACGGGAGTGGTGGTCGTGCTTGTGGGTCTTGAGGTGCTCCGTCAGGTCGGAGATCCGACGCGACAGGAGGGCGACCTGGACCTCGGGGGAGCCGGTGTCGCCTTCCTTGGTGCGGAATTCGGAGATGATCTGGTTCTTCGTAGCGGCGTCGAGCGACACGCTTGCTCCTCATGGTCTGTGAAGGGCCACCGAGTGCCCCCGGTCTTCATCTCGGGGGATCTTCCATGACTCGGGAGGCGGGATCCGCTGGGCGCGGCCTGTGGAGCGGGGCTCCACGGCGCGCACACAGCGCACATACGTCCGTCGCCCAGAGTACCAGCCGGTGGCGGGCCCCCTTACCACGGTCCGCGGAACCGCCCAGGTGGGACGTGGGGTGCCACTAGGGTGAGCGCTCGGACCGGTCATCGGACCGGCCGTCGGACCATTCACACGTCGGGAAGGGGTCGCTGCGACATGGCGGAGACGGCTGAGGAGATCAAGGCACGCAAGGAGCGGGAGAAGGACGAGCTCTACGCCCTCGACATCTCCGGCGTCGAATGGCACAGCGCGCCGGGCACCGAGGAGCACGAGGAGCGGGTCGAGATCGCCTATCTGCCCGAGGGCGCGGTGGCCATGCGGTCCTCCCTCGACCCGGACACCGTGCTCCGCTACACGGAGGCGGAGTGGCGGGCGTTCGTGCTGGGCGCGCGGGACGGGGAGTTCGACCTGGAGCCGGCGGGTCCCGAGGCGGAGTGACCGCCGTACGCGTCCGGGAGCGTGCACACGGGTGTGCGCCCTCCCGGACGTCGCGCGTCAGGTCGCGCGTCAGCCGGTCATCGACCGCACCGTCGTGTACACGCCGAAGACGGCGAGCGCCAGCGGCACCAGTGTCAGCAGGACGAAGCCCTCGGCGATCTCCAGGAAGCGGCCCCAGAAGGGCGTGAGCCCGTTGCGGGAGGCCACCAGGCCGATCGCGGTGACCAGCGCCGACACCGCCGCGATGGCCGCGATCAGCCAGATCGTACGGATGTCGAGACCGGCCCGGTCCCCTGTCAGCGCCTCGCGGACCAGGGCGTCCGGCGGGTTGAGCGCCAGACCGAGACCGAGCGCGACCAGGGAGCCGAGCCCCGCGGTCAGCAGGGTGGCGACCTGCGCGGTGTAGCGGAACAGCTGCGCCCGCATGAGCAGTGCGATTCCGGTGGCCAGGGCGAGCAGCAGCGACCAGAGGCCGTCGGAGAAGCTGAGCACGAGGGCGGAGCCGACCGCGAGCAGCGAGCAGCCGCCGACCAGGCCGACCAGGAGTTCGTGGCCGCGGCGGGCCTGGGCCTCGATGCGTTCGGCGTCCACCGGCTCATGGGGCTCGGGGTCGGCGCCGTAGGCGCGCGAGGTGGTGTGCGGCGCCTCGAAGCCGATGGGCAGACGGGCGAAACGCAGGGACAGGCCCGGCAGGAAGGCCAGGGCGCCGACGGCGACGGGAGCGCACAGCGCGGCGATCTCGGCCGGTGTCCAGTCCCTCAGGAGCGCCACGAAGGTGGCGACCAGGGCGAGGCCCGAGGCGGCCACGAAGGCCACGAACGGGCCGTCGCCCCGCGGAGAGACCAGGGCGAGGATCACCGAGGCCACCAGCACGGCCGCGCAGGCGAGCAGGAACTGGAGCTTCCCGACGCCCTGCCCCTCGGAGAGCGACAGCAGGCCCGAGCCGGCCACCCCCACGTTGGGGAGTGCGCCGAGCCCCAGCGCGACGGCGGCGGCCCGGTCGTCGTAGACGCGGGCGCGGACACAGCCCAGCACCACGAGGAGGACACCGGCGATGCCCGCGAGGATGCCGGGCAGGCCGTGCATGTCGTGCCGCGGATCGGCGTTCCAGGCGACGAACGCGAGCAGGGCGGGCAGCACGCCGCCGCCGACGAGGCCCGCGGCACGGGTGAGGTCGCCGTGCCACAGGGACCGGTCCCGGGTGACCGCGGAGGCAACCGCTTCGGAGACGTCGTCGACGACGGCCGGGGGAAGCGACTCGGAGAAGGGACGCAGGGTGAGGAGCTCACCGTCGAGGATGCGCTGGGCCGCGAAGGAGCGGGAGCTGTCGAGGACGGTGCCGTCCCGGCGGACCAGGTGGTAGCCGACCGGGGCGCCCTCGGCGGCCGTCTGCCGGGAGAGCCTGAGGATCTCGGGGTAGACGTCGGCCACCGGTACGTCGTCGGGCAGCGCCACGTCGATCCGGCTGTCGGGCGCGACGATGGTGACCCGGCAGAAGCCGAACCCCGGCAACGTCCCGGACGGGGCTGTCTGGCCGGGTCCGCCCGTACGGGTGGCCGCCGTGGAGGCCGTCATGCTCACGTGCTGCTCCCCCTCAGTGCTGCTGTGTCTGCGGTGTGGTGGTCCCGCGCCTCGTTCCCGGCGTCCGCCGCAGGACGGGGCTGTACGGGGTGTACGGGGTGGTACAAAGCTGTACGGGGCGGACGGGAAACCGTCGAGCGGATCCTCGAGCCGCCATACCGCGCACATCACCCGGAATACCCGTGCATCCGACGGGTTCGCGTGTGCTCACGGGAACATCCGGCACCCTACCGCCCGCCGGTGTGTGAGGGGATCAGTAGGATCGCGCGGCGGCCCTCGTCCGCCAGACACGGGGTGGCGGACGGCAATCCGGCGGGCCGGCAAGGGGATTGGTGAGCAGTGAGCCAGATCGTCGTCAAACGTCCGCCCAGGGCGCTGCCGCCGGAGGTTCCCACGGGCGAGGTGGTCGTGCAACCGCCGCCCGAGCTGCCTCGGGGGCATCAGGAAAGCGTGCTGATGCAGCTGTTGCCGACACTCGGCATGGGCGGCTCGGTGGTCTTCTTCTTCACGAGCGGGCAGCCGTTCATGCGCATCATGGGCATGGTGATGATCGCGTCGACGATCGCCATGTCGATCGCGATGGTGGTCCGCTTCCGCCGCGGTTCCCAGGGTCAGATCGCCGATCTGCGCCGTGACTACCTGAGTTACCTGTCGCGGACCCGCCGGACCACCCTGGAGACGGCGAAGGCGCAGCGTGACGCCCAGTACTACCTCCACCCCTCCCCGGAGCAGCTGTGGGCGCTGGTCGCCGAGGGCAGCCGGGTGTGGGAACGGCGGCCGGGCGACGAGGACTTCGCGCAGGTCCGCATCGGCCTCGGTCCGCAGTCCCTGGCCACCCCGCTGGTCGCCCCCGAGACAGCCCCGGTCGATCAGCTGGAGCCGTTGACGGCGGGCGCGATGCAGCGGTTCGTCGCGGTCCACAGCACCTTGGACGACCTGCCGATGGCGGTCTCCCTGCGCGCCTTCTACCACGTCGTCCTCGGTGGCGAACCGGATTCCGTACGGTCCTCCGCCCGCGCTCTGACCGGTTCGCTGGCCTCGTTGCACTCCCCCGAGGACCTGATCGTCGCGGTCGCGACGGGCCGGGAGGCAGCGCGGCACTGGGAGTGGGCCAAGTGGCTGCCGCACGCGCAGCTGCCCGGTGTCGCGGACGGCGCCGGCTCCCGCCGTCTGATCAGCGGCGATCCCCAGGAGCTCGAGGATCTCCTGGCCGCACGCCTGACCGGCCGTCCCCGCTTCCACCCGAACGCCGCCCCCCTGCCGGACACCCCGCACCTCGTCGTCGTCCTCGACGGCGTGTCCCTCCCGCCGGACTCCATGCTGGCGAACCCCGAAGGCCTGCAGGGCGTGACGGTCGTCGAGGTGGTCGAGGGCGAGCCGGTCGGCACCCACGGTGACCTCTCCGTCCTCGTACGGCCGCGTTCACTGCGCCTGGAGTCGGCGCACGGCGTCGTCTACGAGGGAACGCCCGACGTCCTGTCGCAGGAGTCCGCGGAGGCGCTGGCCCGGCAGTTGGCGCCGCTGCGCATGGTCTCCGGCGGGGACGACGACGAACCGCTGCTGGCGAACCTGGAGTTCACGGATCTGCTGAACCTGGGCGACGCCGCCTCCGTCGACACCCGGCGCACCTGGCGGCCGCGGTCCCAGGCGGAACGGCTGCGGGTGCCGATCGGTGTCGGCGAGGACGGCCGTCCGGTGATGCTCGACATCAAGGAGGCGGCCCAGGAGGGCATGGGCCCGCACGGCCTGTGCGTGGGCGCCACGGGTTCCGGCAAGTCGGAACTGCTGCGCACGCTGGTGCTGGGGCTCGCGGTCACCCACTCCTCCGAGACCCTGAACTTCGTCCTCGCGGACTTCAAGGGCGGCGCGACCTTCGCGGGCATGGCGCAGATGCCGCACGTGGCGGCCGTGATCACCAACCTGGCGGACGACCTCACCCTCGTCGACCGCATGGGCGACTCCATCCGCGGCGAACTCAACCGCCGCCAGGAGATGCTGCGTGACGCGGGCAACTACGCCAACATCCACGACTACGAGAAGGCGCGCGCGGCGGGCGCACCGCTCCAGCCCATCCCCTCGCTGCTGCTGGTCATCGACGAGTTCAGCGAACTGCTGACGGCGAAGCCGGACTTCATCGACATGTTCGTGCAGATCGGCCGCATCGGCCGATCGCTGGGCGTGCACCTGCTGCTGGCCTCGCAGCGGCTGGAGGAGGGCCGGCTGCGCGGACTGGAGACGTACCTGTCGTACCGCATCGGTCTGCGCACCTTCTCCGCCGCCGAGTCGCGGTCGGCGCTGGGCGTGCCGGACGCGTACGAACTGCCGAACGTGCCGGGGTCCGGCTTCCTGAAGTTCGGCACCGACGAGATGGTCCGCTTCAAGGCGGCATACGTCTCCGGTGTCTACCGTTCCGGCTCGCAGGGCGCCGGATCCTCGGACGGCCCGCTGCCGCTGGACCGGCGGCCGGTGCTGTTCACGGCGGCCGAGGTTCCGGTGCGGTACGCGCCGGTGCCGCGGCAGCGCGCGGACTCGGCGGACGGCGCCGGTGAGGTGGACGACGCGCTGGCGGACACCGTGCTGGACGTCGTCGTCCGCCGGCTGGAGGCCCAGGGTCCGGCGGCCCACCAGGTGTGGCTGCCGCCGCTGGACAGCCCGCCGTCGCTGGACGCGCTGCTGCCCGGCCTCACCGCCGTGGAGGGCCGGGGCCTCACCCAGCCCGGCTACGAGGGTGCCGGACGGCTCGTGGTCCCCGTCGGCATCGTCGACAAGCCGTACGAGCAGCGCCGTGACCCGCTGTGGGTGGACTTCTCCGGCGCCGCGGGCCACATGCAGGTCCTGGGCGGTCCGCAGTCCGGCAAGTCGACGCTGCTGCGCTCGCTGATCTGCTCCTTCGCGCTCACCCACACGCCCCACGAAGTGCAGTTCTACGGACTGGACTTCGGCGGTGGCGGCATGGCCTCGGTGGCCGGGCTGCCGCACGTCGGCGGCGTCGCCTCGCGACTGGACCCGGAGAAGGTGCGGCGCACGGTGGCGGAGGTCTACGGCATCCTGGCCCGCCGCGAGGAGTACTTCCGGGCCTCGGGCATCTCCTCCATCGCCGAGTTCCGCACCCGGCGGGCCCGCGGCGACATCACGGTCACCGACCAGCCGTGGGGCGACGTCTTCCTGGTCGTCGACGGCTGGGCCAACTTCCGCACCGAGTACGAGGCGTTGGACCCGGTGATCCTCGACATCGCCGCCCGCGGCCTCGGCTACGGTATCCATCTGGTCCTGTCCGCCTCCCGTTCGATGGAGGTGCGGTCCGCGCTCAAGGACAGCCTGCTGAACCGGCTGGAGCTGCGGCTCGGCGACACGATGGACTCCGAACTGGACCGCAAGGTGGCCGCGAACGTCCCCACCGGGGTGCCCGGCCGCGGTCTGTCCCCGCAGAAACTGCACTTCATGGCGGCGGTGCCGCGCATCGACGGCCTGACCTCCGACACGGACCTGGCGGACGCCACCGCCGCGCTGTCGGCCGAGGTCTCCCGGCACTGGCAGGCCCCGGGCGCGCCCCAGGTCCGTCTCCTGCCGCGCGAGTTCCCGGCGCAGCAACTGCCCCCGGGCGACCGTTTCCCGGAGCGCGGCATCGCCTTCGCGCTCGACGAGGACAACCTGGAACCCGTTTTCGTCGACTTCGACCAGGACCCGTTCTTCCTCGTCTTCGGCGAGAGCGAGTCCGGCAAGTCGAACCTGCTCCGCCTGCTGATCAAGCAGCTGACGACGCGTTACCCCGGCGACGAGTGCAAGCTGTTCGTCGTGGACAACCGGCGCTCCCTGCTGGGCGTCACACCGGACTCCCATCTCGCCGAGTACATTCCGATGTCCAACGCCATGGAACACCACATGGCGGCCCTGGCCGACCTGATGAAGCGCCGCACCCCCACCGCCGACGTGACCGCACGCCAGCTCCGTGAGCGCAGCTGGTGGCAGGGGCCGACGGTGTACGTGGTCATCGACGACTTCGACCTCGTCTCCACGTCGAGCGGCAACCCGCTCAGCGGCCTGACGGAAATGCTGCCGTTCGCCCGGGACGTGGGCGTGCGCTTCATCATCGCGCGCTCGACGGCCGGCGCGAGCCGCGCCTCGTACGAGGCCTTCATGCAGCGCATCAAGGAGCTGGGGGCCCAGGGCGTCGTGCTGGCGGGCGACCCGACCGAGGGCGACGTCCTGGGCGGAGTCCGGCCGCGGCCGATGCCCACGGGACGGGGCGTCTTCGTGTCCCGACGGCGGGGAAGGCCGTTGGTGCAGACGGGGCTGGTGGCGGAGGAGATCCTCTGAGGTTCACCGGCGCCGGTCCTTGCTCCTTGCGGACCGGTGCCGGCCGGGGACGGACGCCGGGGCCCGACGCGGCCCTTCTCCGAGGCGCCGCACGGTAGAAGGCCGCTCCGACCAGAACCCCGACGCGTACAGCGCCATCGCCTCCGCCCGGCAGACGTACACCGCGAACGTGGTGCGGGAGTTCCTGAAGGCGGAGGACAAGTACCTCACTCCGGAGGACAGCGGACGCGCCGAGGTTCTGGTCGTGCCGGGGGCTGCCCGCCCGGGACGTGCGGGCCGTGTGAGCCGAAGGCCACGTCGGCACGCGGGCCGAGGGGCGGGAAGTGGTGCAGGGGACGACGGCCCAGACGGTTTTGCCCGGGCCTCCCGACCGTTCGGTGACGCCCCATTCCCCGGCCAGCGCCTCGACCAGGGCCAGCCCACGCCCGCCGTCCATGTCGGGCCGTTCACCCTGTGGCATCACCGGCTTTCGTTCCCCCCGCGCGTCACTCACCTCGACCCGTACCAGCGTGCCGCAGGGTTCGGCCGTCAGCCGCAGCTCGGCGGCCCGGCCGGGGACCCGGCCGTGGGTGACGGCGTTCGCGGCCAGCTCCGCGACGACCAGCTCGACGGCATCGTGGGCCGGGCTGCCGTAGGGCCACCCCCAGGCGTCCATCTGCTGGGAGGCGAGGCGCCGGGCGAGCCGGGCACCGCGTGGGGTGGCGGAGAAGCGGAGGGTGAAGGCCCTCTGCTCGGCAAAGGGGAGGGCGGAAGCGGCCGGTCGCTGCCGCTGGGGAGAACTCGTCATGCCCCGAAGATCTCGTAGCAACAACCCGTTCACCAGGCCCGACACCCCCACGGCAGTGCGCTGTAGGGACGCCGGACGAGGGCGTCGGACGTGTCGGGGCGGCTGCCCGGCGTACTCGCCGCCCAATGCAAGGAACGCGCCCGCATCCGCGGCGAGAAGGGCATCCGCTGGGGCGGACGCCCCCTCGGCATTGCAGATTGAGCAGCCCGTCCGACGTTCTGCGTGGTCACACACTCATGCCGTAGCCCAGCTCCTCAGCCCCGATGTGCCAGAAGGAGTTCTCGTCGGCAACGGCCTCGGCGTCAAGCATCTCGAATCGTTCCAGCAGCGCTTCAGTGAGCGCGTCGGCGGCCTGCTCGGCCAGGTCCACGGCCTCGTCGTCGCCCAGACCGTCACCGGGCCCCTCGTATGCAGCGGCCTCAGCAGCGGCCTCCTCATAAGCGCGGTTGAAGGCGACGAACGCCTCAATGTTGGAGTTCACCAGTTGGGGAGCACCGCCTTCCGGCAGACACCACAGCGAGCCGTCATCACGCCGCAGAGCGAACGCGCTCAGCCCTGGGTCGACCGCGACCAGGGCATACCGCGCACCTCCGACCGTGCGTTCCGCAAAAGGGGATGCCTGCCACATCCCGGGGTACGGACAGTGAGAACATCCGGCCAAGAGTGAGACGACCTCCGCGTCGATCATGCCGAGAACATAGCCAGCCCCGCCGACACTTCACCAACCCGGTGAAGCCATACGGTCACAGCACCAGGACGGCAGCGGACGCACCCTGACTTCGTCCGTCACCTCGTACATGTCGATGCGCAGCAGCGCCGGTCTCGGCCGTGCGAGCCGCGCACAGGGCGGCTCACGGAACCTGGCGGTAGGCCTCGCGGCGATTGCCCACGGTCAGGACCCACACGATGAGCTGCCCGTCCTCGACGGTGCAGACCGCCCGGTAGTCACCGACTCTGAGCCGCCACCGAGCGTTGTGCCCTTGAGGGCTTTACCCCGCGCGCGGGTGCGGTCTTGATGCCCCGGGCCTCACCCCTCGCGGGCGGCCCACGCCTTGCGCTCGTCGGCGATCCGGTCCAGTTCGCGCATCGCCTCGGCGTGGGCACTCATCCGCCGACTGACGCTGCCGATGGTGAACAGGACAGCTCCGGCCACAGACACCGGCACGGACAGTCCCAGCACGGCCACGGCCTCCGGCCAGTCGCGCTCGTTCTGGCAGTGGTCGCCGTGCCTCAGGCCCCTGTTGGCCGTGCCGTGCTCCGTCAGCAGCCGCGACTGGCATTTCACGGAGTACCGGTCGTCGGGCTTGCGGTCCACCTCGTACGGGGTGAGGAGCAGCAGCGTGCACCAGGTCCACAGCAGCCCGGCCACGACCAGTAGGCCGATGCCCCAGGATCGAGTTCGGCCGGCCCGGTCACGGAAGTCGAGGTCGTACTCACTTGATCGCACGACGGGTAAACCTATCAACGGCTTTCGCTGCCCTGGCCAGAACGTTCTCTCCGGGGCACCCGTGAGTCTTTTCTGGGACCTGGTCGAACGCGGCCACCCGTACAAGCCCCGCTCTATGCCCGGCTGTTCCCTCTCCAGCGGACGCCCACCTGGACCACGGCCGGCGGGCTGTGCACCATCCCGCGAGTTCGCCGTGCCTCTGGCTCCCCCGGCATGGAGCCTGACCAGGCACCTCGCCGCCCTCGGCCTGTAGCAACCGGGAGTTGACAGCTCGGACGGACCCGCGGGATGCCGCATGGTCAGCAGCCCGTCGACCGCCGCGGCAACCTCCTTCGCCGCCTTCCGCAACTACGGAAGGGCCTTGAGTTTGGCGTCGTTCGGCGCTTCGGGGCCCTGGTGAACGGCTGCAATCGTCGCGGGGCCGACTTGCAGCGACAGCACCACACACACAGCGCGCACATGCGAACACTGCGAGTGAACATGATTTTCGCGTGGGACGTTCACCCTCAGGGATCAATACGCGCCCTTCCGCCCTCGATCGGCACCCGCCCGCCCTACGCTGCGAAAAACGGTGCAGTTGGCCGGTCACGAGGAGGTGCGGAGCGATGGACACGGGAGCGGACTCCGGAGCGGACGGAGCGGAACCGGACTCAAGCACCGACTTCCTGCGTTGCTTCGGCCGCCAGATGAAGCTCCTGCGCGAGGCTTCCGGCTTCACCCAGACCCAGCTGGGGAGCCAGGTCGGCTACGGCGAGGCTCAGATCGCAGCAGTGGAGCAGGGTCGGCGCATCCCGAAGCCCGAGCTGATCGACGCCGTAGACCGGGCGGTGGACGCGCGGGGCGTGCTGATGGCCATGAAGGAGGAGGTGGCGAAGGCCCGGTATCCAGGGTTCTTCCGGCGGTACGCGGAGTTGGAGTTGCAAGCTGCCGAGTTGCACGCTTACGACAATCATGTGGTCAAAGGGCTTCTCCAAACGGAGGAGTACGCACGAGCCGTCTTCACCATGTGGCGCCCGCTGCTGAGCGAGGAGGTCATCGAGCAGCGTGTGGCCGCACGGTTGGAGAGACAGAAGTTGTTCGCCCGGCGGCCTGCCCCGCTCCTGAGCTTCGTCATCGAGGAACAGGTCCTGCTCCGCCCTGTTGGCGGTCACCGGGTGCTGCGTGACCAACTGGAGCAACTGCTGATCTTCGGGCACGAACGCAACGTCGAGATGCAGGTCATGCCGACAGAGCGCCTGGAACATGCGGGACTTGGTGGGGCATTCACGTTGATCCACCTCCCGGACCAGCGCAGGATTGGGTACATGGAGGTACAGGAGGCGAGCATCCTGTACACCGTGCCCAAGAAGGTCAGTCCGCTGGAAGCGACGTACGGCGTACTCCGAGCACAGGCGCTGACTCCCAGGGAATCCCTGGCCTTCATCCAGAAGCTGTTGGGAGAGACATGAAGGCAAGCAGTCCCGAGCCTGCCGTTGGTGAGCCGAGCTGGTTCAAAAGCAGTTACAGCTCGGGCAGTGGCGGCGACTGCGTCGAGGTCGCGGACGCCGGTACGGCCGTACTGGTCCGCGACTCCAAGCGGCCCGGCGGTCCGGTTCTCACTGTCGGTGCCGACCAGTGGACGGCGTTCGTACGGATGACAGCGCGCGATTGACCTGAAGAGGAGGGGTGGTCGGAAGCCAAGTTCTGGCTTCCGACCACCCCTCCTCTGTGCTCAACGGGGCGCCAACCCTGTGTCTTACGGTGGACATTCAACCTTCCCCACCCCTTGAGCAGCACGAGTCGGCAGGGTTGTTAGCCTGGCGAGTGCACGCCAATCGAGCAAACGGGGGCAAGAAGGCAGGGCGGAGCGGGCGGTACTCGCCTCCTGCTGAGCTGAGTGGCCCCGTCCCGATGGTGATTCCGCTCTGGGATGTACCGGAGAAGACAGGGCGAAGCTTTTGAGCCTGACGCCTCGGCAGTGCGGGGCACACCAGCCGACCACCCCATATTCGCCTGTTTTAGATCACCCGTCGAATACGGCTTGGCACGGCTGAGACCCTGTCACCTCGTCCTCAGGGCACGCTTCGCATCCAACCGGATGATGTCTGTCACTCGAGTTGTCCTCACACAGGGGAGGCGACAGTGAACGAGCTCAATGATTCAAGGAAGTGTCTCAACTGATGAGCAATATCCCTCTGTCACGTATGGGCACGGAGTCGACTCGCGCTCGTGCAGCGCAACGTGCGCTTGTCCTTACCGCACTGCTCGCCACGACCGCGCTCGCCTGTAGCCCCGCTTCCGACAAGGACGAGGCTGAACACAGCGCGTCCCCGCCCCCCGCAGCGGCCAGCGGTGCGGGGGGCGGGGAGGCCTCCGCCGACGCTCGCATCGAGCAGGTGAACGAGACCATGCGGAAAACACCGTTCAGCGCCGTCGGCACAACCACCGCCTTCGACGAAGGGTTGCAGGAGATCCGGTGGAATCCCTCCCAGGGCCTGCACATCAAGCTCACCGGAATCGGGGGCGACATGTACTGCAAGGATGGCGTGACCTATACGAGTGCGGACCTGCTGGCGAAGAACCTGCAGTCCAAGGGGATAGAGATCACCGTTCCCGAGCGGCTCGACGACACCTATGTGACCACGGAGAGCGGGCAGGGATGCGAGGCCTACTTCGCCGTACCGCCCGGCACGTTCGCTCCCGACAAGGACACCGACATCGAGGGAGTGCCGGCACAGGCCGTTACCGCAGCATCGGGGCCCACTTCGGACGTCTACTACATCAGCGAGGAGGACCCTGCTCGTCTGCTGAAGATGGAATCGACGCGCGACGGGCGCAAGAGCCGCACGACGTACACCGACTTCGGCAAGGAGACCAGTGTCGTCCTCCCGAAGGCCGACCAAGTCATGCCTCTGGAGCAGTTCCGTGAGGAGGTCGACGCGGGCTGACGCCCCTGCGGGTGGTCTCTCGTGGGTCCGTCACGCGCTTCATGCGTGACGGACGGGACTCTCGGGCGCTGTCCTGGTCGGTGATGGCAGGCAGCGGTCACGGCGGACGAACGCCCTTGTGATCCACAAGTCGGCCTGGTTGTTAGCCTGTCGGGCGCACGCCAATCGAGTGGACGGGGACATGAAGGCATGGCGGAGCAGTACGGGAACGCCGGTGGGACCGGGCAACCGGTCGGTATACGGCTGAATCAGTACCCGGCGGATCCAGGGGGCTCGCCGGGGCTTGTGGGCAGTGGCCGGAAGGACCTGGCGTCCAGCCCTGCTCAGAAGAAGGCCGCGGCCAAGGACATCGAGGAGAATCTCGAGCCCGACACCCGCAAGGCCGGCGACCGGGCGGACGAGGAGACCAACGCCGCGGTCAAGGCCTTCGCCGCGAAGGACGGCCACGGGTGGGTCACCTCCACAGCACTGAAGAAGGCGCACAAGACCTGGGGCGAGCAGGTGCAGAACCTGATGTCCCGTCTGAGTTCTGAAAAGGAAGCCCTGCGCAGCACCAACATCCTCTTCCAGAAAACCGACTTCAGCGTCGGACAGGGCGTGCGTCAGTCTTCCAACCTGGACGCCTACTGAGCCGCCCCCTCCCGCCACCGACCGTTCACGCCGACGCGCACCACGGGGACCCATGCCGACGTACCACGAGATCATGACGACCGACCTGGCCACGCTCACCAGCGCAGCCGACGGCTGGGACGACATGGCCAAGGAGTTCAGCAAGCAGGAGAAGGCCTACAAGCGGGACGTGCACGGCATATCCATGGGCCAGACCTGGCTGGGGTTGAGCGCGGATGCCGCCAACCGCCGCTTCGACACCACGCTGACGGAGTACCAGGACGCCCAGACCGAGGCGAAGGCCATCGCCTCCCTCCTGCGCGACGCCCACACCCAGTTCGTCGACCTCCGCGGCAAGCTCAGGACCGCCCGCCAAGAGGCCATCGAGGCCGACATGAAAGTGTCCGACCAGGGCGTCGTCTCCTACGACACCCAACGGGTCAGCGAGAGCACACGCACCGCCTACCGCCACGACCCCGATTTCCAGGAGAGCGTCCGCAAGAGCGTCCGCTCCTGGCAGGAGCGCATCGACCAGCTCGTCAAGGCCGTCACCGACGCCGACAAGGGCGTCGAGATCGCCTTCAACGCCGTCGTCGTCGATACCGACCTCCAGGACGGCACCTTCAACGGCTTCAACGGCCAGGCGAAGGGTGACATCGAGAAGTACGAGGCCGAGAACGCCGAGGAGATCGCCACAAGGATCGCGGGAGGCGAGAAGGTCTCCGCCGCGCAACTCGCCGAATTGGACCGCGCTTTCCGAGACAACGCCAAGAGTAAAGAGTTCACACAAACCCTCCTCAGCGGTCTGGGTGCTTCGGGGACCATGGAGCTCACCAACCGGCTCAGCACGCTCAGCCACGGCGGCAAGGACAGGGGAACGTTTGCGGGTCTTCAGGAGGGCTTGGCCAACTCCCTGGCGACAGCGACGAAGAACCCCGACTCCGCTTTCTACAGGAAGTTCCGCACCGACATGCAGAAGGCCGGTGTCCAGAAGTTCGATCTCGACGTCGCCAACCAGAAAATTTCAGTCGGCGTCGGCCACGGTCAGCAAGTGCGTGGCTACCAGAGCCTGGTCACTCTGATGCAAGCGGGCGACGGATACTCCGGGCAGTTCCTCAAGGACCTGGCCACCGACATTCGAGCCGTCGAAGACAAAACACAGGGTGGGGACCCGGACATATGGGACCTCAGTGGCCACTTCAGCGGAAAGGACGACGGCTGGTTCGCCAATGATCCGCTCGACGGCGTGCTGGGCATCATGGCCAAGGACCCGAGCACGACCATCAGCTATCTCGACCCAGGCCCCGACGGAAAGAACGACAACCTCACGTACCTGCTCGCGGAGCGGGATTGGAACCATGTCGACACCACTCGTTGGCAGGGCAAGGTCGAGGTGACGGGTGAGGACACTTTCGACCAGGATGTACGAGCAGGACTGGGACTCGCACTGGCCACAGGAGCCACGGGCAACGTGGCGGGAGCCGATGGAACCGAATTCAGTCGCCACACGGCCGCGCAAGCCCGTGTCATGCACGCCACGGTCAACCTCCTGGACTACGGACATGCTGACGGCACGTTCGGTGAGGACAAGAAGGAGCCGCGCACAGGGAAGGCCGACGAACTGCTGGCCGGTGATGACTACGCCGCCTTGCGCGGGCCTCTCTCTCAGGCACTTGCCGACTACTCACCGGATGTTGTGGAGACCATCAACGGCGACGCTCCGGGTGGCCGCGCCGGCAGGGCGGAAATCTACGAGAATGGCGAAGATTCCCAGATTCAGAACAGCCGCAGCAGCTTGATACGCATGATGCGTGGCGTATCGGAAGCAGACGACATCCAGAACTTCGAGCGCATTTATCACGCGCAACAGGGTTACATGTCCGAGCAACTGATGGACAAGGATTTCCCGAACGCTACCGCTGCCCTGAACGAAGCCCGCAAGTATGGCGAAGTCACTGGTGCTCTTAACGCCGTCGGCGGTGACGTGAAGATGGACGTACACGACGACAAGATTTCCGATGCAACCGATACACGGTTCTACGGCTACCACCTCGGTGGCGGCATGATCACCAACATTCCGATAGTAGGAGACATGTCCCAACGCCTGGTGGACATCTCTCTCAATAACTGGCTGGCGGGGGTACAGGCAGAAGAGGGTTCCTTGGCCAAAGAGGAATTGAACCGGAGCAACGACGTAGCGCAAGACAACATCGACCGCTACTTCGACAGGTGGGGCGAGGAGCGAAGCCTGGCCCCAGAGGTCGCCGAGGACGCCGCCGGCGAGGCCCAGCAGAGTTACATTTCCGGACGGCAGACCGCGTACGAAGCTCTGCGGTCCCGCTGAGCGCAAGCCCGAAAAAAGGAATCGATACACACATGCCCCCCAGCCCACACAGGAAGAAGTCACTGCTCATCGCTGCGGGAACGTTGGTTGCCGTCAGTGCTCTCGTCTCGACGCACATGTGGCAGAACACGAATGTGCTGGGGTCGGCCTCATTCTGCGACCAGCGGGTGGAGTCTGCGGACGCACAGGGTGCCCTGAATTCCTCGGGCCGGGTCTCGGAAGGGCGTGTGCAAAGCTCCCCCGGCGAGCCGGAATTCACGTGCGTGATCGAGCGCACCAGTCGCTTCCTCGGGGACACGGACCAGCAAGTCACCTTGACGACCGCGAACGAGGACGGACCCTTCCCGTACACCACTCATGTGTGGAAGAACCCCGGCGCACGTTCCTACTTCAAGGGGGAAACGAGTGGAGCCGTGGCTCCTACCGGGGGTTACGTCGTCCTGCCGAAGTCGTGCTGGGGCAAGGTGGGCAACATACGGGGAACCCGTGTCATCCCGCCCGACGACGACGGTGTGTCCGCCGTCGAAGCCACCATGACGAAGGGCCAGGCCGACCCGGAAGGGCTGGCCCGGCTCCTGGCTCGCGCCGCGCAGAAAGTCGCCGCAGACGCCGGATGCGCCACCCCGTCGCTGGAAGAGTCACCGGAACTCGCCGCACCTGACGGCGTGCGCACAACGGACGTCGGGAAGGTATGCGGACTGCCGGGCTTCTCCTTGCCCGACGACACTGTGATTACCGGTGTCGCCGAACCCGATCAGGAGCAGATCAGCAGGGACGCGAAGGACGTGTGGGCGTGCGATCTGACCCTGGCCGGCAGTGCCGGGGCCACCGTCTCCTTCGCCGCAACCTCGGACCAGAACATGGTCGACGCAGCCCTTCAGGACACTCACGGTTTCCGCGAGCTGCCCAACAGCCAAGGTATCGCCGCCGTCGACCAAGCAATTCTGCACTGCGCCGAAGGCGACGTGTACTTCGCCGCTCACTGGAACCGCGAGTACACCGGCGCCCTTTCGGACAAGCAGGATCGGGTCTCGAAGGTCCACGGGAAAACGTTCGACGCCTTCGTCGCCTCTGCGGCCGACCTGTATTCCTGCCCTGACGTCACGCTTACGAAAAGCTGAGAAAACGGGATTGTGGATAGACGACAGGGTGGACACCTCCCGCGCGTGTCCACCCTGTTCGCTTTCTGCGTGCGCTGTGCGCGGTCGCCCTACATGAAGTAGCTGGCGCCCCTCAGGTCGCCGCCTCGGTAGTCACCGCCGGCGGTGCCGACGGTCTTGCCGATGCTGACCAGTGCCTGGTGGATGCCGGAGGCGTGGCGGTCCCACTGCTTGGTCTTCTTGGTGAATTCCTCGTAGGCCTCGCCGCCCCAGCCCGCGGCCGCGTCCAGGACCGCCTTCTTGAGGGCCTCGAGGTCCTCCTCGAGCTTCTTGGCCTGGTCGCCGAGTTCGGTGGCGAGCGCGTCCATGGTGCCGTAGGTGACGGCGAGTTCGCCGTAGTGGGGTGCGGACATGTCTTCCTCGTTTCTTGGGGATCCTGCAGATCGTTTTCGCGGACTCGCGTCAGTACTTGCTGAGTGCCGAGGTCTTTCCACCGAGGTCGTCCACCGAGATCTTGGCGACGTCGGCCTCGATCTGGTCCTCGAGCTTGCGCTTGTCGGCCTTGTTCAGCTGGATGCCCTCGAGGAAGTCGTCGAGCATCCGGCCGATCGAGGCCATGTGGCTGTTGATCTCCGTCTGCTTCTTGTCGAAGGCGATGGCGCCCTGGCCGGTCCAGTGCTTCTCGATCATGTCGATCGTTGCCTGGAGTCGAACGAGAGACTGCCTGATCGAGTCGTACCGGTCGACGACGTTCGTCTGGAGTTTCTCTACTTGGGCCTCGTAAAGCTTGCGGCCTTCAGCCATGTCGGCAGTCCCTTTCGTGAGAGCGGTGGTGCGGTGTGGCACCGCGTGGTGGTGGGTGGTCGGTTGTGCCGGGGGCCGGCTGGTGTGTGCGCCTTTCCTATGCGCGTCGTCGTGAGCGGATCACGGCGACGGCGCCGCCCCCGATCGCCAGGACCACCGCTGCGGCTCCGAGGGTCACCCAGAGGGTGGTGTTGTCGGAAGTCCCCGTGTCGAAGGCGGCTGTTGAGCTCTGGTCGTCCGACGTGTCCTTCGTACCCTTCGGGGGCTGGGGAGACGGTGAGGTGGTGGAGGCCACCGGGTCGCCCGATTCGTCCAGGACTCCGGTGGCGTTCTCCTTGGCAAGCGGGTCGGTGCCGGGCGGGACGGGCTTGAAGTCCTCGTCCATCAGGACCTTGCGCGGACGGATCAGGCCGTAGCCGAGGTAAACACTCGGGTCGTCCCTCGCCCAGTCGCGGCCGGCGGTGTCGATAAGGCTGGCGAGGACCTGGTTGGCGGTCCAGTCGGGGTGGGCGGACCAGATAAGGGCGGCGGAGGCAGAGGTGAGAGCGGTGGCGGCGCTCGTTCCTCCCTGATCGCAGTACGAGCGGAAGGTTGCGTCGCACCAGCCGGGCATGTCGATCCCAGGAGCTGCCAAGTCGACGTAGTTTCCGTACTCCGAAAACTTCGCTACCTTTCCGGACTCGTCCGAGGCAGCAACACCGACTACATAGGGATAGGCGGCAGGATATCCGATGAGGCTCTTTCTTTCCGCATCGTTCCCCACGGAGGCGAACATCAATTTACCCTTGGACTGAGCATACTTTACGGCCGACTCAACTTCGGAGTTGTCACCCGGGCTTCCAAATGACATATTGATGATTTTGGCATCGCTGTCAGCAGCTGCTCTGATCGCTTCGGCCGGGCTCGGAGTCTTACTTATCTCCGCCTTGTCCTTCAGAACATCGGTGAACACGATCCGGTAAGGCACGATTCTGGCTCCGGGAGCAAGCCCCTTCAGGCCCCCACCCGCGCCGGTGCCGACGATCAGTTCCGCCATGGTTGTGCCATGGCCATCGTAATCATCAGTGGCCCCATAAGCGACAGTCCGTGGCACCTCGTCCGTGAGTACCTGCCCTTTCAGGGAAGGAGTTTCAGGGTTGACACCAGAATCGATGACCGCAACCTTGACCCCCTTTCCGGTGCTCACTTTCCATATCTCATCGGTTTTCATCGCCGACAGGTACCACTGTTGCGACTGGGCGTCTGCAGCTGCTGCACCGGACGTCAGACCTGCCGAG
Organism: Streptomyces cathayae; assembly: GCF_029760955.1. GTDB lineage: Bacteria > Actinomycetota > Actinomycetes > Streptomycetales > Streptomycetaceae > Streptomyces > Streptomyces cathayae. The sequence goes on from NZ_CP121682.1 coordinate 2,222,783, forward strand.
AGGATGAGTACAGCCCCAAGTGCTGAGCAGACACAAGTGCTCCACCTCTTGTGCCGCTCCCGAGAGGTCGCGCTCCGCCTGACGCGTCGGCTGAACCTTGACACCATGCTTCTGTCTGTCCTTCTTCAGTCCGGTCAGTCGGTCGCCGACGGATCACTGCGCCGCTCATCGCGACGTGAACGGCCCGTGTCGGAGCCGCGATTACCTGTGGCACCACGTTGCGTCCCGGAGGATGCCTCAGTGGTGCGTACTCCGTTCCTTGGGCCGGGAGCTCTCCCGTTGGGCATTCCGACGACACCGTCAGGGCTGTTGATGGAACGGCGGGAAGCCTGCCCTGTGTTCGACGTCGTAGAAGGTACTCCGATCACCCCGTGCTGACCGGGCCTCTGCCCAGTCGTGCGCGAACCAGGTGCACTTTCACCACCGATGACCGTGCCGCGCGGCAACTTGGAGCCATTCCCGCCAGGCGCAGCGCCAGTGACTGGCCGCCCGCCGATAACACCACCGCTACGCCCGGGACTACTACGGTCGGACGGCGAGGCTCCCATAGCACCTACAGGACCACGGGGGACACCTCCGACGTGTCCGGGCATCGGTCCTCCAGGCTTCGGTACCCCGCCGACGATGCCACGTCCCACAGGACCAGTTCCGGGGCTCCCTGCTTGCCCCGGCAGCGCGGTACGTCCTACTGGTCCCAGAGGGCCGGTCCCGCGGCTTCCCACCGGCCCCGGCGCAGCAGCACGTGGATTCTGGCCCAAGGGACCAGGTCCGGTACGACCTGCCGGAGTGTTGCCTGTTGTGCCCCCGGCTCGTCCCGGTGCCGACGGGGGAACCTTGGCCGCGGGCATGCCACTGGGCCCCCTGGTGCGTCCGACGGTCCCGCGAAGAGCGGGTGTAGCCGTGCTGGGGACGATGGGAGGAATCGATCCCTGCTGACCAACGGGCCCAGCCGTCGCTGGTGGTGTGGCCGTGGTCGGCTTCATGGCCTCCTGGGGCGGCAACGTACCAGCGCTGTTGATCTCCGTGCCGACTCGTTGGTCTAGACGTGCAACGGCATCGACTGTTTCCCTGGTGACGGGCGCTAGATCTCCAACTGGCTGCGACCGCCCGGCAGGTGAATTAACCGGCTGTCGGTCTACGACTGCCGAATCTTCGGCCCCCGGCAGCCCTGGCGTCACCCGCACTCGGGGAGGCTCCACTTTCTCACCGCCCCACGGCTCCGGGACCCCCGCATCCGGCATCTTCGGGAATACCGGCTCCTCCTCCTTCGCCATCGTTCCCGCTGACACCGTGTAGAACGACGCCAGTCGGTACATCTGGTTGATGGCTTCCTGGCGGTGGTCCTCCGCCTTCACCGCTGCCGTGTACTCGTCGTTGCTCTCGACCTGCTTGGCCTCGGGGAGCTCCTCGACCCGCTTGGGGTCGGTGCGGTTGTCGCGCGGGGGCATGGACTTGCGGACGGAGGCGAGGCCGGAGCCGGCGGCCAGGACCTGGGTGCCGACGACATCGGCGTAGTCGGCGATGCCCTTGGCGGTCCTGACGAGGCTGGTGGCCCACTTGGTGAAGGCGGTCTGGGACTCGCCCTTCCAGTCGATGTCGCCGAGGAGGTTGTCCTCGAGTTCGTCGGCGGCCTTCTGGATGGCGTCCCGGGCGTCGACGAGGGCGGTGCCGGCGGACTCCAGGAGTTCCGGGTTGGCGGACTCGACGATGTCGATCATCTGGTTGAGCTTGTAGTCCTCGAAGCTCGTGGAACCGAAGTGGATGCCCCGGACCGAACCCAACGGGCTGACGGCGAGGCCGGTCATGCTCGTGACAGCGTCGAGCATGTTGTTCTGTGCCAGCGCCTCCCGCCGCTCCTCCTGGTGCAGGTCCGGCTTGTTCTCTTCGCCGCTCATCAGTACCCCGCGTCGGTCTGGCCAGCGCGGTTCTCCCGCTTGTCGTGCTGGTCGAGCATCTCTTCCCGCGTCTGGTTGACCTCGAGCCGGATCTCGTGGAACCGCCGGCGCTGTTCCTCTTCGAGGTTGTCGAAGGTGACGTCCACGCCGTGTACGGCGATCTGCATGGCCTCCAGTTGGAGTCCCAGCGACTTGGAGAGGGCGGTGATGCGCTCATGGACGCGCTCGTACTCCAGGTGGAGCATCTTGCCCTCCGGGAAGGCACCGCTGCCGAAGGCCGTCTCCGGCAGGCTGTGGGCCCGGACCTTCGACGAACCGCCCGGCGACTCCTCGAAGGTGGAAAGCAGGTCGTCCACCCGCTTCTTGAACGTCGACAACGCCATCACACCGCGGCGCAGATCCGCTGCGCCTCCGCCCCCGTCTGCGAAAAGCACTTCGCTTCCTCCCCGTTCTCCCCGTGCTGTGGCCGGATCCGCGCACGTCACCCGACGGTTCGCGCTCTTGCGGTGATCACGACCGCAACCACAACGGAATCACAACGGAACCACTCTAGTGACCCGCACCGACAGCCCCAACTGCCATATCCAGTCGTGGTACTGACACTCTGCAGGTCCTCGCCCGTCGTTCACCGGACAATATGGCTCTCACTTCGGTCACGGACACCCCGACCGTGGTCGAGCGGTCTTTCTCACATTGCAGTGTGGTCCCTGCGAACGCCCGCCGTCCGGGGCCGTCTGCGGGCGTCCCGGATCGCCACCGCCGTTCCGCCCAGCCCTGCCACCAGGACCGCCGCACCGACGGTGACGTAGGTCGCAAGGCGGGCGTTGCGTTCGTCGGCGGTCTCGCCGAGCGGGAGCTTCGCCGCGGTGGGCGCCTCGGCCGAGGTCAGGCCTTCGTCGGGCCGGGGGGACTCGACCGGCCGGTCGTCCTCCGTCAGCGCGCGGACCGGGTCCACCACTCCCCAGCCGACCAGGCGGTCGTGGCCGGCGATGGTGCGTTCCGCGGTCTGTTCGATCTGGGCGACGATCTGGCGCGGGGTCCAGTTGGGGTGCTCGGCCTTGATGAGCGCCGCGATGCCCGCGACGTACGGCGCGGAGAAGCTGGTGCCGTTGTCGGCGCAGTGGCCTCCGCGGGGAACGGTGGAGATGATGTCGACGCCCGGTGCCGCCACGCCGACGAAGTCGCCCGACTGGGAGAAGGAAGCGCGTTCGTTGTTGCGGTCGGAGGCGGCGACGGCGAGGACGCCCTCGTAGGAGGCGGGGTAGGTCTTCTTGGTGTTGCCGCCGACTCCGTCGTTGCCCGCCGACGCGACGACGACGACCCCCTTGGCCAGGGCCTCCTCGACCACCGCTTCCAGCTTCGGGTCCGGTTCGACGGCGCCCGCGGTGTCCTGGGAGATGTTGATGACGTGCGCACCGGCCTGGACGGCGTAGTCGATCGAGCGGGCGAGGCTGTCGGTGTCTCCGTTGCCCTCCGCGTCGTTCTGCTGGATCGGGATGATGGTCGCCTCGGGGGCCAGGCCCACGAAGCCTGTCCCGTCGGCGGGCCGGGCGGCGATGATGCCGGCGACCTTGGTGCCGTGGCCGACGGTGTCGGTGGTGCCGTTCTCGTTGCCCCGGTCGACGGGGTCGCCGTTCTCGTCCTTGAGGTTCTCGGGCAGGAAGTTGCGGCCGCTCTTCACGTCCACCGCGTTCTTCAGCTGGGGGTTCTTCACGTCGACGCCGGTGTCGATGACGGCGACCCGTACGCCCTTGCCCCTGGACTCGCTCCACAGCTCGTCGAGCCGGACGCGCTGGAGGGACCAAGGGCGGCCCGGATAGGTGGCGTTGGGGTATGCGCACTGGTCGGAGAAGGAGTCCTCCGCGGCGGCCGGGGGCGCGATGGCCAGGGAGGCCGCCGTCAGCAGGGTCGCGGCGGCTGGCGTGAGGAGGGGGAGGGAGCGAAGGCGCTTGCGTCGCATGATGGGTGGCGGCCTCCGCTACGAGCCCTGCGGCTGGCGTGCCGCGGCCGTGGACAGGCGGGGGCCCGTGGGGAGGAACGCGGACCAGGCGGCGGGGATCGGCGCGGGGTCCACGTCGGCGTAGCCCAGGCGTGTCTGGGCCTGCTGGGCCTCCTGCTCCAACTGCTTCTTCTCCTCGGCCGACATGCCGATCCCGGCGTCGTCGGTGGCGCTGTCCGCGTTGGACTGCAGGACGTAGCGGAGGCCGGTGTCGGTGACCAGGAAGACGGGGCCCGCCTTCGTCTCCGCGCCCTTGAACTGGCGGTAGAGCTGACCGGAGCCGGGCGTGACGTAGGCACTGGAGGAACCGGCGGGGAGGTCGGCCGGGAAGTCGGTGCCCGCCCAGGTGCTGAGGGTGGTGGCGCCCTTGTCGCCGACGCCGCGCAGGACGTTGCAGACCGTGTTGCGGCTGCCCTTGGTGTCCGCCGCCGAGTTGACCGCTTCGGGGGTGCCGGTCGGCCAGTCGTGTTCGGTGCCGAAGGGCTCGCCCGGGACGATCGCCCCGGGGCTCATGTCCAGTGCCTGGCCGGCCTGCCCGACCTGTGCCAGGTCCTTGCTGAACAGCAGGAGTTGGGCGACGAAGGCGGACACCGGCGCGACCCGGCCGGGCAGTACGACGTAGTACTGCTCCTTGTTGTTGTCGAACGCCTTGAGCACCGTGCCGACCTTGTCGGCCGACTCGCCGAGCTTGCCGGGGGCGTTCGCGGGTGTGCCGGGCGTGCTCCCGACGTCCGGGAAGGTGATCGGGTCGCCCTGGTGGAGGGTCGCCAGCCATTCGCGGGACACCCGCTGGGGTTCGCGTCCGGAGCCGACGACCGTGCGCAGCAGCAGTTCCAGGTCGGCGCCGGTGTCCACCTCGTCGATCCGGTACGCCGTGCCGCCCGGGTCCACGACGAAGCGCTTGCCGTCGGGGCCTGCCACATAGAGCAGTTCGCCGCCGGTCAGCTTCTGCTTGCCCTCGGTCAGTTCCTTCTCGCGGTCGGCGAGGACCAGTGCGGCCTTCTGGATGGACCGGCCGCCCGCGCTCGGACGCTCACAGACCGCCCACCGCTTGGCGGCGCCCGCCTCCTTGTCGGAGGGCAGACGGTCGGGGGCGTAGGGGATGCCGATGGTGAGGCCGTGCGGGAACTTGCCGCTGTCCAGGAGCGATTCGCTCACGGTGACGACATCGCCCTTTCCGGGGGCGAGGAGGAGCTTGGCGGACGCCATGTTGAGCACGGGGTGCAGTTGGGCCTCGTCGCCGGTCTTCAGGACGACGTACCGGGTGGTCGACTTGCTGGCGATGATCACTTTCTCGTTGGGGGTGTCCCAGCCCTTGGGCGCGGTGGGCTTGAACATGCCCCAGGCGCCGAACACGGCCATGACGATCACGCCGATGACGAGTCCGGGCACCACGCCCCGCAGGGGGCGCGGCGCACCTTCGTCGGAACCGTGCGGGAACGACTGGACGAAGGCCGCGAGCAAGCGGCGCTTCGCGAAGGTGTAGGCGTTGAGTTGATCCCGCCGAGATGCCATTGGTGAGTGTCTCTCCCCGTGTCCCGCCCGTGTGCGTCCGTGTCCCGATCGTGTCTGTCCGGGCAGTACCGGGGATCGCCGTCCCCTGCCCGCCGATGTCGGACGCGGCCCCTACTATGCCTGGTGTGAGGGGGGAGTTGGGGACCGGGTAGGGTGCCTGGGCCCTTCGGAGCCTGGTGCGGTACCGGAGTTCCAGCGAGTTGCGGGCGAATTGGGGGGATGGAGTGATGGTTGCCGGAACGCGGGCCTCGAGCCGTGACCGGACGGGGGCACGCGGCTCCGCCGGACCGGGGTCGCGGGCGACGCGGCAGCCGTCCGCGCGAGGCGGTCCCCATCTCAGGCTGCGTGCGGGACGGCCGGGTTCGTTCCGGCTGCAACGGATCGTCCTGCTGGAGCTCGCGGCAGCCGTCCTCCTCACCGGGTGGGCCATCGGCACCCTGGCGCTGGTGCCCGCCGCCGTGGTCGCCGTCGCGTTGGTCCTGCCGGCCTTCGTCCGTCGCCGGGGCCGTTCCCTGCCCGAGTGGGTCGCCACGGCGCGGGCCCTGCGCGCCCGGCGGAAGCGCGCCCCGGAGCTGGTGATAGCGCCCGGCACCGAGCCGGGACTCGCCCCGGCCCTGGAGTGCGATCCGAGCCTGCGCACGTACGCGTACGGCGGCCGAGAGCGGCGGCCCGTCGGCATCATCGGGGACGGGACCTTCGTCACCGCGGTGGTGCAGGTGGAGGGGGACGCCACCGCCCTGCGCGCCGAGCGGAGCCGGCGGCCGCTGCCGCTGGCCCTGGTGCGGGACGCGCTCGAGGTGGACGGGATCCTCCTGGAGTCGGCGCAGATCGTGCTGCACACGCAGCCCGCGCCCGCGCTGCACCTGCCGCGTCAGTCCGTGGCCGTCAGCAATTACGCGCCGTTGCAGGAGCAGACCGGCGCTCCCGCGGTACGGATCACCTGGATCGCGTTGAAGGTCGCCCCGGAGCTGTGTCCGGAGGCCGTGGCGGCCCGGGGCGGGGGCCTGGTCGGCGCGCAGAAGTGCGTCGTACGGGTCGCCGACCACCTCGTCAGCCGGCTGACCGGCGCCGGGTTCCGCGCCACGGTGCTCGACGAGGAGGAGCTGACGTCGGCCATCGCCACGTCGGCCTGCGCCAACCCGCTGGTGACGGCCGAGGCGGGGCGGGCGGACCGGCACGAGAGGCGCACCGAGGAGTCCAGCCGGAGCTGGCGCTGCGACAACCGCAGGCACACCACGTACTGGATCCGCAAGTGGCCGCACCTGGGCGGCGACCGCGGGAGCTCGCTGCCCCAGTTCGTCGCGCGGGTCACGGCGGTTCCCGCGCTCGCCACCACGGTCAGCCTCACCCTCGCGCGCGCGGACCGGCGGGAGATGTCACTGCGGGGCCATCTGCGGATCACCGGGCGCAGCGCCGAGGAACTGACCGAAGCACGACGTGCGGTGGAGAGCGCCGCGCGGGAGGCCGGCGCGGCGCTGACGCGGCTCGACCGGGAGCAGCTGCCGGGCGTGCTCGCCACTCTGCCCCTCGGAGGTGTCCGATGACCGCCATGACGACACGGACCGCTGACGGGCCGAAGGGGCCGGACGGACCCGCTGCGCCGGGAGCCGGGAACGTACCGAGCGGTGCACGGCCGTCGGCCGCCCGGCGGGCACGCGGCCTGCTGCACGCCGGTTTCGGCCTGCTCGGTCCACGCCACGGCCACCACACCCTGTCCGCGGAGGACGTGGACGCGCTGTCGCTGCCCATCGGGGACGACGGCGTCGTCATCGGGGTGGACGCCGAGGGACAGTCGGCGGTGCTGGGACTGAACCGGCCCACGCCGTACGATGTCGTGCTCATCGGCGGCCTGTGGACGGCCCAGGTGTTCGCCCTGCGGGCCGCGGCGACCGGCGCGCGGGTGGCCGTGGAGACCGGGCGGGCGCAGGCGTGGACCCAGATGGTCCACGCCATGGGCGGCGGTCAGAACGGGCTCGCGGTCTACGACGTGGGGCGGGTCCCCCCGCTGGGCGCCTCGGCCGGTACGCCGGTACTGGTGGTGCGCGACTGCGGCATGCGGCCACCGCGGGGGCGCGTGGTCTCCGGACCCTGGAGGTCGGTGCTGACGCTTCTGCCCTATCTCAGCCCCGTCGCGCCCCGGCTGATCCGGCAGGCGCGTCTCGTGGGCGTGCAGCGGGTGTCGCCGGACGAGGCCGGGGAGTTGGGCCGCTCGATGGGCTTGCCCCGGGGCGAGGTGGAGGCGTTGCCGACCCTCGCGGACGGCGTCACCCTCTGGTGCGCCGACCGCGATCGGCAGTACGTGATGACTCAACCGACGGACGCCGAGGTCGGGTTGCTGGGTACACCGCGACGGATGGAGTCAACTTGACCCGGCCCTGAAGGACCGGGCTTGGAGGTAGCGCCCAGCCGGCTGCTGGGGTGGACTCCTCCGTCCAGACACCCCGTTATGGGGTGGCAGGGACGCGTGACTCACGCCCCGCGTTCCACACGCTCTCGCCACGGGTGGCGATGTTGTGGGAAGCGTTCCGGTCGGCGTGGGCAACGACCCCGCACCCCCGGCAGATGAAAAGCCCCTGGTCGACCCGGTTGCGCTTGTCGACGTGGCCGCACTCGGCGCACGTCTGCGACGTGTACGCGGGATCGACGAAGACCAGGGGCACGCCCGCCCGCTCGGCCTTGTAGACGATGAAGTCTCCGAGCTGGGCGAAGGCCCAGGAGTGGAGTGCGACCCGTTGGGGCTTGCGGAGCCGTACCCGGTTGCGGATGCCCTTGAGTTCTTCGAGGGACAGGCCGCGCCCGGTGCGTTCAGCCTCGGTCACGATCCTCTTGGAGATGATGTGGTTCTGGTCGGCGGCGTGCCGCGCCTCTTTGCGGGAACGGGCCTTGAGCCGCCGCTTGGCGCTCTTGGTGCGCTTCTTCTGGAGCTTGGCCCGCAGGGCAAGCTGTCGCTTGCGGTACCGGTTGAGCCCCCGCCCGGCGGCGAGGTAGCCGGTGGAGACGGTGGCGATGTTCTCGATGCCGAGGTCCACGCCGATGAAGCCGTCCGGCTCGTATTGCTCGGCCTCGGGCACGTCACAGGTGGCGACGAGGTAGAATACGCCGTCGCGCTCGATCAGGTCGGATTCGCCCTGCCGGTGCGCCTGGAGCAGCTTGAGCGCGTCGGCGGAGCAGGCGAAGCGGATGTTCTTGACCCGGCCGTCCACGGTCCAGATGGACACGGTCCGCTGGTCGTACTGCCAGCTCAGGCACCGGTCGTCATACGGCTGGGCGGCCTCGGGGCGAAAGGTGATCGGCTTGGACTCGGCCTTGCGGCGACGCCTGGAACCGTCCTTGCCGAGGTTCCCGGCACGGATGTTGGCCTTGAGCGTGGTGTACGAGTCGCGCACCTTCTTGATGACGTGTTGCGTGGCCTGCGCTCCCAGCCCGCGGGCTTTGAGTTCGGCGTAGGTGTGCTTGCGCAGCTCGTATTCGCGCGGCACGCCGTGCTCGAACGCCACCTCCGACACCCAGTTCGCGGCGTCGTTGACCGTGCCCAGGGTGCGCTCAAGCGCGGATGCCTGCGCGGCGTCCGGCATGAGCTTGACCTGTGTCACGATCTTCATGGGCGTGATCGTAGCATTACTCTATGTCACCACGCTGGGAACCAAACCCCGATATCCGCAGGGGTCGTAGCGTCGTCCACACCCTGCACGCGCACTTGGTCTTCGCCCCTAAGCACCGGCGCGGACCGTTCACCGACGAGATCCTTCGGCGCTGCGAAGAGGTCATGCGCGACGTGTGTACCGACTTCGGCGCGGACCTGCGGGAGTTCAACGGCGAACGCGATCACGTCCACCTGCTCGTGCACTACCCGCCCAAGGTCGCCGTCTCCCGGCTCGTAGGCTCCCTCAAGGGCGTCTCCGCCCGGCGCCTGCGGCAGGAGTTCCCCGGCCACATCCGCACGTACCTGTGGGGTGAGCACTTCTGGTCGCCGTCCTACTTCGCCGCCTCGTGCGGGGGCGCCCCGCTCACTGTCATCAAGGAGTACATCGAGAACCAGAAACGTCCCGGCTGAGGTCAATAGTGCAGACCCGTGCACTCGTGCGGGTCAGAGCAGTGTCAGGAAGCGCTTCCCCCCGGGCGTGAACGCCCCGGGGTTCCGCGCTAGATCATGCTGAAGACACCACCTCTGTGCAACGTGTTCGCAGGACGGGCCTGCCGGTGTGCCAGTGGTGGCGATTAGGCTGGGACCGGACGCGACGCCAGAACCCGTGGGCCGGACGTCGGCGTCCAGGGGGGCCGGTGGGTCGGACGACCGTGATCGGACGAAATCGCAGCGCCCCAAAACGCCCTCGAACAAGTCTGGATGACGAGAAATGGTCGCCTCAGCACGGCGTGAGGGTGTTCGACCACACCAGGAGGAACTGTGAGCAGCGATCGGGACGGGACGCGCGGGGGCTGGGCCACACCCGGCGATGACCAGCCCGACGCGGAGTCCTCCGTCGAGGCGACGGGCGAGTTCACCATCGACTACGCGCCGCCGGCCTGGTACACGCAGAATGCTTCGGAGGGGTCGGGGTCTGGGAGTTTCGGGCCGGGGGCCGATTCTTCGTCCCCTTCACCCCCTTCGCCTTCTTCGTCTCCCTCGTCTCCGCCGCCCGCTCCCGCGCCGGGGGTTCCGTTCACACCGCCGGCTCCGCCGTCCGAGGGGCCGGTCGGCGTGCCCAGGCTTCCGGCGGGGAGCGGTTTCGAGCCGCAGCAGCCTTCGGAAGGGAACGAGCGGGGCGAGGCACCCGTGCCCGCTCCCCCGTCCGTGCCCGAGCCGGAGCCCGACTCCGGTAACGGCGACCTCGAGAGCGGTGCCACCATCCGGTTCTCCCCCGCCGCCCTGAAGCGGGAGATCCCGGAGCCCGAGTCCGAGACCGCACCCGAGGCGGAGGCGGAGGCGACCCCGAAGCCGGATGCGCGGCCGGAGTCGGCCGAGGCTCAAGACGGGAACGATGACGTCGAGGTCCCCGAGGTCGCTGACGGTCTTGAGGACGAGGACATCGCCGGCGTCTCCGGAACGTCCGCGGAGGACGGTCAGGACGACGCGGACGACTCCGAGGGCTCCGAAGGCCCCGAAGACGTTGCCGCCGTGGCCGAGGCGGATGCGCCCGCACCCGGGGACGTCAAGCCGGTGGTGGGTGACGCGCCGGAGGGCGGCGTGGCCGGTTCTGACGGTGCGGACGACGGCCCGGAACCCCCAGACGGCGCAGACAGCACAGACGGCACAGACAGCGCACCTCAGGATGCCGTTCCGGCCTCCTCCGGCCCTCCGGCTCCGGCCACCTGGACTCCCCCGGCGCCGCCGGTGGCGCCGCCCCCTCCGTACCCCGCCGCCCCTGCGCCCGCGAGCCAGTGGCCCGCGCAGCCGCCGCAGGCCCCCGCGGCGGCACCGGTGCAGCCGATGGACGCGCAAGTACCCGCGCAGCAGCCGCCGTTCCAGCCGCAGGCTCCGCAGCCCGCGCCCGCCGCCTGGAACGCGCCGGACGGGCCGACGCCACCGCAGCACCAGGCGCCGGTCCCGCCCGCTCCGCAGGCCGGATACGGTTTCCCCCAGCCGGGCGTTCCCGGTCCCGGCGCCCCCGCCGGTTACGGGTTCCCGCCCGCCGGTCCCGGGCCGGCCGCCCCGACTCCCCCGGCCCAGCCGGGCGGTTACGGCTTCCCGCAGCAACCGCCTGCGCAGCAGCCCGTACCGCCGCAGGCGCAGCCCCAGCAGCCCCTGCCGCCGCAGCCTCAGCAACCGCAGGCCCCCCAGCAGGGGTTCCCCCTCCAGCAGCCCCAGCCCCAGTCCCAGCCCCCGCACGCCGGTCAGCCGCCGCAGCCGCCCGTCGACCCCCGCATCGGGGCCGCCTGGCCGCAGCCGATCCAGCACGACCAGCGGCAGCAGACCAACCCCGGTGCCGCGCCGCTCGGTTACACCGCGGCCGTGGAACTGTCCTCGGACCGGCTGCTCAACAGCAAGAAGCAGAAGGCGAAGAGCAGTCGGCCGGCCGCGGGCGGGTCGCGTTTCAAACTGGGCGGAAAGAAGGAGGAGGCCGAGCGGCAGCGGAAGCTGGAGCTGATCCGTACACCGGTGCTGTCCTGCTACCGGATCGCCGTGATCAGCCTCAAGGGCGGTGTCGGCAAGACGACCACGACCACCGCGCTCGGCGCCACCCTCGCCAGTGAGCGGCAGGACAAGATCCTCGCGATCGACGCCAACCCGGACGCCGGCACGCTCGGCCGCCGGGTGCGGCGGGAGACCGGGGCCACCATCCGTGACCTGGTGCAGGCGATCCCCCACCTCAACTCGTACATGGACATCCGGCGGTTCACCTCCCAGGCCCCCTCCGGTCTGGAGATCATCGCCAACGACGTCGACCCTGCCGTCTCGACGACCTTCAACGACGAGGACTACCGGCGGGCCATCGACGTGCTGGGCAAGCAGTACCCGGTCATCCTCACCGACTCCGGTACGGGTCTGCTCTACAGCGCCATGCGCGGGGTACTGGACCTGGCCGATCAGCTCATCATCATCTCGACGCCGTCCGTGGACGGCGCGAGCAGCGCCAGCACGACGCTGGACTGGCTGTCGGCCCACGGGTACGCGGATCTCGTCTCGCGGTCGCTCACGGTCATCTCGGGTGTGCGCGAGACCGGAAAGATGATCAAGGTCGACGACATCGTGTCGCACTTCCAGACCCGTTGCCGGGGTGTGATCGTCGTACCGTTCGACGAGCATCTGGCCGCCGGTGCGGAGGTCGATCTCGACATGATGCGGCCGAAGGTGCGGGAGGCGTACTTCAACCTCGCGTCGCTGGTCGCCGAGGACTTCGTCCGGCACCAGCAGTCGCACGGCCTGTGGACCTCCGACGGCAACCCGCCGCCGGTCGCCGCCCCGCCGCTGCCGGGGCAGTACGTCCCGGGGCAGTACGCCCCGGGTCAGCACATGCCGGGACAGCCGTACCCCGGACAGCCGGGCCCGTACCCCCAGCAGCCGCAGCCCGGCCAGCCGTACGCTCCTCCCGGCCACCCCGGCCACCCCGGCCACCCCGGTCAGCCCCACCCGCAGCAGGGCCAGGGCCACCCCCAGCCCCCCGCACCGCCCGGCCCGGCATACCCGCCGCAGGCCGCTCCCGGCCAGCCGTACCCCCAGCCCGGCTACGGCTATCCGTACCCGGGCCCGCCCGGCCACCCGGAGCAGCACGGCGGGGGGCAGGCACCACCCCCGCAGGCACCGCCTCCGCAGGCACCGCCTCCGCAGGCACCGCCCCCACAGCAGTAGGGAATGTCACCCGATCGGCCCCTTTCGAGGGGCCGATCCCGTTTCCGGCCCGCACCCTTCACACACGGATGCGGGATCTCCCGTATTCGGGGTGCGGCACAGCGTCAGCCGCTGGCCAGGGGCGCTTCAGTGGTCTCGACCAATGGGTGCGCAGCACTCGCCAATTCATTGTTTTCGCAGGCCACATGGGGTGTGCGTGCCGTTGACTCCCGCCGGACACCGCTGATAGACACTCACCACTCACCTGATCAGCCAGTCCTACCCGTGCGAGTGATGACGCGAGGTCAGCGACCCTATGGACACGAACGATCAGTACGGCGGTCAGCACGAGACCGGACGTCCGGGCACCGGACCACGGTCCGGACCACGGCCGGGCAGCGGCGTTCCGCGTCGAATCCGGCTCGCCACGGCGGCCGGTGCGGCCGCGCTCGCCCTCACCGCCGGGCTCGCGACCCCGCTCGACCCGGCGCCGCGGCAGGCCCGGGCGGCCGACGGCGGGAAGCAGACGCTGACCGTCGCGGTGGCGCAGAGCGTCGACTCGCTCAGCCCGTTCCTCGCGGTGCGGCTGCTCAGTACGAGCATTCACCGGCTCACCTACGAGTATCTGACCAACTACGACCCCGAGGACAACCGGGTCGTCCCGGGGCTGGCCACCGAGTGGAAGTCGTCCCCGGACAAGTTGACCTGGACGTACACCATCCGCTCCGACTCGAAGTGGTCGGACGGACAGCAGGCCACCGCCGAGGACGCGGCGTGGACGTTCAACACGATGATGACCGACGAGGGCGCGGCCACGGCCAACGGCAGCTTCGTCGCCAACTTCGAGGAGGTCACCGCGCCGAGCCCGACCGAGCTGGTCATCCGGCTGAAGAAGCCGCAGGCCACCATGACGGCGCTGGACGTGCCGATCGTGCCCCGGCACGTGTGGGAGAAGGTCGACGACTTCTCGAAGTTCAACAACGACAAGGACTTCCCGATCGTCGGCAACGGGCCGTTCGTCCTCACCGACCACAAGCCCGACAGCTATGTGCGGCTGGTGCCCAACAAGGACTTCTGGCGAGGGGCGCCGAAGTTCGACGAGCTGCTCTTCCGGTACTACAAGGACCAGGACGCGGCGGTGTCCGCGCTGCGCAAGGGTGAGGTGTCGTTCGTCGCCGGGTCGCCGTCCCTGACGCCGGCGCAGGCGGCCTCGCTCCAGAACGAGAAGAACATCAAGGTCAACGACGCGCCCGGCCGCCGCTTCTACGCCCTCGCCACCAATCCGGGCGCGAAGGCCAAGAACGGCGAGAAGATGGGGGACGGGCACCCTTCGCTGCTGGACCAGCGGGTCCGCAACGCGCTGTTCCGGGCGGTGGACCGGAAGACCATCATCGACAAGGTGTTCCAGGGCCACGCGGAGCCGGGCGCGGGCTACATCCCGCCGCGGTACGGGCAGTACTTCTGGGAGCCGTCGGCCGACCAGGAGCTGGCGTACGACCCGGCGGAGGCGGCCCGGCTGCTCGATCAGGCGGGCTACGAGAAGAACGGTGACGGCAAGCGGGTCGGCAAGGACGGCAAGCCGCTGAACTACCGGGTCCTGTGCCACGCCACCGACCCGAACGACAAGGCCATCGGCAAGTACCTCGAGGAGTGGTGGGGCGAGCTCGGCATCGGGATCACGCTCAGCTGTCTGGACAACGTGACCGATCCATGGCTCGCCGGCGAGTACGACCTGGCCTTCGACGGCTGGTCGGTCAACCCCGACCCCGACTTCGTCCTGTCGATCCACACCTGCGGGGCGCTCCCGGCGACCCCGAAGGACACCGGTGCGACCGACAACTTCATCTGCGACAAGAAGTACGACGAGCTGTACGCCCGGCAGCTGGCCGAGTACGACCCCGCCGAACGGGCGAACATCGTCCGGCAGATGGAGTCACGGCTGTACGACCTCGGGTACATGAACGTCATGGCGTATCCGAACGCGGTCGAGGCGTACCGCACCGACCAGATCGAGTCGATCACCACGATGCCGAAGAAGGCCGGCAACCTCTACGGCCAGGACGGCTACTGGAGCTGGTGGTCCGCGGTGCCGGCGGGCTCCGGTGAGGCATCCGGGGACGGGTCGTCGACGGGGGTGGTCGTCGGGATCGCCGCGGGTGCCGTCGTCCTCGTCGGACTGGGGGTGTTCGTGGCGATGCGGCGGCGGGCCACCGCCGAGGACCGCGAGTAGGGCGGGCGACGGGTACTCATGACCGCCGACGCGACATCCGCTCCGGTCGAGGGCACGCGGACCGCCGGTCCGGCGAAGGACGGACCGGCGGCCCGCGGGCCGCGCGCCCGCACCACCACCGCGTATCTGCGGTACGTGGCGGGCAAGGTGGCCGGCGCGGCCGTGTCCCTCCTGGCCGTCCTCGTCACCAGTTTCTTCCTCTTCCGGCTGATCCCCGGCGACCCGGTGAAGTTCATGACCGGCGGCCGTCAGGTCTCGGCCGAACAGCTGGCCGCCTACCGAAGGGAGTTCGGGCTGGACCTGCCCTTGTGGCAGCAGTTCACCGACTACTGCGGCAAGGCGCTCACCGGGGATCTGGGAACCTCGTACCAGTTCAACGCACCGGTGATGGACAAGGTCACCGAGGCGTTGCCGAACACGCTGCTGCTCACCGGTACCGCCTTCGTCCTCTACACGGCGCTCGGCGTCGTGCTCGGCACCCGGTCGGCGTGGCGGCACGGACGGCTCGGGGACCGGGTCCACACGGGGCTGGCTCTGACGCTGTACTCCATCCCGTCCTTCTGGCTCGGGCTGCTGCTGATCATCACGCTGTCGGTGGGCGTCGGCCCGGTTCCGGGGCTGTTCCCCACCGGCGGCATGGAGTCGGGCGGTGAGGAGGGCTTCGCCCGGGTCCTGGACGTGGCGCACCACCTGGTGCTGCCGGTGCTGACGCTGGTCGCGGTGGAGTACGGGCAGACGCTGCTGGTGACCCGGTCGGCGCTGCTGGACGAGATGGGCAGCGACTATCTGACCACCGCGCGCGCCAAGGGGCTGCGTGACGACCTCGTACGGCGCAGGCACGCGGTGCCCAACGCGCTGCTGCCGACGGTGACGCTGATCTTCATCAACCTCGGCCGGACGGTGGCCGGGGTGATCCTGGTGGAGACGGTGTTCTCCTGGCCGGGGCTCGGCGGGCTGTTCTACCAGGCGCTGAGCGTGCCCGATCTACCGCTGGTGCAGGGGCTGTTCCTCGTGTTCGCCGCCGCGGTGATCGTGATGAACACGCTGGCCGATCTGATCTATCCGCTGCTCGACCCCCGGGTGGGCCGATGACGACCGACAACGACACGACAGGGAAACCGACCGCTCCCGGCGTCCCGGCCGACGACGGGACGCCCCCGGCCCCGGACACGCTCGCGGCCGCCCCTGCCACGCTCGCGGCCACCCCGGCCGCGGCGGGGAAGGAACCGGCGGCCACGGGCCCGCGCGCGCTCGCGTGGCGGCGGCGCCGGGACTCGGCCGCACGCTTCTGGCGGCAGTACCGCACCCACCGGGCCGGTGTCTTCGGCCTGGCGGCGCTCCTGCTCTTCGCCCTGCTCGCGCTGGCCGCTCCCCTGCTGGTCGGCTCCGACGTGGACAACGTGACGGACGCTCCGGGCAGCCCGATGGAGAGCCCGAGCACGGAGTTCCCCTTCGGCACCGACCAGTTCGGGCGGAACCTGCTCGGTCTGGTGATCTGGGGGGCGCGGGTGTCCCTGCTGGTGGGGCTGCTCGCCGCCGTGCTGTCGGTGGCGATCGGCACCCTGATCGGCGTGACGGCGGGGCATTTCCGGGGCTGGTACGCGACGGTGATGATGCGCGTCACCGACTGGTTCCTGGTGATGCCCACCCTGGTGCTGGCGATCGCGCTGGCCACCGTGATGTCCCGCTCGCTGGTCACCGTCGTGGTGGCGATCGGGGTGACCACCTGGCCGACGACGGCCCGGCTGGTGCGCGCGCAGACCCTGGCGGTGGAGACCCGGCCGTACATCGAACGCGCGCGGGCGCTGGGCGGCGGGCACTGGCACGTGATGTCGCGCCATGTGCTGCCCAACGTGATGCCGCTGGTGCTGGCCCAGACGACCCTGATCATCTCCGCGGCGATCCTCGCCGAGGCGACCCTGGCGTTCCTGGGGCTCGGCGATCCGACGGTGGTGTCGTGGGGCGGGCTGCTGCAGGACGCGCGGGAGGCGGGCGCGGTCAGCGCCGGCCGCTGGTGGTACCTGGTGCCGCCGGGCATCGCCATCGCCGTGGTGGCGCTGGCCTTCACACTCTGCGGGCGTGCCGTGGAGTCCGTCCTCAACCCCAGGCTGGGGGTGTCCCGTTGAGCCTGCTCGACGTCAGGGACCTGACGGTGACGTACGCGGGCGGAGCCGCCGCGGTGCGCGGGGTGGACCTGCGTCTGGAGGCCGGCCGGAAGCTGGGCATCGCCGGGGAGTCGGGCTGCGGCAAGTCCACGCTCGCGCTCGCGCTGCTGCGGCTGCTGCCGGCCGGGACGCGGACCGGTGGGCAGATCCTGCTGGACGGCGAGGACGTCCTGACCATGAAGTGGGGCCGGGTACGGGCGGTCCGCTGGGCCGGGGCCTCGATCGTGTTCCAGGGAGCGATGCACTCCCTCAACCCCGTCCACCGCATCGGCGACCAGATCGCCGAGCCGATCCTGCTGCACCGCAGGGCGACCCCGGCCGGGGCGCGGAGGAAGGCCGGTGAGCTGCTGGAGCACGTCGGTCTCCCGGCCGCCCGCGCGACGGACCACCCGCACGAGCTGTCCGGCGGGCAGCGCCAGCGCGTCATGATCGCGATGGCGCTGGCCTGCGATCCGCGGCTGATCATCGCGGACGAGCCGACCACCGCGCTCGACGTGATGATCCAGGCGCAGATCCTGCGGCTCATCGAGCAGCTGGTCGCGGATCAGGACGTGGGTCTGATCATGATCAGTCATGATCTGGCGGTCCTCGCCGACACCTGCGACCGGCTCGCGGTGATGTACGCGGGCCGGGTGGTGGAGGAGGGCCCGGCCGGACAGGTCCACGAGGCCGCCCGGCACCCCTACGCCCGTGCCCTGTCGGCGGCGTTCCCCCGGATCGGCGACCCGGCGTCACGCTTCGCACCGCGGGGGCTGGCGGGCGACCCGCCGGACCCCTTTGCGCTGCCGGCCGGGTGCGCCTTCCATCCGCGCTGCCCGGTGGCCCTGGAGTCCTGCGCGGTCGAGGACCAGGCACTGCGGCCGGCGGGGCCGGGGCGGCGGGCGGCCTGTGTACGGGTCGCGGAGGACACCTCCGGGGACACACGGGCCCACGAGCCCGAACGACACGGACCCGAACGGCAAGGACCCGGGGCTCACGTGCCCGAACCACAGGAATCCAGTCCGCAGGAACCCGGCCCGCGGGAACCCGGTCCGCGGTCCCTGGAGGAAGTGAGGCGTACCACCCCATGACGGCCTCCCCCACTGTCGTCCCCGGCTCCCCCGACTTCACCGGCACGCCGCCCCTGCTGAGCGCCCGGGGTGTCCACGTCGTCTTCCCCGGCCGGAGCGGCGCCCCGCCCGCTCGCGCGGTGGACGGCGTCGATCTCGACATCCGGCCCGGTGAGATCGTCGCCCTGGTGGGTGAGTCGGGCTGCGGCAAGACGACACTGGCCCGTGCCCTGCTGGGCCTGGTCGAGCCGACCGCGGGGCGCGTCTCCTTCGACGGGCGGCCGCTGGACCGTTCCGGCCGCTCCCTCAAGGCGTACCGCAAGCGGGTCCAGCTGGTGCTGCAGGACCCGAGCGGTTCGCTCAACCCCCGGCACACGGTGTACGACGCGGTGGCCGAGGGGCTGCGCATCCACGGTCACCGCGGCGACGAGCGGGCGGCGGTCGCGGGGGCCCTGTCCCGGGCCGGGCTGCGGCCGCCGGAGCGCTTCTTCCTGCGGTACCCGCACGAGCTGTCCGGCGGACAGCGTCAGCGGGTGGTGATCGCGGGTGCGCTGGTCCTGGAGCCCGAACTCCTCGTCGCCGACGAGCCGGTGGCCTCGCTGGACGCCTCCGTACGCGGCGAGATCCTGGCACTGCTGCTCCGGCTGCGCACCGAACTGGGCCTGTCCGCCCTGGTCGTCACGCACGACCTGGGACTGGCCTGGAACATCGCCGACCGGGTCGCGGTGATGTATCTCGGCCGGATCGTGGAGACCGGGGCGGTGGAGCAGGTGCTGACCGCGCCCCGGCACCCCTACACCCGGGCCCTGCTGTCGGTGCTCCCGGAGGCGCCGGGCGACCCGGTGGTCCTCACCGGTGAGCCCCCGGACCCGGCCCGGATCCCCGACGGCTGCCGGTTCCACGCACGCTGCCAGATCCTGCTCGGCGGCGAGGCGGACCGGGCGGGCGTGGCAAACGCGTGCCGGACCCAGGACCTGGAGATCCTCGACGGCGGGGGCGACGGGGCGGGTGGCCAGGTGGCCTGCCACTGGGCCCGCGCGGGCGGAGTCTGACCGAGGCCCGTGCCGCCCGGAGGGGGCTACGCCGTCCCGGCGGCGGCCACCAGCTCCGCGCAGCGCCTGACGTCCGCGGCCATCTGCTCCATCAGGTCCTCCAGGGTGTCGAACCTGGCCTGACCGCGGACGAAGGCGAGGAAGTCGACGGCGACGTGGAGGCCGTAGAGATCCAGGCCGACGCGGTCGATGGCGTAGGCCTCGACCGTGCGCTCGGTGCCGTCGAACTGCGGGTTGGTGCCGACGGAGATCGCGGCCGGCATCACCTCGCCCTGGGCGTGCAGCCAGCCCGCGTAGACGCCGTCGGCGGGGATCGCGGTGTGCGGGAGCGTCTCGACGTTGGCCGTGGGGAAGCCCAGTTCGCGACCGCGCTGGGCACCGCGGACGACCACGCCCTCCACCCGGTGCGGGCGGCCCAGGATCTCGGCGGCGCCCTCGACGTCGCCCTCGGTGATCAGGCGGCGGGTGAGCGTCGAGGAGAACGGCTCGCCGCCGCCCGCCTCGCCGGTGACGTGCAGGTCGACGACCTCGACCTCGAAGTCGTAGACCTTGCCCTGCTCGGCGAGGAATTCCACGGTGCCCGCGGCCCGGTGGCCGAAGCGGAAGTTGGGGCCCTCGACGACCGCTGTGGCGTGCAGCCTGTCGACCAGGACCTTCCCCACGAATTCGGCCGGTGACAGCTTCGAGAACTCCGTGGTGAACGGGAGGATCAGGACCGCGTCCACCCCCAGCTCGGCCATCAGCTCGGCGCGGCGGTGGTGCGGGGAGAGCAGCGGCGGGTGGCTGCCGGGGCGGACCACCTCGCTGGGGTGCGGGTCGAAGGTGACGACGACCGCGGGGACGCCCAGCTCCCGGGCTCGGTCCACGGCGTGCCGGATGATCAACTGGTGTCCGCGATGGACTCCGTCGTAGGAGCCGATGGTGACGACGCTGCGCCCCCAGTCCTGGGGGATGTCCTCCAAGCCACGCCAGCGCTGCACTGTGCCTGCTCCTTGTCGAAACCTTGTCGAGCCCGCGGGACCGTGGACTTCTTCTGCGCAGGTCTAAGGGTGCCATGCCGACCGCCGTCGGCCCGCATCGGCATGGGCGCTGTGACGGGGTCCACCGACTGGCACGGCCGATCACGCCCCGGCACGGCCGACCACGACCGGCACGACCGGCCGCGGGCTCAGGCGGGGACGCCCGCGCCCGCCAGGTTCTCGATCGTGCGACGGGTGCCGGGGCCCACCACGGCGGCCCACTCCTGGGGCGCCTCCGCCAGCCAGTGGGCCAGGGCGGCGGCGAAGCCCGGCACCCGCCGCCCCAGGTCGACCAGGCCGCTGTCGAAGTGGGCGGCGCCGTCGGGGGTGCGGGCGAGGAGCAGACCGGTGCGGTGGACGAGCTCACGCGCGGTGGTGCCGGAGCAGCGGGCCGCGGCGCCCAGCACCGCGGCCAGGACGGCGGGGTCGGGGGCGCGGGTGAGGAGCGGATCCAGCAGTTCGCGGCGCAGGGGCCGGGAGGCGGGGGTGCCGGGCCCGGCGAGGACACCGGCGAGGGCGGCCCGCAGCGGCTGCGGTCCGCCCTCCAGCAGGCCGGTGAGCAACGGCAGGAGTGCGTCGTGGTCGGCGTGGCCGGCCGGTTCCCGGGCCAGGCGCCGGTCCGCGTACGCGGCCAGCTCGCCCGCGAGGTCCGGCCACTGTTCCACCGCCGTCCGCAGGAGCGCGGCGACGCGGGGGGCCAGGGCGGGCGTGGTGGCGTCGGCGAGGGTGTGCAGCGTCTCGCGTGCGTCCGGGTGGGCGAGCCTCGCGCGGAAGGCCTCGAGGACGGGCTCCGGGTGGGTGGTGAGGGCACCGGTCAGCGCGCTCGGCGGGAGGTGCGGGTCGCCGGCCGCGAAGTGGTCCAGGGCCCGCGGGAGGTGGCGGTCCCTGCTGCTCGGGTCCTGGACCAGGAGGGCGAGCGCGCCGCCGTGCAGGGGCCGGTCGGCGGTGCGCACCAGCAGGGCGAGGGCCGCGTACCGCAGCAGGGCGCGGTCGGTCACGTCGCGGGTGTGCGGCGCGGCCCGCAGTCCGTACGCCACGGCTGCCGCGCGGCGTGCGGGCCGCTCGTCGCGCGCCCACCGGTCGACGGCCCTGCACACCGCCGAGGGGTCCTCCTCTGCCAGCGCGCCGAGCAGTTGCCCGGCCCGCCGGTGCGCGCTGTCGGCGAGCGCCTCGGTGAGAGTGTCCGGGGCGCGGTGCCGGTGGGTGTGCAGCAGGGCCTGCGCCGCCGTGGCGACGGTCGCGTGCGGGGTGGCGGGCAGCGGCCGCTCGTCCTCGAACCACCGCACCAGGTGCGGGAGCACGGCGACGGGGTCGGCGGTGAACAGGCGGGCGGCGGCGTCCAGGAAACGGGGACCCGTCTCGCCCGGCGGGCCGTCGGCGTGGACGAGTCGGCGCAGCAGCTCGAAGCCGGTCTCCAGGGGCAGCGGGAGAGCCGTCCAGAAGGCCGGTCCCAGCTCCCTCGGCGTCCTTTTCCGCTGCTGCCGCCAGGCCACGACCCGGTCGGCCAGCAGCCGGAGCACCTCGGCGTAGGGGGTCGCGTCGGGCACGCGTGCGAGGGTCTCGGTGAGCAGCCGGGCGGCCCACCAGGAGCCGGGGTCGGCGTCGAGGGCGTGCACCAGGTCCGCCAGCCGGGAAGCGAGCGGGCCGGGTCCGTGGCGACGGGCGAGCAGCAGCATGGCCTGGACGACGGGGCCGATCCGGTGGTGCGGGACGGGCAGGCGGTCGGTGCCGGGGCGGGCGCCGTGATCATGGACCTGATCGTGACCATGACCGTGGACGTGGACGTGGGGGCGGTGGTCGTGGACCAGGGCGCGCAGGGCCGCGTCCAGGTCGAGGTGGGTGCCGTGGAGCCAGTCGGCGAGTTCCTCGTGGGCGAAGCGGTAGCCGGTCCCGGCCGGGACGAGGATGCCCTCGGCGAGCACGGCGGAGGCCCAGCCGGCGCCCCCGCCGAGCCGGGCCGGGGCGGGCCCCCACGGGAACACCGCCTCGAACGCCTCCCGGTCCAGCTCGCCCTGCCCGGGGCCGAGACTGCGCCGGGCTGCCTCGTGCACCTGCCCGGAGACCCTGGCGGCCAGCCGGCGTACGGCGGTGCCGCGCAGCCCGCTCTCGACGGCGAGGCGCACGGCCACGCGCAGGCACATCAGGTCCAGGTGGGCGGAGAGGACGTCGTGGCGGTCGGCGCGGGCGTCCGGGGCCTGAGGGGCGTCGGCGAGGGCGGCCCGGACCTCCGCGAGCAGCCGGAGGGTCAGCGGGTGCCGGGAGTCGGCCGGGGAGCCCTCCGGGATGCCGTAGCGGGCACGCGCGTGGAGGGCCTCCTCGGCGGTCAGGTCACCGAGGCGCACACAGGCGGGGAGGTCTTCGGCGGTGGCTTCGTCCTGGTGCCCGTCCCCGTGCTCACCGGGCGCACCGGGCGCACCGGGTCTACCGTGCTCACCCCGGTGCCCGCCTCCGTCCCCGCTCCGGTGCAGCAGGTCCGCGGGGAGGAGTGCGCCCGCGCTCTCCCAGTACTCCGCGCGGCACCCCACCACCAGCCGCGCGCCCGTCCGCCGCAGCCAGCGCGCCGTCCCGTCGGTCCACCGGGCGAGGCGGTCGGCCAGGACGGGCGGCATCTCCTCCGGGCCGTCGAGCAGGACCAGCAGGGGGCGGCCGGCGGTGCCGGCCAGCGCGGCGAGGCGCCCGGGGCCGGTGTCGCCGAGGCCTTCGGGGCCGCCCGGGAACGGGGTGCGGGAGGCGGCCACGATGCGGGCGGCCCGGTCGAGTGCGCGGTGGGCCGCGTTCGCGACGGAGAGGTCGTCGTCCCGCAGATCGGCGCCGCGCAGCCACAGCGTGGGCAGTCCGGCGCGGTGGCGGCGGGCGGCGAGCCCCGCGAGTTCCGTGGTACGGCCGCTGCCGGGCGGTCCGACGAGACCGAGCACCGCGGCCCGGCCGCGCTCGAACGCGGCGAACTCCGCGGCCGTGGCCGCCCGCTCCACCGGCGCCACGCCTCCGGGCGCGAGGGCGCCCGACGGGCCGTCCTGGGCGACCGAGGTGGCGGTGAGTTCCAGGACTCCGGCGAGATTGAGGTCGGCGCCGTACGCCGGGACCGTCGCCGCGTTCTCGGCGAGCAGTTCGGCGAGCGGGCCCCGGGCGGGACCCAGCGGCACGGCGAAGCCGACGTCGCGGCCGCCGGAGCGGAGGGCCGTGCCGAGGACGCCGAGCACGGCTCCGGTGGCGGCGTCGAGCACCGGGCCGCCGGCCGCTCCGCCGCCGGGGCGCAGGGCGTCGCGGCCCGTGGTGCCGATGGCGAGTTCCAGCACGTCGTCGAGGGGGTGGCAGTGGTCGGTGGCCGTGTACGTCACGGGGGTCGCTCCCAGGACGCGTGCCTCGCGCCAGCACCCGGCGGCGATCCGCACATAGGTGCCGCTCTCGACGCGGTTCCGCGGGGCGACGGGCAGGGGGGCGGTGCCGAGCCCCTCGCAGCGGACGAGGGCGAGGCCGAGTTCGGGCAGCGGGGTGACGGCGTCGGCGCTCACCACGCGGTGGCGGTCGTCGGGGCCGTGCAGGACGAGGCGGGGCAGGCCGTCGACGGCCTCGTGGCTGGTGATCAGGGTGCCGCGGTGGTCGGCGGGGAAACCGAGACCGCGCGGACGGCCGGCGAGATCGTGGATACGGACGAGGACGTCGCCGGGCGAGTGCTCCCCCGCCGTCCGGACGGGCTCCCGCCCCACCGGACCGTTGCGCGACGTCATCGTCGAGCCTCCCCGCCGTGCCGTGTGCCGTGTCCTCGCCCTGCCGTGTCCTCGAGGTCCGCGAGGACGTCGAGGACACCGAGGCCATCGAGGTCCGCGATGAGCGCGATGTTCCCGATGACCTCGACAGTAAGGCCGGAATGACCAGCGGGGCGGCCCACTCGGCGAACGCGCCCCCTTCCGCTCCCCCGGTTCACTCCGAGCGCCCGCACTTACGGGTGAATCGACGTGTCCGGATGGACAGCCTTGGGTGGGGGAACCGAGGGGGACCGTGGAGCGGCGGCATGTCCATCCCCGTGACGCCGCTCCACGGCGGGGCCGCACCGCCGGCCGTCCGTGCCGGCGTCAGGTGAAGACGGCCAGGCTCTTGGCCTTGCCCCGGTGCTGCTCGACGAGGGCGAGGAACTGCGCCTCGGGGCCGAAGACGGCCACCGGACCGGCTCCCGCGTACTCCTCGGGCATCTCCAGGCGCACACCGTTGGTGAGCAGCCGGGCGCGCCGGGTGTCGACGTCCCAGCGAGGGAAGGCCACGGCCGCGGCCTCGGCGATCGGCAGCACGGTCAGCTCCTGCTGGTGCTGCTCGAGGGTGCGGGCCGCGTCCAGCTTGTACGGACCGACCCGGGTGCGGCGCAGCACCGTGAGGTGGCCGCCCACGCCCAGGCCGGCGCCCAGGTCACGGGCGAGGGCACGGATGTACGTACCGGAGGAGCAGACGACGGAGACCACCAGGTCGAGCACCGGGGTGCCGTCGTCGGCGACGGCCGGCCGGACGTCGTGCACGGCGAACGAGGAGACGGTGACCGGCCGGGCGGGGATGTCGAACTCCTCGCCCTCCCGGGCCCGTTTGTAGGAGCGCACGCCGTCGATCTTGATGGCGCTGACCTTGGACGGCACCTGCATGATGGCGCCGGTCAGCTCGGCGACGCCGGCGTCGACGGCCTCGCGGGTGACTCCGGAGGCGTCGGTGGACGAGGTGATCTCGCCCTCGGCGTCGTCCGTGAGGGTGTTCTGCCCGAGCCGGACGGTGCCCAGGTACTCCTTCTCGGTCAGCGCGAGGTGGCCGAGGAGTTTGGTCGCCTTCTCGACGCCGAGGACGAGGACGCCCGTCGCCATCGGGTCGAGGGTGCCGGCGTGGCCGACGCGCCGGGTGCGGGCGATGCCGCGCATCTTGGCGACCACGTCGTGCGAGGTGAAGCCCGACGGCTTGTCGACGATGACAAGGCCGTCGGGCGTGGTGTGCTTCTGGGTCATTCGGCGGTGTCGTCCGTCTCGTCCTCGGGCTTGCGGTACGGGTCGGCCCCGCCCGCGTACGTGGCGCCCGCGGACGCCTCGCGCACCTTGGCGTCGGACTGGCGCGCCTTGTCGAGGAGGTCCTCGATGTTGCGCGCGGTGTCCGGGAGCGCGTCCATGACGAACGTCAGGGTCGGCGTGAACTTCACGCCCGCCGCCCGGCCCACCTCGGAGCGCAGGATGCCCTTGGCGCTCTCCAGGCCGGCCGTCGCGGCCGCGCGCTCCTCCTCGTCCCCGTACACCGTGTAGAAGACGGTTGCCTCCCGCAGGTCACCCGTGACCCGGGTGTCCGTGATGGTGATGTGGGTGCCGAGCCGCGGGTCCTTGATCCCGCGCTGCAGCTTCTGGGCCACCACCTCTCGGATGAGGTCCGCCAGCCTTTTCGCCCGCGCGTTGTCGGCCACTGGTCCGTCTCCCGTTCTTTCCTGTCTGAGTGGTCGGAACTCCGGGTTCCCGGAGCCTGGATCCGTCAGTCGTCCTCGCCGTGGAAGCGCCGCCTGACGGACAGCAGTTCCACCTCGGGGCGCCCGGCGACCAGCCGTTCGCACCGGTCCAGTACGTCGGTCAGGTGCGCCGCGTCGCCGGACACCACCGCCAGGCCGATGACGGCCCTGCGGTAGAGGTCCATGTGATCCACCTCGGCCGCGCTCACCGCGTACTTCCGCTGGAGCTCGGCGACGATCGGGCGGACGACGGAGCGCTTCTCCTTCAGCGAGCGAACGTCGCCGAGGAGGAGGTCGAAGGACAGCGTCCCCACATACATGTACAACCGGTTCACCCGCCGGTACGGGATCGACGTCCCCGCCGTCCGTGGTGGGCGGGGACATCAGAACCGTACATCGAAGGGGCGAGTCCGATCGACGGATATTGCGCTCCGGGGCACCGGGTGCCCGGAGACACGGACCGGCCGGCGGGCCGTGTTTCCAGGGGCCCGCCGGCCGGTGTTCACCGTGGGGTGTTACGCCCGCGGCTTCTCGCGCATCTCGTAGGTCGCGATGACGTCGTCGACCTTGATGTCGTTGAAGTTTCCGAGGTTGATACCGCCCTCGAAGCCTTCGCGGATCTCGGTGACGTCGTCCTTGAAGCGACGCAGACCGTCGATGTTGAGGTTCTCCGCGATGACCTTGCCGTCGCGGATGAGGCGCGCCTTGGTGTTGCGCTTGACCTCGCCGGAGCGGATGAGAACACCCGCGATGTTGCCCAGCTTGGACGAGCGGAAGACCTCGCGGATCTCCGCCGTGCCGAGCTCGACCTCTTCGTACTCCGGCTTGAGCATGCCCTTGAGGGCCGCCTCGATCTCCTCGATCGCCTGGTAGATGACCGAGTAGTACCGGACGTCCACACCCTCGCGCTCGGCCATCTGCGCGGCACGCCCCGCGGCGCGCACGTTGAAGCCGATCACGATGGCGTCGGAGCCCATCGCCAGGTCGATGTCGGACTCCGTGACCGCACCGACGCCGCGGTGCAGGACGCGGATGTCGACCTCTTCGCCGACGTCCAGCTGGAGCAGCGAGGACTCGAGGGCCTCGACCGATCCGGACGCGTCACCCTTGATGATCAGGTTCAGCTGCTGGACCTCGCCGGCCTTGAGCACCTTGTCCAGGTCCTCCAGCGACACGCGGCGCGTGCGCTTGGCGAACGCGGCGTTGCGCTCACGGGCGGCGCGCTTCTCGGCGATCTGACGGGCCGTACGGTCCTCGTCGACGACGATGAAGTTGTCACCCGCACCCGGGACGTTGGTCAGGCCCAGGACCTGGACCGGCGTCGACGGGCCGGCCTCGGCGACGTTGTTGCCGTTGTCGTCGAGCATGGCGCGCACGCGGCCGTAGGCGTCGCCCACCACCATCGTGTCGCCGACCCGCAGGGTGCCTCGCTGGACGAGGACGGTCGCCACGGCACCGCGGCCGCGGTCGAGCCGGGACTCGATCGAGATGCCCTGCGCGTCCTGCACCGGGTTGGCCCGCAGGTCGAGCGAGGCGTCGGCGGTGAGGACGACGGCCTCCAGGAGGCTGTCGATGTGCAGACCCTGCTTGGCGGAGATGTCGACGAACATGGTGTCGCCGCCGTACTCCTCGGCCACCAGGCCGTACTCGGTCAGCTGACCGCGCACCTTGGTCGGGTCCGCGCCCTCGACGTCGATCTTGTTGACCGCGACGACGATCGGGACGTCGGCCGCCTTGGCGTGGTTGAGCGCCTCGACCGTCTGCGGCATGACGCCGTCGTTGGCCGCGACGACCAGGATCGCGATGTCGGTCGACTTCGCACCACGGGCACGCATGGCGGTGAACGCCTCGTGACCCGGGGTGTCGATGAAGGTGATCCGGCGATCCTCTTCGTTGACCTCGGTCGTGACCTGGTAGGCACCGATGTGCTGGGTGATGCCGCCGGCCTCGCCCGAGGCGACGTTGGTCTTGCGGATGGCGTCGAGCAGGCGGGTCTTGCCGTGGTCGACGTGACCCATGACGGTGACCACCGGCGGACGGACGACCAGGTCCTCCTCGGAGCCCTCGTCCTCGCCGAACTCCAGGTCGAAGGACTCGAGCAGCTCGCGGTCCTCCTCCTCCGGGCTGACGATCTGAACCGTGTAGTTCATCTCGCCGGCGAGGAGCAGGAGCGTCTCGTCGGAGACGGACTGGGTCGCGGTGACCATCTCGCCGAGGTTCATCATGACCGCGACGAGCGACGCCGGGTTGGCGTTGATCTTCTCCGCGAAGTCGGTGAGCGACGCACCGCGCGACAGGCGAATGCTCTCGCCGTTGCCGCGAGGCAGCATCACGCCGCCGACCGACGGGGCCTGCATGGCCTCGTACTCCTGGCGCCTCTGCCGCTTCGACTTGCGGCCACGACGGGCCGGACCGCCGGGACGGCCGAAGGCGCCCTGCGTGCCACCGCGGCCACCGGGACCGCCGGGACGGCCGCCGAAGCCGGGACGACCGGCGAAGCCGCCGCCGCCACCGCCGCCACCGGGACGACCGGCGAAGCCGCCGCCACCGCCACCGGGACGAGCGCCGCCACCGCCACCGCCGGGACGGCCGGCGAAGCCGCCGCCACCGCCACCGGGACGAGCGCCGCCGGGACGACCGGCACCGGCCGGACCACGGCCACCGCCGGGACCGCCACCGGGGCGGGGACCGGCAGCCGGACGCTGCGGCATCATGCCGGGGTTCGGACGCGGGCCGCCGGGGCCGCCACCGGGACGGGGACCGCCCTGCGGACGCGGCATCGAGCCCGGGGTGGGACGCTGCCCGCCCGGAGCCTGCGGACGCGGACCGCCGCCGGCCTGGCCACCGGGGGCCTGGGGACGGGGACCGGCGCCGGGGGCACCGGGACCGCCGGGACGCGCGCCCTGCGGGCGGGGTGCCTGCGGGCGGGCCATGCCGGTGGAACCACCGGAGGTGAAGGGGTTGTTACCCGGACGCGGGCCGGCCGGGCGTCCACCCGGACGCTGACCGCCGCCACCGGGGCGCTGACCCTGACCGGCCGGACGTCCGCCCTGGCCACCCTGGCCGCCCTGACCCTGACCGCCCTGACCCTGGCCGCCGGGGCGACCACCGGGCTTGGGGGCGCCGGGACGCGCGCCGGGCTTCGGCCCGGACGGAGCCGGGGAGGCAGCCTGCGCGGCCGGCGGGGCCTGGAACTCCGGAGCCGCCGGTGCCGGACGCGGCGCGGGCCGCGGACCCGGCGTCGGGCGCGGACCGGGAGCCCCGGACGAGGGCGCCGAGGGCGCCGACGGGGCCGCGGGCTGCTGGGCCGCGGCGGGCTTGGGTGCCGGCGGCTTCGGGGCAGCCGGACGGGCCGCCTGCGCCGGCGAGGGCGCTGCGGGCCTGGGGGCCGCCTTCCGGGGGGCGCCGGGCTTCGCGGCGGACTTGCCGTTGCCCCCGCCCTGCTGGAAGGCGTCGGTCAGCTTGCGTACTACGGGCGCTTCGATCGTTGAAGACGCCGAACGGACGAATTCACCGAGTTCCTGGAGCTTGGCCATGACGACCTTGCTCTCCACACCGAACTCCTTGGCGAGTTCGTAGACCCGGACCTTAGCCACTTCGCTCCTCTGAGGTCCGGGTTGCGTCCGGACCGTCGCTAGTTCATGGGCGTACTCATCGCGTACTCATCGAGTGCTCATCGCAATCTCGACCTGCTTTCGACTCGCGAGGTACCAGACCGCACGGGGGGTTCCGCACGGCATGTCTTCCTATGGATTGCTCTCACAACCCTGTGCCTGCTCGACGTGGTGGCGCAACGCCTTTACGTCGAGCGGTCCCGGGACACGGAGCGCCCGCGGAAACGCCTTCCGGCGCACCGCCTGGTCAAGACAGACCGGGACGGGGTGCACATAAGCACCCCGGCCGGGCAGCGTACCGCGTGGATCCGGGACGCACGCGTCCTCGATCACCACGATCCGCAGCAGCTCTTCCTTGACCGCTCGCTCCCGGCAGCCCACGCAGGTTCGCTCGGGGCGTGCGCGGGTAGGTGTCCGGCCAGACATTCCTCAGTCTACCTCCCCGGGCCGACCTCACCCCTTTGGGGCAAGAATCGAACAGATGCCGCCGGCGAGACTGTCGTGATCTCAGCGGGCGGAGGCTCGGATCTATTCCCCGGGCTGTTCCGTGTCCGGTCGGATGTCGATCCGCCAGCCGGTCAGGCGGGCGGCCAGACGGGCGTTCTGCCCCTCCTTGCCGATCGCCAGCGACAGCTGGTAGTCCGGCACCGTCACCCGGGCGGACCGGGCGGCCAGGTCCACGACCTCGACCTTGGAGACGCGGGCCGGCGACAGCGCGTTCGCCACCATCTCGGCCGGGTCGTCCGACCAGTCGACGATGTCGATCTTCTCGCCGTTCAGCTCGCCCATGACGTTGCGCACCCGACCGCCCATGGGGCCGATGCAGGCGCCCTTGGCGTTCAGCCCGGACCGGGTGGAGCGGACGGCGATCTTCGTACGGTGACCGGCCTCACGGGCGATGGCGGAGATCTCCACCGAACCGTCGGCGATCTCCGGCACCTCCAGGGCGAAGAGCTTCTTCACCAGGTTGGGGTGCGTACGCGACAGGGTGACCGAGGGGCCGCGCACGCCCTTCGCCACCCGGACGACGTAACTGCGCAGCCGCATGCCGTGCGGGTAGGTCTCGCCCGGCACCTGCTCCTGCACCGGCAGGATGGCCTCCAGCTTGCCGATGTCGACCAGGACGTTCTTCGGGTCGCGGCCCTGCTGGACCACGCCGGTGACGATGTCGCCCTCACGGCCGGCGTACTCGCCGAGCGTCACGTCGTCCTCGGCGTCACGCAGGCGCTGCAGGATGACCTGCTTGGCCGTGGTGGCCGCGATGCGGCCGAAGTCGGACGGGGTGTCGTCGAACGCGCGGGCCTCCTGGCCCTCTTCGAGGTCCTCGGGGTCCTCCTTCGCCCACACCGTCACATGCCCGGATGCCCGGTCGAGCTCCACACGCGCGTGGCGGCGGCTTCCCTCGGTGCGGTGGTAGGCGATGAGGAGGGCCGATTCGATCGCCTCGACCAGCAGGTCGAGGGAGATCTCCTTCTCCCGTACCAAGAGCCGAAGGGCACTCATGTCGATGTCCACGGTTACGCCTCCTCTTCCGTCTCGTCGTTCTTGTCGTTCTTGTCGTTCTTGTCGTTCGCTCCGGTCGTACCGGTCGCGTCGTTCTTGTCGTTCGTTTCGGGCACGTCGGTCTTGTCGTCCTTGCGGTTGAACTCGACCTGGACGCGCGCCCTGCCGATGTCGTCGAAGGCGAGTCTGCGCGCGGTGGCCTTGCGGCCCTTGACTCCGGGCACCTCGAGGTCGAGGCCCTCGTCGTCGACCCGCAGGATCCTGGCGACCAGTTCGTCGCCCGCGGTCAGCCGGAAGCCCACCAGGCGGCCCGTGGCACGCACGTAGTGGCGGTGCTCGGTGAGGGGGCGCTCCGCGCCCGGGGTGCCGACCTCGAGGGTGTACTCCCCGCCGCCCATCGCGTCGGTCTCGTCGAGTTTCGCCGAGAGCGCGCGGCTCACATCGGCGATCCGGTCCAGATCCGCGCCGGTGTCGGAGTCGACGACGACGCGCAGCACACGCTTGCGGCCGACCGCGTCCACGGCGATCTCCTCGAGATCGAGGCCCTGCGAGCTGACGAGCGGTTCCAGAAGTTCTCGAAGCCTCTCGCTCTGGGTGCTGCTCATCCGGGTGACTCCTCGGCCGCGTGTGCTGTTGTGGGACGGTGCGCGTGTCTGGTCAAAGGGTATCCGGTCGCGGGGGGTGATGCCGTCCACCCGCTCACGGAGGGTGCCGCTGACCATCGTCGGGCGGATGCACGGGTACCGTGATCACGGGCCGGTGGCCCTTCTTCCGTTCTTCCGTTCATCTGCTCTTCTGTTCTTTCCGTCGCCCCGCTTTTTCCGTTGCTTCCGTCGCCACGTTCGTACGAGCCCCCGAGGACGTCTGCCGTGCCGTTCCCCCACGCTCCACGCGCCCGCTCGGGGCCGCGCAGGAGGAGCCTGTTCGCCGTCGCCTCCACGGCCCTGCTCGTGACGGGCTGTTCCACCGGGTCCGAGAAGCCCGAGGCCACCGCCGGCGGTCGTCCCTCGTCGGCCGAGCGGGTACGCGCGCGTGCGGCGGGCGACAGCAGGGAGCTGGCCGAGCGGTACGACGCCGTGATCGCTGCGCATGCCGGGCTCGCGCCACGGCTGCGTCCGCTGCGCGAGGAGGTCGTACGGCACGCGAAGGCCTTCGGGAGCACGGCGACGTCCACGGCGTCGCCGGGGGCGGCGGGGCCGCAGGCGTCGCCGGGGGCGCAGGGAGCTCAGGGGGCGCCGTCCCCCTCCGGGGCGCAGCGGCCCGCCTCGCCGTCGGCCTCCGTGCCCGCGACGGAGAAGGACGCCCTCGCCGGGCTCGCCGCCGCGGAGCGGGAGATCGCCGACCGGCGGCTGGAGGAACTGCTGGACGCGCCGGCCGAACTGGCCCGGCTGTTGGCCTCGGTGGCGGCGGCCGGGGCGGCCCACGTGTATCTGCTGACGAAGACGAAGGGGTGACGGATGAGCGAGGCGAAGGACCGGGAACTGCGGGCTCTCCAGGCGGCCCTGGCGGCGGAGCACGCGGCGGTGTACGGCTACGGGGCCGTTGGCGGGCGGATCGCGAAGGAGCTCCGTACGGACGCGCGCGCGGCGTACGACGCGCACCGCGCACGCCGGGACGCGCTGATGCGCGAGGTGAAGGACACGGGCGGCGAGCCGGTCGCGGCCGCCGCGGGCTACGCGCTGCCGTTCCCGGTACCGGACGCGGCCGCGGCGGTACGGCTCGCGGCGGAGCTGGAGAACCGGGTGGCCGGGGTGTACTCGGACCTGGTGCGCGCGAGCCGCGGTGAGCGGCGCCGGGCGGCGGCCGAGGCGCTGCGGGAGGCCGCGGTGCGGGCGGTGCGCTGGAGCGGGGAGAGCGTAGCCTTCCCTGGGCTCGCCGAGCGGGCCCACCCGGCCTCCGGGGCCCCGACGCCGGCGGCGTGACGGGGCTGCGGGCCGAAAGCGGCGGCAGGCATCGCTCACAGCACGAAGGGAACTACTCGCGCATGGTCTTCGAACCGCCGCAGCGCCTGGTGAGGGCGCTCGGTGAGACGGCTCCCGACGGTGCCCGGTGGCTGGAGGGGCTGCCCGAGGCGGTACGCGAGGCCGTCGCGGTGCGCGAGCTGACCGTGGAACGGGTGCAGGTGCCCGGGGGCCGCAGCAGTCTGGTGCTGCTGGTGCGGACGTCCGACGGCGGCCCCGCGGTGCTGAAGCTGGCTCCGGCCAGGGCCCGGCCGGAGAGTGAGTGGGCCGCGCTGGCCCACTGGAACGGTCTGGGCGCGGTCCGGTTGCTGGAGCCTTCCCCGCCCGCCGACGGCGCGCTGCTGCTGGAGCGGCTGCATCCGGATGTCTCGGTGCGGTCGCTGCCGGAGGCGAAGGCGCTGCTGGAGGCGGCCGGGACACTGCGGCGGCTGTGGGTCGAGCCGCCCTCCGGCGATGCCGCCCGTCCCTTCGAGACGGTGGCGGAGCGGACCGGCCGGCAGGCCGAGGCCATGCGGGCGTCCGCCGCGGGCGACCCGGAGGTGGGACCGCTGGTGTCGGCGGCGCTGGCGGTACGCGAGGAGCTGCTGGCCGGACCGCCCGAGCACCGGCTGCTGCACGGCACGTTCCGGCAGAGCAAGGTGCTCGCCGGTGAGCGGATGCCGTGGCTGGCGGTGGGTCCGGACCCGCTGGTCGGGGAGTGCGCCTTCGACCTGGCCCGGCTGGTCCGCGACCGGGTGGAGGACCTCGTCGCCCAGACCTCCGGCGCGGCGACGACCCGCCGCCGGGTGAAGCGGCTCGCGGAGTCCCTGGAGGTCGATCAGGAACGTCTGCGCGGCTGGACGCTGTTCCGCGCGGTGGAGTCCGGCGTCCGCGCCCGCCGTGTGGGCCGCGGCCAGGACGCCGAACTCCTCCTGGAGTTCGCGACCTGGCTCTGACCGCATGTCCGGCGCCCCGGACCCGCCGCCCCGCGCGGTGGTGGTTCCGCGCGGGGCCGCCGGACGGGTCAGGCGGTGAGGCGGGCGATGGCCTCGTCGACGGTGAGTTCCTCGCGTTCGCCGGTACGGCGGTCCTTCAGCTCGACGACGCCCTCGGCGGAGCGGCGGCCGGCGACCAGGATCTGCGGGACGCCGATCAGCTCGGAGTCGGTGAACTTCACGCCCGGGGAGACACCCGCGCGGTCGTCGACCAGGACGCGGACCCCGGCGGCGGCGAGCTTCTGGGAGACCTCGAGGGCGAGTTCGGTCTGCAGCGCCTTGCCGGCGGCGACCACGTGGACGTCGGCCGGGGCGACCTCCTCGGACCAGCACAGGCCCTTCTCGTCGGCGGTCTGCTCGGCGAGGGCCGCCACCGCGCGGGAGACGCCGATGCCGTAGGAGCCCATGGTGACGCGGACCGGCTTGCCGTTCTGTCCGAGGACGTCGAGCTTGAGGGCGTCGGCGTACTTGCGGCCCAGCTGGAAGATGTGGCCGATCTCGATGGCGCGGTCGAGCCTCAGGCCGGTGCCGCACTTCGGGCAGGGGTCGCCCTCGTCGAC
This sequence comes from Streptomyces cathayae, assembly GCF_029760955.1. Lineage (GTDB taxonomy): Bacteria > Actinomycetota > Actinomycetes > Streptomycetales > Streptomycetaceae > Streptomyces > Streptomyces cathayae. The sequence continues at coordinate 2,257,047 of NZ_CP121682.1, forward strand.
CACCACGACGTCCACGTACGCGTCGACCTCGAAGTCGCGCCCGGCGACCACGTTCTTGGCGTGGGTGTCGGCCTTGTTGGCGCCGGTGATCCAGGCGGTGCCCGGTGCCACCCGCGGGTCGGCGATGTAGCGGACCTTCTCCAGGCCCTGCGGGCCGACGTAGCCGCGGACCAGGTCGGGGCGGCCGACGAAGTCCTCGGCGGTCACGAGTTCGACGGGGGCCGGGGCGAAGTGCGCCTCGAGCTTGCCCATGTCGACCTCGCGGTCCCCGGGAACGCCCACGGCGACGATCTCGTCGCCGACCTTGACCAGCAGGTTCTTCAGCGTGGCCGAGGCGGGGACGCCGAGCGAGGCGGCGAGGGTCTCGATGGTGGGGGTGTCGGGCGTCGGGATGTCCTCGGCGGCCGGGACCGCGGAGCCGTCGACGGGCCGCACCTCGTAGGAGACCGCCTCGGTGTTGGCGGCGAAGTCGCAGTTCGGGCAGTCCGCGAAGACGTCCTCGCCCGCCTCGGCGGGGGCGAGGAACTCCTCGGACTTGGAGCCGCCCATCGCACCGGCGGTGGCGGCGCAGATGCGGTAGTCGAGGCCGAGGCGCTCGAAGATCCGCTGGTACGCCTGGCGGTGCAGGGCGTACGACCGGGACAGCCCCTCGTCGTCGAGGTCGAAGGAGTAGGAGTCCTTCATCAGGAACTCGCGGCCGCGCAGGATGCCCGCGCGGGGGCGCGCCTCGTCGCGGTACTTGTTCTGGATCTGGTAGAGGATGACCGGCAGGTCCTTGTATGAGGACGCCTGGTCCTTCACCAGGAGGGTGAAGATCTCCTCGTGGGTGGGGCCGAGGAGGTAGTCGGCGCCCTTGCGGTCCTGGAGGCGGAACAGCTCGGGGCCGTACTCCTCCCAGCGGCCGGTCGCCTCGTAGGGTTCACGCGGCAGGATGGCGGGGAGCAGCACCTCCTGGGCGCCGATCGCGTCCATCTCCTCGCGGACGACGCGTTCGACGTTGGCGAGGACCTTCTTGCCGAGCGGCAGCCAGCTCCAGATGCCGGCGGCGGTGCGGCGCACATAGCCGGCCCGGACGAGGAGCTTGTGGCTGAGGACCTCGGCGTCCGCCGGGTCGTCGCGCAGCGTCTTCGCCATCAACTGGGACATGCGCTGGACCGGTGCGTTCGCCATGGTTCTCGTACTCCTGCTGCTGGGGGTCCCCCCGCTCGAGCGCGGTCGAGAGTGGGAGAGGGTGATGAGACAGGAGGTTAGCCGGGCGGGACGGGGCGGTGGAAATCGGTTAGGGCCTGTCCGGCGGAGCAGGTCGCAGGAAATCGACGGCGCCTGGTCAGCGCGGGTGAGCGGGGGCGATGGGGGTCCCTCCCGCTCATGGGGGTCCCTCCCGCTCGAGCGAAGTCGAGAGTGGGGGAGAAGTCGAGAGTGGGGGAGCGTGCAGCTGCAAGGCGGAGGAGGGCGTCGACGCGACGGGGGTCCCCCCTGCTCGAGCTCGTCGAGAGCTCGGGGGAGTCGGCAACCGACGACAACGCGGCTGGGGGTCCCCCCTGCTCGAAGAGCTTGAGGGAGGGCGTGCCGGCCCCCGCGTCTGCGGCATGATCCGCCGGACAGGCCCTATGGGCGCCGGAGGGGCAGGGGTGCTCCCATGACGGCGTACGGCTTGGGGGCGCTGGGGAAGTGGACCCGGCGGGCGAGGTCCTCGTATCCCAGCGAGCGGTACAGGCCGCGGGCGGGGCTCTCGATGTCGATGGCGGAGAGGATCGAGCGGGGTTCGTCGGCCCCGTCGGTGATCGTGGTGATCAGGGCGCGGCCGATGCCGTGCTTCTGGTGGCGCGGGTGGACGTGCAGTTCGGTGATGACGAAGGAGTCGTCGAGCCAGTGGTCCCGGTCCTGGGCGCGCAGGTAGGGCTCGACGACGGTGGACCACCAGTGGGCTCGGTCGTTGGGCATGCCGTAGACGAAGCCGACGAGACGGCCGGCGCGGGTGGCGCCCAGGGCTCTGGCTCCGTGCAGGGTCATGTGGCGCAGCACGATCTGCCGGCGTACGGCCACCTCGTCGGGGCCGAGACCGAACGCCGCCGCCTGGACCGCCAGTGCCTCGTCGACGTGGGCGGTGAGGTCGAGGGGGCCGATCACGATGTCGTCGGGACGGGGGTGCCCGTGACCGGGAAAGCGCAGCATGCCGGGGAGACTACAGGGCGTCGGCACGGGCCGGGACTGCTCGGCGGAACGCACTTCGGGGCCGGGGCGCAGGGCGTGGGGCTCTGGGCGGCCCGGTTCAGAACAGGACGCTCATGAACGCGCCGACCTCCTGGAAACCCACCTTCCGGTAGGTCCGGCGCGCGGGGGCGTTGAAGTCGTTGACGTAGAGGCTGGCCACGGGGGCGATGTCGGCGAGGGCGTAGCGGAGCACGGCCGCCATGCCCGGGGCGGCCAGGCCCCTGCCGCGGTGCTCGGGGGCCACCCAGACGCCCTGGATCTGGCAGGTCCGGTCGGTGGCGGCGCCGATCTCGGCCTTGAAGACGACCTTGCCCTCGGCGTCGAAGCGGGCGAAGGCGCGTCCGGCGCCGACGAGTTCGGCGACCCTGGCCTGGTAGAGCAGCCCGCCGTCGCCCGCCAGGGGGGAGATCCCGACCTCCTCGGTGAACATCGCCACGCAGGCCGGCATGATCTTCTCCATCTCGTCCTTGCGGACGCGGCGGACGGAGGGGTCCGGGGCGATGGTGTCGGACAGCCGGTCGGTGACCATGAGGGGCTGGTGGGCGCGGACCTCCCTGGCGGGGCCCCACTGGGGTTCGAGCAGCCGCCACAGGTCGGCGGTGGGTGCCGCGGGGCCGACGACCGAGGAGCAGCGCCGGCCGGCCCGGCGGGCCCGGTCGGCGAAGGCGCGGACGGCCCGGGGGGTGGCGCAGATGGGGACCAGGTTGGCGCCGGCGTAGCAGAGGGAGGTGAGCATGCCGCCCTCGTACCAGCCCCACATCTCGCCGCCGAGCCGCCATGGGTCCAGGCCCGCGACCTGCACCCGGGAGGTCACGAAGGCGTTCGCCACCGGCTCGCGGTCGAGGACGGCGAGGGCGGCGTCCAGGTCACTCGGTTCGAGGACCCGGGAGGTGGTCTGCGTCAACACGCGCGGGGGGCCTCACACATTTGGGTCTACTGGTTTCCGCACTGTACCTGCCGAATTTGTGTGCTGCCGCCCCGCGGTGGGGAAACGTTTCCCGCCCGGGGTCGCCCCGGGCGGGAACGGGCTGACCGGCCGGGTCAGCCGGCGACCGAGATCTGGGGTTCGCCGGAGGCGATGCCGTCCTTCTCCATCTGCTCGGCGATCTTCAGGGCCTCCTCGATCAGCGTCTCCACGATCTTCGACTCCGGCACCGTCTTGATCACCTCGCCCTTGACGAAGATCTGCCCCTTGCCGTTGCCCGAGGCCACCCCCAGATCCGCCTCCCGCGCCTCCCCCGGACCGTTGACCACACAGCCCATCACCGCCACCCGCAGCGGCACATCCATGCCCTCCAGCCCGGCGGTCACCTCGTCCGCCAGCTTGTACACATCCACCTGCGCCCGCCCGCACGACGGACACGAGACGATCTCCAGACCCCGCTGCCGCAGATTCAGCGACTCCAGGATCTGCAGCCCCACCTTGACCTCCTCGGCCGGCGGCGCCGACAGCGACACCCGGATGGTGTCCCCGATCCCCTCCGACAACAGCGCCCCGAAGGCCACCGCCGACTTGATCGTGCCCTGGAACGCCGGACCCGCCTCGGTCACCCCCAGATGCAGCGGGTAGTCGCACCGCGCCGCCAGCTGCCGGTAGGCCTCCACCATCACCACCGGGTCGTTGTGCTTGACCGAGATCTTGATGTCCCGGAAACCGTGCTCCTCGAACAGCGACGCCTCCCACAGCGCCGACTCCACCAGCGCCTCCGGGGTGGCCTTCCCGTACTTCCGCAGCAGCCGCCGGTCCAGCGACCCGGCGTTGACCCCGATCCGGATCGGCGTGCCGCGCTCGCCCGCCGCCCGCGCGATCTCCTTGACCTTGTCGTCGAACTGCTTGATGTTGCCCGGGTTCACCCGCACCGCCGCGCAGCCCGCCTCGATCGCGGCGAACACGTACTTCGGCTGGAAGTGGATGTCCGCGATCACCGGGATCTGCGACTTGCCCGCGATGACCGCCAGCGCGTCCGCGTCGTCCTGGGTGGGACAGGCCACCCGCACGATCTGACAGCCCGACGCCGTCAGCTCGGCGATCTGCTGCAGCGTCGCACCGATGTCGGAGGTACGGGTGGTGGTCATCGACTGCACCGACACCGGCGCGTCCCCGCCCACCGCCACCGACCCGACCTGGATCCTCCGGCTCTTACGGCGCGGGGCCAGGGTGATCGGAACGGACGGCATGCCGAGAGAAATCGCAGTCATCTGCTGTGCAACCCCAAGTCGTGGATCAAGGTCCGGCTCCCGGTGAGCAGCGGGCTCCGCGGTCCGAGATTACGGCACGAGCGTTGGCCCGAGCACATCCCGTCCGTAAACCCACTCAAAGGGCGATGGCCCGGAACGAAAGGGTTCCGGGCCATCGTGAACGGCGGGTGTCCGGCGGATTCGCACCCGGTGGCGGGGCGGGGGTCCGTACCGGTCCGGCCGGTCCGTCTAGGAGATCCGTACCGGGTTCACCACGTCCGCGACGAGGACGAGGAGCGTGAAGCAGACGAAGATCCCGGCCACCACGTAGGCCACCGGCATCAGTTTCGCCACGTCGAACGGGCCCGGGTCGGGGCGGCGCAGCACCCTGGCGAGGTTGCGGCGCAGCGACTCCCACAGGGCGCCCGCGATGTGCCCGCCGTCGAGCGGGAGCAGCGGGAGCATGTTGAACAGGAACAGGGAGAGGTTGAAGCCCCCGAGCAGCATCACGAACATGGCCATCTGCTGTGAGGCGGGGATCTCGAGGGTGGCGATCTCACCGCCGACCCGGGCCGCCCCGACGACGCCCATCGGGGAGTCCGGCTCACGCGGACCGTCGCCGAAGGCCGCGTCCCACAGGGCGGGGACCTTGGACGGCAGGGCGGCGAGGGAGTCGACGGCGTCGCCGACCCGGTCGGTCATCCAGACCACGGACTCCCCGAAGTCCTGTTTGACGACGCCGGTGGCCGCGCTGAAGCCGAGGAAGCCGGCCTTGACGTACTCACCCTCGACGTAGACCCCGTCGGAGTCCTTCTTGGCGACCAGGTTGGTGGCGATCTCCGCCTGGAGGGCGACCTCCCGGCCGTCGCGGTCGACGACGATCGGCACGCTCCGGCCGGCGCTGTCCCGGATGAGGTCGGAGAGGACGCCCCAGTCGTCGGTGCGGACGCCGGCGAAGGAGACGATCTTGTCACCGGCCTTCAGGCCGGCGGCCTCGGCCGGGGACCGGGGGTCGGACTTCTTGCACTCGTCGCGGTTCTCGCTCTGCGAGATGACGCAGGAGGAGACCGAGCTGACCGTCGTGGTCTGCTGCTGGATGCCGAAGCCCATCAGCACGGTGAGGAACAGCACCGCCGCGAGGATCAGGTTCATGAACGGGCCCGCGAACATCACGATGACCCGTTTCCACGGTTTACGTGTGTAGAACAGGCGTTTCTCGTCGCCGGGCTGCAGTTCCTCGAAGGCGGCGGAGCGGGCGTCCTCTATCATGCCGCGCCACGGCGAGGTGGAGCGGGCCTCCAGCCGTCCGTCGGCACCGGGCGGGAACATGCCGATCATGCGGATGTAGCCGCCGAACGGGATCGCCTTGACGCCGTACTCGGTCTCGCCCTTGTTCCGGGACCAGAGGGTCGGGCCGAAGCCGACCATGTACTGGGGCACCCGGATGCCGAAGAGCTTGGCGGTGGAGAGGTGGCCCAGCTCGTGCCAGGCGATCGAGAGCAGCAGGCCGACCGCGAAGACGACTATGCCGAGGATGAACATCAGGGTCGTCATGCACGCGCCTCCGCGCTCGCCGTGAGGGATGTCAGTTCCCGGGTCCTCGCTCGCGCCCAGGTCTCCGCTTCGAGGACGTCGGACACTCTCAGAGAGGTTCCCGTCCGCGGGGTGCCGTGCTCCTCCACCACTCGGGTGACGGTGTCGATGATCCCGTTGAACGGCAGCGCGCCGGCGCGGAACGCCTCCACGCACTCCTCGTTCGCCGCATTGAACACCGCCGGGGCGGTGCCCGCGAGCCCGCCCACGTGCCGGGCCAGGTTCACCGAGGGGAACGCCTCGTTGTCCAGGGGGAAGAACTCCCAGGTGGACGCCTTGCTCCAGTCGAAGACCGGGGCGGCGTCGGGGACCCTTTCGGGCCAGCCGAGGCCGATGGCGATGGGCCCGCGCATGTCGGGGGGCGTCGCCTGGGCCAGTGTCGATCCGTCCGTGAACTCAACCATCGAGTGGACATACGACTGCGGGTGGACGACGACCTCAATGCGATCGAAGGGAATGTCGTACAGCAGGTGCGCCTCGATGACTTCGAGGCCCTTGTTCACGAGGGTGGCGGAGTTGATCGTGATCACCGGGCCCATGGCCCAGGTGGGGTGGGCCAGGGCGTCCTCGACGGTGACGTTCGCCAGTTCGTCCCTGGTGCGGCCGCGGAAGGGGCCGCCGGAGGCGGTGACGACGAGCTTGCGGACGTCCGCGCGGGTTCCGGCGGCCAGGGCCTGGAACAGCGCGGCGTGCTCGGAGTCGACCGGGATGATCTGCCCCGGCTCGGCCAGCCCCTTGACCAGCGGGCCGCCGACGATCAGCGACTCCTTGTTGGCGAGCGCGAGGGTGCGGCCGGCCTCGAGGGCGGCGAGCGTGGGGGCCAGTCCGATGGAGCCGGTGATGCCGTTGAGGACGGTGTGGCAGTCGGAGGCGGCGAGCTGCGCGGCCGCGTCCGCTCCGGCGAGGATCTCGGGCAGCGGTTCCCCCGGCCCGTACCGCGCCGCCAGCGCCTCGCGCAGCGTGCCCACGACGTCCTCGCGTGCGACGGCGACCGTGCGCACCCGCAGCCGGTGGGCCTGCTCGGCGAGGAGGGAGACGCGGCCGCCGTGGGCGGACAGGCCGGTGACCCGGAAACGGTCGGGATTGCGCAGCACGAGGTCGATGGCCTGGGTGCCGATCGACCCGGTGGAGCCGAGGACCACCACGTCCTTGGGGCCGTCCCCCGCCACGGGGTCGTACACCAGGTGTGGGTCGGCGAGCGGAGCTGGAGCGTCGGTCATGGGGCCTATTGTGTCCGGTCGCGGACGCTGCCGGGGCCCCGCCCCGGCAGCTCGCGCGTCCTGTCCGACGCCCCCGCCCCGGCCCGCCTCAGCGGATCGGCCGGTGCTCGTTGCTCCGTGTGCTGGGGCCGGACGTGGTGTCCGCGATCCAGGGACCGTCGTCCGAAGGGTCGAGGACGCCCTGCTCCAGCCACTCGTAGGTGCCGGAGAGCACGCCCTTGACGACCTTGCGGTCGATGTCGTCGGTGTTGGTCCACAGCCGGCCGAAGAGTTCGTCGACGCGGACGCGGGACTGGCGGCAGAAGGCGTCGGCGAGCTGGTAGGCCTCCCGGCCGTGGTCGTCGCGGCGGCGCAGCAGTTCGGCCCGGACGCAGGCGGCGCTCATCGCGAACAGTTCGGCGCCGATGTCGACGACCCGGCCCAGGAAGCCCTGCTTGGTCTCCATCCGGCCCTGCCAGCGGGACATGGCGTAGAAGGTGGACCGGGCGAGCCTGCGGGCCGTGCGCTCGACGTAGCGCAGGTGCGGGGAGAGGTCGACCTCGTGCTTGAACTCTCCGTAGGTCCCGGGGAGCTGTCCCGGGCCCGCGACCAGCCTGGGCAGCCACTTCGCGTAGAAGACGCCCGCGTTCGCGCCCGCCTTCGCCTTGTCGCCCAGGGTTTTCTCGGGGTCGATGAGATCGCCGGCGACCGACAGATGGGCGTCGACGGCCTCCCGCGCGATCAGCAGGTGCATGATCTCGGTGGAGCCCTCGAAGATGCGGTTGATGCGCAGGTCGCGCAGCATCTGCTCGGCGGGTACCGCCCGCTCGCCGCGCGCCCTCAGGGAGTCGGCGGTCTCGTAGCCGCGTCCGCCGCGGATCTGGACCAGTTCGTCGGCCATCAGACAGGCCATCTCCGAGCCGTACAGCTTGGCCAGCGCCGCCTCGATGCGGATGTCGTTGCGGTTCTCGTCGGCCATCTGGGAGGACAGGTCGACCACGGCCTCCAGGGCGAAGGTGGTCGCCGCGATGAACGAGATCTTCGAGCCGACCGCCTCGTGCAGCGCCACCGGCTTGCCCCACTGCTCCCGGGCCGCCGACCACTCGCGGGCGATCTTCAGGCACCATTTTCCGGCGCCGACGCACATCGCGGGCAGGGACAGCCGTCCGGTGTTGAGCGTGGTGAGCGCGATCTTCAGGCCCTGGCCCTCCTCACCGATGCGGTGGCCGGCCGGGACGCGGACCCGGTGGAAGCGGGTGACGCCGTTCTCCAGGCCGCGCAGGCCCATGAAGGCGTTGCGGTGCTCGACCGTGATGCCCTCGGAGGCGGCCTCCACCACGAACGCGGTGATGCCGCCCCGGTGGCCCTCGCCCTGGGGCACGCGGGCCATGACGACGAGGAGGTCGGCGACCACGCCGTTGGTCGTCCACAGCTTCACGCCGTCGAGGACGTAGCCGCCCTCGCCGTCCGGGACGGCGGTGGTGGCGAGCCGTGCCGGGTCCGAGCCGACGTCGGGCTCGGTGAGCAGGAAGGCCGAGATGTCGGTGCGGGCGCAGCGCGGCAGGAACGTGTCCTTCTGCTCCTGGGTGCCGAAGATCTTCAGCGGCTGCGGGACGCCGATCGACTGGTGGGCGGAGAGCAGCGCGCCGATCGCGGGGCTGGCGGAGCCGACCAGGGCGAGGGCCTTGTTGTAGTAGACCTGCGTCAGGCCGAGGCCGCCGTACTTGGTGTCGATCTTCATGCCGAGGGCGCCGAGCTCCTTGAGCCCGGTGACCACCTCGTCGGGGATCCGCGCCTCGCGTTCGATCCGGGCTCCGTCGATCTTCGTCTCGCAGAAGTCGCGGAGTTTGGCGAGGAACTCCTCGCCGCGCTCGGCGTCCTCGGTGGCCGGAAGGGGGTGGGGGTGGACGAGGTCGAGCCGGAAGCGGCCCAGGAACAGTTCCTTGGCGAAGCTGGGCCTGCGCCAGTCCTGTTCCCGGGCGGCCTCCGCGACCTGGCGGGCCTCACGTTCGGTGACGGTGGGCCGGGCCCCGGAGCGGGGTGGCTGGGGTGTCCGGTGTGTCCTGCGTGATTCGGGTGTTGCGGTCATGAGGCTCACCTCGCCGCGAATCGGGATGCGTGGACGACGGCCCGCGGGGCCGATGTGCATGACCTTGGGGGCCTGCGGGTCGTTTTACGTTACTGACTGGTGCTACTCGTTCGTATGTACCCGATGCGCAGCCGCCCCACCACCCTTTGTGCGTCCATTCGGCTGACCCGCCGGCGTGAGGCGTCCGTCGTGGACCTCGGCGATCCGGTCGGCGGCGGCGAGCAGGGCTCGGTCGTGGGTGACCAGGACGGTGGCGGTCGCCCGTTGGTGGGTGAGCCGGGTGATGAGCTCCATGACGGCTGCGCCGCGTTCGTGGTCGAGGGCGCTGGTGGGTTCGTCGACCAGGAGCACGGTGGGGTCGTTCATCAGGGCGCGGGCGATGTTCACCCGCTGGCGCTGGCCGCCGGAGAGCTGGTGCGGGCGGCGACCGGCCTGGCCGGCGAGCCCGACGGCGTCGAGCAGTTCCATGGCCCGGTCACGGGCGCCGCGCGGCTTTCGGCCGTCGATGTGCGCCATGACCTGGAGCTGTTCGGCGGCGGTGAGGGAGGGCAGCAGGTTCGGCTGCTGGAAGACGATGCCGATGCTGCGGCGGCGCAGGTCGGTGAGGTCGCCCCGGCTCATCCCGGTGGTGGGGGTGCCGTCGACGGTGACGGTCCCGGAGTCGGGTGCGACGAGGGTGGCGGCGACGGCGAGCAGGCTGGACTTGCCCGAGCCGGACGGGCCGACGACGGCGGTGAGGCTGCCCCTGGGCACGTCGAGGCCGACGTGGTCGAGAGCGGTCAGCCGGGAGTCGCCGTCGGGGTAGGTGAGGGTGATGCCGGTCAGTTCGAGGCTCATCGGGCGCTCCCCAGGGCGGTCAGCGGGTCGACGGAGGTGATGCGGCGGATGGAGAGGGCTGCCCCGAGAGTGCCGAGGACGATCATCACGGCGGCGGGGACGAGGACGGTCCCGGGGGCCAGTTCGAAGGGGACGGCCGAGCCGGAGAGGGCGGCGCCGGTCGCGGCGGCGAGAGCGGTACCGAGGAGGGTTCCGCCGGTCAGCAGGACCAGGGCCTGGCCGAGGGCGTCCGTCAGCAGATTGCGGGTGGGGGCGCCCAGCGCCTTGAGGACGGCGACGTCACCGCTGCGCTGGATGGTCCACACGGTGAAGAAGGCGCCGATCACCAGTGCGGAGATCGCGAACAGGAAACCGCGCATCAGCTGCAGGGAGCCGTTCTCGGAGGTGTAGGAGCCGATCGCGGACAGGGAGTCGTCCTTCTCGACGGTCAGGGTGCCGGCGGCCCGGTCGATGGACGCGATGTCCGCGTCCGGGCCGGTGTTCAGGGCGATGACGGTCGCGGTACGGCCGTCGGCGGCGCCGGTGTCCGCGGCGGTACCGGCGGACGGGGTGACGGCGTTCCAGGTGCCGAGCGTGGTCCACACCACCGGGGTGTGGCTGAAGGAGGCGTCCCCGCTCACCGCGGCGACGGTCAGCCGCCGGCCGGCGAGGGTGACGGTGTCGCCCGGCCCGGCCCCCAGTTCGGCGGCGGCGGCGTCGGACAGCACCACCGCGCGGTCGTCGATCCGGTCACTCGCGGGTGCGAGCGGTGAGCCCGCCGGCACACCGAGCACCGAGACCCCGGTGGTCCGTTCCCCCGCGCTCGCCCGGGTGGTGGTGATGCCCAGCGGCTGGGCGCGGGTCACACCGGGCGCCGCCGCCCAGGTCCGCCACTGTTCCTCGGTGACGGTGGATTCGGCGTACGAGAGGTCCTGGCCGTCGGCGGGGGCGGCGAAGGCGATCCGGTCGGCCGGCAGGCCGGTCACGGCCGAGACGTTCTGCCGCGCGAGCCCCGCGGTCAGGCCGGAGAGCAGCCCGACCAGCAGGGTGATCAGCACGACCACGGTTCCCATCAGTGCGAACCGCCCCTTGGCGAACGCGAGATCCCTCCAGGCGACGAACATGCCCCGGCCTGCCCTTTCGATCGGTGGAAGCGACACGTCCCACCCTCGTGGCACGGCCCCGGGCCGGGCATCACACACAGGGCCGGACTTTGCGAATCGAAGGGTCGGGGCGCGGCTCCACCTTTTGATCGATGCCCGGTGAGCGGAGTTCTTCGTAGGGTGGTGGGTGATGAACGTCCTCACTCCCACCACTCGGCCTCTCGCCCGGTGCCTGCATCTGCTCGTGGCCGGGCTCCTCGCCCTGACCGCCGCGCGGGCGCTCGTCACGCACGATCCGCGGGCGGGGGCCGTGGTGGCGGGGTGCGCCGCCGTGGCGGGGATCTACGCGGTCGGCCCGCTGACGCCGCTCATGTCCGTCTCCCGCCGGGCCGCCGGGTGGTGGCTCGCGGGGCTGGGCGCGGTCTGGCTGCTGTTGCTGGCGCTGACCCCGGACGCGGTGTGGCTGGCGTTCCCGCTGTACTTCCTCCAGCTGCACCTGCTGTCCCGGCGCGGCGGGCTGGGCGCGGTCGCCGCCACCGCCGTCGCCGCGATCACCGCGTTCGCCGTCCATGAGCAGGCCTTCTCCCCCGCCGGGGCGGTCGGGCCCGCGCTGGGGGCGGCCGTCGCGGTCGCCGTGGTGTGGGGGTACCAGGCGCTGTACCGGGAGAGCGAACAGCGTCGCCGGCTGATCGAGGAGCTCACCGCCACCCGCGCCGATCTGGCCACCGCCCAGCACACCGCCGGTGTCCTGGCCGAGCGTGAGCGGCTGGCCCGGGAGATCCACGACACCCTGGCCCAGGGCCTGTCCAGCATCCAGCTCCTGCTGCGCGCCGCCGAACGCGCGCTGCCGAAGCGGCCCGAGGCGGCCGGCGCGCACGTCGTGCAGGCCCGGCAGGCGGCCGTCGACAACCTCGCCGAGGCCCGCCGGTTCGTGGCCGCCCTCAGTCCGCCCGCGCTGGAGGGCACCACGGTGGCGGGTGCCCTGGAGCGGCTGTGCGCGACCACCAGCGCCCAGCACCCCGTCACGGTCCGCTTCCGCCGTACCGGTACTCCGCTGACGCTGCCCACCGCCGTGGAGGTGGCCCTGCTGCGCATCGCGCAGTCCGCGCTGTCCAACACCGTCCGGCACTCCGGGGCCCGGAGCGGCACGGTCACGCTCTCCTACCTGGACGACGCCGTGGCACTCGACGTGGTGGACGACGGCACCGGGTTCGATCCCGAGCGCCCGGGGGCCCCGGACCCGGCCGCGGGCGGTTTCGGCATCGCCGGAATGCGGGCCCGCACCCGCGCCCTCGACGGTGCCCTCGCCATCGAGTCGTCACCGGGCCGGGGCACCGCACTGTCCGCCCGCTTCCCCCTCCGGGCCACCGAGGCCGGGAACGAACACCCGGTCCGGGACGAACACCGGAACGGACACCGGGACGCGAACGAGCTCCGGACCGAGAGCGAGTCCCGGTCCCGGGACGGAAGCGAGGTGTGACCGGTGAACGACATCCCCGCCCCCACCCCCACCCCCATCCGCATCCTCATCGCCGACGACCACCCGGTGGTCCGCGCGGGCCTGCGCGCCGTTCTGGAGACCGAGCCCGGCTTCAGCATCGTCGGGGCCGCCGCCACCGCCGAGGAGGCCGTGGCCCTCGCGGCGGCCGGCGGGGCCGACGTCGTCCTGATGGACCTGCAGTTCGGCGCCGGGATGAACGGGACACAGGCCACCGCCGCCATCACGGCCCGTCCCGGGGCGCCCCGCGTGCTGATCGTCACCACTTACGACACCGACGCCGACACCCTCCCGGCCATCGAGGCCGGCGCCACCGGATACCTGCTCAAGGACGCCCCGCCCGAGGAACTGGCCGCCGCCGTCCGCACCGCCGCCGCCGGACGCACCACGCTCGCGCCGACGGTCGCCGACCGGCTGATGAACCGGCTGCGCACACCGCACGCCGCACTGACCCGGCGCGAGACGGAAGTGCTCTCCCTGGTCGCCGAGGGCCTGTCCAACCAGGCCATCGGCGCGCGGCTGAACCTCACCCAGGCCACCGTGAAGTCGCACCTGGCCCACGTCTACGCGAAACTCGACGTGGACTCCCGTACGGCCGCGGTCGCCGCCGCTCTCGCGCTGGGCGTCATCCGCCGCTGAGAGCGGGCCGGGGCCCCTCGGCGCCGTACCGGAGGGCTCGTGGGAACCTGACGGGGTCGGGGACGGCTCGTACCCCGCCCTCGGGGCGTCGGGAGAGAAGTCCGTCGAAGCGCTTCGACAGCGTATGGACACCCGCTCCTGCTGGCATTACTGTCGGACCACCCCCATGGCCCCCTGTACGTACGGCGCACTGTCGAAGCGCTTCACAACAATTGGAGAGCTGGATGGTCACCCTCGCCGAGGTCGCCCAGCACGCCGGAGTCTCGGCGAGCACGGTGAGTTATGTCCTCAGCGGCAAGCGGTCCATCTCCGCGACCACCCGCCGGCGGGTCGAGGAGAGCATCCGCCGGCTCGGGTACCACCCGAACGCCGGGGCCCGCGCCCTGGCCAGCAGCAGGTCCAACGTCATCGCGCTGATGATCCCGCTGCGGACGGACATGTACGTGCCGGTGATGATGGAGATCGCCATCGCGGTGGCCACCACGGCCCGCACCCACGGGTACGACGTGCTGCTGCTCACCGGCGAGGAGGGCCCCGACGCGGTGCGCCGCGTCGTCGGCAGCGGACTCGCCGACGGGATGATCCTGATGGACGTCGAGCTCGAGGACGAGCGGCTGCCGTTGTTGCGGGGGGACGGGCGGCCGTCGGTGCTGATCGGGCTGCCCGCCGACACCACCGGCCTGACCTGCGTGGACCTCGACTTCCGGGCCACCGGCGCGCTCTGCGTGGAACACCTGGCGGCGCTGGGGCACCGCGACGTCGCCGTCATCGGCGAGGCCCCCGCGGTCTACGAACGGCACACCGGCTTCGCCGAGCGCACCCTCGACGGGCTGCGCTCGCAGGCGCGGGACTCGGGGGTGCGGCTGCTGCACCGGCCGTGCGAGGGCGGGTACGCCACGATGGCCGTGACCCTCGCCCGGATCCTCGACGAACGTCCGGGCACCACGGCGTTCGTCGTGCAGAACGAGTCGGCGGTCGAACCGCTGCTCGCCCTGCTGCGGCAGCAGGGCCGGGCCGTGCCGGAGGACGTCTCGGTGGTCGCGATCTGCCCCGAACAGGTCGCTGTCCAGGCCTCGGTGCGGCTGACCTCGGTCGTCATCCCCGCGCAGGAGATGGGCCGGTACGCCGTGGAGCACCTGGTCGCCAAGCTCGACGGGCGGGGTGACGAGGAGGTCGTCCTGATCGCGCCCGAGCTGACGGTACGGGCGAGTTCGGGCCCGGCGCCCGCCCGCGCGTAGCTCCTCCCGCCCCGTCCCGCTCCTCCGCCGTGTGGGCAGCCGGCTGCCCACACGGCGGAGGCAGCAGTCAGCTGCTGCTGACCGTCAGGTTGTCGGTGCGGAAGTCCAGGCCACCGGGCGACGACGTGATCTCGTAGCCGAACTGCACGTCGCCGATGGTCTCGTTGCCCATCCAGCCCTTGGTGTCCTTGATCCAGTCGAGGATCGGCAGGATGTCGACGGTCCCGGAGGTGGAGTTGGACGTGCGCAGGAACGAGAAGACCTGGTTGGCGCCGTTGTCGCCCTTGTGGACGTTCCAGGTGTGGCCGCCGAGGCTGACCGTGCCCTGCGCACTGCCGAGCGGGCCGACGGGACCGTACCGGTTGACCCAGAGCATGATCTCGTAGTCGTGGTCCGTGTCCCAGATGTCGTACGACGTGTTGTACGCACCCGCGGACGGGACGGTGACGTTGTAGCTGCTGGTCAGCGAACGGAGCGAGTCGATGGGCTTGTTGACCACCTTCTTGGCGTTCGGGTACGACTTGATGCCGCCGGTGCCCGGGTGGTTCGCCCACGTGCCCCAGTTGGTACCGGAGTTGGCCCAGACGCACTGGCTGCCGGCGCCGGAGCCCCAGATGTTGTTGTACAGGATGTAGCCGTTCAGGGTGGTGTTGCCCCACTGGTCGCAGGAGCTCCAGATCGCGGCGTGGGCGGGGGCGGGGGCGGAGGCCAGGCCGACGGTGAGGCCGAGGGCGAGGGCGGGCGCTGCCAGGACCGTGCCGATCCTGCTCGGGATGCCTGGTGCCATGGGGGTCCTTCCATGGGTGGGGGGAATCGCTGGGGTCACCGCGCCTTCAGGGTGAGGACGCGGTCTTCGTGGGCGACGAGGTCGAGGGGCTCGGCGCCGTCGGAAGTCCAAAGTTCGATGCGGACGGTGCGGGTGGGACGCAGCACGGCGGTTGCGCCGTCCGGGGCCCAGGTGAGGTCGAGTGCGGCGCCGAACCGGGTCCGCACCCCGCGCAGCGAGCCGCGCGGATACGCCGGTGGCGGTGCGGGCAGCAGGACCAGCCGGCCGGGGGTGGACTGCACCAGCGCCTCGATCAGCACGGCGGGGAGGGTGTGGGCGGCGTCGGCGTTGTAGACGTGGCGGTGCGGGTAGTGCGCGCTCATCAGCGAGTCGTGGAAGAAGTCACCGCCGAGGACGCGGTCGAGGGCGCTCTCGACCCGGTCGGCGTCGCGGAGGCGGGCGGCGATCAGGGCGTGGTGCAGATGGCCGTGCGCGGAGTCGTTCTCGGGTCCGCGCAGTTCCAGGGCGCGGTGGGCGGCGGCGGCCAGGTCCGGGGTGTCGTAGGGGGTGATCTCGTCCAGCGGCCAGACGCCGTAGAGGTGGCTGAGGTGGCGGTGGTCGTAGGAGTCCGCCAGCTCCGGCCGGGCCCATTCGGCGAGCGCCCCGTCGGCGTTGACGCGGTGCGGCGGGATCCGGTCGGCGAGCGCCCGCCAGCGGTGTGCGTGCCCGGGGTGGTACGCGGCGGCGGTCAGCAGGGCGTGCCGGGCCGCGGAGAGGTCCATGGCCGCGTCGAGCGCGCCCCAGCTCGCGTTCGCCGGACGGTTCTCGGGCGAGTAGGAGGGGACCACGACCAGTCGGCCCTCGTCGTCGGTGCGGGTGAGGAAGTCCTGGTAGAACAGGGCGACTTCGGCGAGCGCCGCCGCGGTGCGCGGATCGCGCTCGCCGCGGGTCTCGTCGTGGTCGACGAGGGGCTTGAGGAGCCAGTCGGCGCCGGCCGTCCACAGGTGCAGGGGGTACTCGCGGCTGAAGTGGTAGGAGTGTCCGGACTCGCCGTCGCTGTGCGCGGGCGCGACCACGCCCCGCGTGCCGAAGACCGCGCGGGCGTTGTCCCGCCAGTCGGGCAGCTGGCGGTGGACCAGTGCGGCCAGCGCCTCGGTGACCTCGGGGAGGGCGGCGGCAGCGGCGGAGGCGGTCTGGAGGTTGAGGTTGGCGTCGTTGGTGAAGGCTCCGGACCAGGCGGTGTCCCATGTGCCGGTCCACAGTCCGGTGAGGCGGGGCGGGAACAGGCCTCCGGAGGACAGCAGATGGTAGCGGCCGGCCGCGAAGAGACGTTCGAGCAGCGCGGCGCTGTGCGGTCGGCCCAGCAACTCGGAGCCCGGCAGGGAGCGTTCGGCCGGGTCGGCGGCGAGGTCCAGGGCGACACGGTCGTAGGCGGTGCGGTGCGGGGGCAGATGGCGGGCCAGGAGGTCGTCGTACGGGTCCGGTCCCTCGCCGAGCAGAGCGCGCAGGGCGCGGCCCTCCGCGACCACGTCCGCCTCCCCGGTGTGCCGCCGCACCCGGGTGAGCAGCAGGACGGACCGCGCGCCCTCGACGCGCACCCCCCACGGGGCCGGTGTGGTCGTGCCGCCGGTGACGACGGCCAGGGTGACGCCGGTGTACGCGAGGTCGCCGTCCGGGTACCGGGCGCGCAGGCTCAGCAGGGCGCCCTCGGGGGTGAGGACGGCGCCGTGGCCGACGCCCAGTGCGGTGGGGGCACCGGGGAGGCGGTGGTCCAGGGTGATGCCGAGGACGGGGCCCGGCTCCGTGACGTGCTGGACGACGACGTCGTCGGCGCGGGAGACGAAGACGCGGCCGGTCCGGCCGGCGCGGGTCGTGCCCGTGACGCCGGTGGTGAAGTCGACCGTGCGGCGGTACCGGGCCGGACCCTCGCCCCGGCCGCCCCGTCCATCGCCCCGGCCGCCCCGTCCGTCACCCCGACCACCCGGGTCGTCGCCCGGGCGGCGCAGGCGCACCTGGAAGGCCGGGTGGAAGGGCCGTACCCACCGGAGCGGGCGGCCGTCGGTGAAGTCCTCGGCGGCGGTCAGGTCGCCGGAGAGCAACCGGTCCTGGAGGGCGGGGAGTTCTTCGGCCAGCCGGGGCGGCAGCCGGTGTTCGTCCCCGTCGCCGTCCGGGCGGACCAGGGTGTGATGGGTGACGACGACCCGTTCGTCGTCCGGGTCACCGAACACGAGGGCGCCGTGGCGGCCGTTCCCGCTCAGGAAGCCGTCCTCCCAGCGGGTGGCGGGCCGTGGTTCCCAGGTTCCGTGGACGGGTGTGGTGCTCATGGCTTCAGCACCGCCACTCCGTGGCGGCCGAGGGTGAGCCGGTCTGTCACGGTCGTCTCCGTCAGCACGTCGCGGTGGCTGCCCGGCACGTCGACGACGACCGGTTCGCGGCCGTGGTTGAGCAGG
The DNA here is from genome assembly GCF_029760955.1 of Streptomyces cathayae. Taxonomy (GTDB): domain Bacteria; phylum Actinomycetota; class Actinomycetes; order Streptomycetales; family Streptomycetaceae; genus Streptomyces; species Streptomyces cathayae. The sequence goes on from NZ_CP121682.1 coordinate 2,274,830, forward strand.
AACAGCAGCTCCCCCCGGCGTACCGCCTCGACCTGGTCCGGGAGCCCGTCGAGCACCGGCCGCACCCCCGCGCCCGCGGCGATCCGGGCCAGCAGCTCGCGCAGCGCCCCGGGCTCGGGGAGCGTGGAGACGTACCAGGCGCGGCCCTTGCGCAGCACGGCGGGCAGTCCGTCGAGTTCCCCGCCCTTGTAGGGCGTCGTCTCGTCGGCGGTGCCGTCGGCCTCCAGTTCCTCGGACCACAGGGTGCCGCGGAAGCCCTCGCACTCGACGGTCTCCCCCGCCTCCAGCGGCCACCACTCGTGCAGGGTGCGGATGCCGAGGAGTTCCCGCAGCCGGGCGTCCATGCCGCCGGGCCGCACCCGGTCGTCCTCGTCGGCGATGCCCGTCAGGAAGCCGCAGACGAGGGTGCCGCCTCCGCGTACGTACGCCAGCAGGTTCTCCACGGCCGCGTCGGTGAGGAGGTAGAGCTGGGGCACGACGACCAGCGGGTGGGCGGACAGGTCGTGTTCGGGGTGGGCGAAGTCGGTGGTGAGGTGGGCCTGCCACAGGGCCCGGTGCCAGGCGCGGAGCACGCCGGGGTGGTCGACCTCGTGGGAGGGCCGGGCCTCCTGGTCGCCCGCCCACCAGGAGTGCCAGTCGTGCAGCACGGCGACCTCGGCGGCGCGGTGCCGGCCGGCCACGTGCGGGGCGATCCGTGCCAGGTCCGCGCCGAGCCGTGCGACCTCCTGGTACGTGCGGCCCTGCTCGCCCGCGTGGCTCACCATCGCGGAGTGGAACTTCTCCGCGCCCTGCCGGGACTGGCGCCACTGGAAGTAGCAGACGGCGTCCGCGCCGCGCGCCACGGCCTGCAGGGACCACAGCCGGTTGAGGCCGCGGGGCTTGGGGTGGTTCACCCTGCGCCAGTTGACCGGTCCGGCCGCCTGCTCCATGAGTATCCAGGGGCCGCGCGCCTGGGAGCGCGTCATGTCCTGGACCAGGGCGCCCTCCTGCGCTCCGGAGGGGTCGCGCGGGTCGGGGTAGAGGTCGACGGAGACGACGTCCTCCTCCTCGGCCCAGCGCCAGGCGTCCTGCCCCGCCCACAGCGGCATGAAGTTGGTGGTGACCGGGAGGTGCGGGGTGTGCCGGCGGACGATGTCGCGTTCGGCGGTGTAGCACTCCAGGAGCATGTCGGAGGTGAACCGTCTGAAGTCCAGCAGCTGGGTGGGGTTCTTCAGGTAGTGCGGGCGGCGGGGTGGCAGGACCTCGGCCCAGTCGCCGTAGCCCTGGCTCCAGAACGCGGTGCCCCAGGCGGTGTTGAGGCCTTCGAGGGTGCCGTACCGGTCGTGGAGCCAGTCGCGGAAGCGGGCGGCGGCCTGGTCGCCCCAGTCGTAGGTGCAGTACTCGTTGTTGATGTGCCACATGGTCAGGGCGGGGTGGCCGGCGTAGCGGGCGGCCAGGTCCTCGGTGAGGGCGGCGGCGTGCCGGCGGTAGGTGGCGCTGGAGTGCGAGAAGTGCTGTCTGCCGCCCCACTCCTCGGTCCGGCCGTCCTCGTCGCGGGGCAGGGTGTCCGGATGGAGGTGTCCCATCCAGGGCGGCGGCGAGGCGGTCGGGGTGGCGAGGACGACGCCGATGCCGGACGCGTGCATGAGGTCCATCAGCCGGTCCAGCCAGCCGAAGTCCCGTGCGCCTGGCTGGGGTTCGATCCTCGACCAGGAGAAGACGCCGAGTGTCACGGAGTTGACGCCGGCCTGCCGCATCAGGCGGACGTCCTCGGGCCAGGTCTCCTCGGGCCACTGCTCCGGGTTGTAGTCGCCGCCGTAGAGGATGCGCCCGCGGGTGGCGTCGCCCAGGCCGGGCATCAGCCGCGCTCCCCGAGCGGGGCGGGGGACGTACGGGGGGTGCGGGACGCGTGCATGGTCCACCTCGTTCTGCGGGTGCCGGGGGCGGGGCTGGAGCCGGCCGAAGGGGTGAGAGCGGGGACCGGAGAGCGCACGGTCCCCGGCCCGTCAGCCCTTCACGGCGCCGGTGAGCATGCCCTTCCTGAAGTGCTTCTGGACGAAGGGGGACAGCACGGCGACGGGCAGCAGGGCGATCACCATCACGGCCATCTGCACGGCCAGGCCCGACAGTTCCCCGGTCTTGATGGCCTGGCCGAGGCCGACGGGCGCCTCCTGCTTCTGGACGAGCTGGATCATGACGTTCTGCAGCGGCAGCATGGTCTGGTCGTTGAGGTACAGCGAGGCGTTGAACCAGGCGCTCCAGTAGCCGACGGCGTAGAAGAGCGTGATCACGGCGATCACCGCGCGGGACAGCGGCATGACGATCTGCCACAGGATGCGCAGGTCGCCCGCCCCGTCGATGCGGGCGCTGTCGACGAGTTCCTGCGAGATGTTCATGAAGAAGCCGCGCAGCACGAGGATGTTGAAGACGCTCACGGCGCTGGGCAGGATCAGCGCCAGGTAGCTGTCGGTCAGCCCGAGGGTCTGCACCAGCAGATACGTCGGGATGAGGCCGGCGCTGAAGAACATGGTCGCCAGCAGCGTCATGAGGATCCAGCGGTGCCCCAGCGAGTCGGTGCGCGACAGACCGTAGGCGCACAGCACGGACACGGTCATCGAGAACAGGGTGCCGACCAGGGTGACTCCGACGCTGACGAGCGCGGCCCGGGTGACCTGGCCGCCGCTGAGCAGTTCCTGGTAGGCGATGAAGGTGATGTCCCGGGGCACCATCACCAGGCCACCCGCCTCGTCGATGGTCCTGCGGGAGGACAGGCTGGTGACGATCACGATCCACAGCGGGAAGACGATCGCCAGGCAGGCGAGGAGCAGGACGATCCCCTTGCCCGCGAGCCCTGCCCTGCCGGGCTCCTCCTCCCACACCGGACGGGGCGGGGCGGACCGGCGTCCGGGCCGGTGTCCGGGCCTGCGCGCGGGCCGGCGCGCGGGTTCGTCGATCACGGTGGTCACTTCTTGTACACCCCCTGCTCGCCCATGAGATGGGCCACCTTGTTCGCGGCGAGGACGAGGCCGAGGCTGACCACGCCCTTGATGAGTCCGGCGGCCGCCGCATAGCCGAAGTCCTGGTTGCGCACGCCGTTCCACCACACGAAGGTGTCGAGCACCTCCGCCGCCCCGGGGCCGACGGCGTCGCGTTGCAGCAGGATCTGCTCGAAGCCGACGGTGAGCGCGTCGCCCACCCGCAGCACCAGCAGCAGGGCGATCACGGGCCGCAGCGCGGGCAGGGTGACGTGCCACATCCGGCGCCGGCGGTCGGCGCCGTCCATGGCGGCGGCCTCGTACAGGTCGGGGCTCACCGAGGCCAGGGCGGCGAGGAAGACGATGATCCCCCACCCGGCGTCCTTCCACACGCTCTGCGCGGTGATCAGGAACACGAAGGTGTCGGGGTTGGTCATGACCGCCAGGCCGTCGTGACCGTTCTGGCGCAGCAGTTGCGAGAAGATCCCCGCGCCGCCGAACAGCTGCTGGAAGACGGCGACGACCAGGACCCAGGAGAAGAAGTGCGGCAGGTACAGGATGGCCTGCGCGACGGCCCGCACACGGGGTCTGATCACGCTGTTGATGAGCAGCGCGAGCAGGATCGGGATCGGGAAGTACAGCACGAGCTGGAGGAAGAAGATCACCAGGGTGTTCTTCAGGGCGTTCCAGAACGCCGGGTCCTCGATGATCCGCTGGAAGTTCTCCAGTCCCACGAACGGGCTGTTCAGCATCGAGACGACGCCGTTGTCGCTGATGTAGGGGTCGTAGTCCTGGAAGGCGACGACGTTGCCGAGGATCGGCAGGTAGTTGAAGACCAGGACCAGCGCCACGGCCGGCAGGGTCATCAGCAGCAGGACGCGGTCGCGCCGGTATCTGAGCCGCAGGCTCAGCCTCCTTCGGCGCGGTGACTCCCGGGGGCGGGCGGTGCCGGCTCCGTCGGAGGTCGCCGGTCGCGGGACCGGCGTAGTGGCCTCGGCTTCGCTCCGAGGCACCGTGCTGTGCGACACGGCGGGTCTCCTTGCCTCGGTACGGGGGTCAGCCGGCCGCCGGGCCGTTCTCGTCGAGGATCTTCCGGTACCAGTCGCGCAGCTTGTCCCCGCCCTTGCTCTTCCAGTCGGAGACGGCCTGCTGCATGTCCCCGATCTTCTTGCGGCCCCGGATGATGTCGTCCTCCAACTGCTCGAAGTCGTTGGAGAGGTTGGTCCAGCGGGAGGGTTCGGTGATCTGCATGCCGTAGAAGGCCGACTTCCTGGTGAACGCGCCCATCCGCTGCTGCCACTCGACCTGGCCCTTGGCGACCTCGGGGAAGTCGGGGTGGGCGATGGTCGCGGCGGGGCTCGCGATCATCACGTAGGCGTTCATCACGTCGACGTTGCCCTGGTCGGTCTTGGTGGGCACGCCGTCCTCGACGGCGTAGTGGGTGCCCTCCACGCCGTAGTTGGTGAGCATGTACTCCTTGGTGCCGTAGGGCGCGGCGGTGACGTTGGCGAGGGCCAGCACGTCGCGGATCACCGCCTTGGACGCCTTCTTGTTGACGAAGGCGAAGATGCCGGCCGGGTTCTTGGCCCACAGGGTGGGGTCGCCGCCGTCATGGCCGAATATGTCCATCCCCCAGATCTTGAACTCCGGGTTCTGGCCGGCCTGTTCGGCGGTGCGGCTCCACCACTGCGAGGAGTCCTGGTTGTAGATCAGGAACTCGCCGGCGGCGAACTTGGGTCCGGGGTCGGTCGCGTTGCTCTTGCCCAGTTCGGCGTCGGGGTGCACGACGCCGGCCGCGAACAGCTTGCGCGTCCACTCCAGGGCTTCGAGGTACTCGTTGCTCTCTATGCGGTAGCGCAGCTTGCCGTCGACCTGGTTCCAGCCGAGCGACTTCTCCTCTCCGGAGAGGACGCCGAAGGCGTTGAAGGCGGTCCACTTCATGTCCAGGCAGGCCCAGCGCTTGGCCCTGGCGTTCGTTGCGTCCTTGGCCAGTGCCATGAACTCGTCGCAGGATCGGGGGACTTCGTACCCCTCCTGCTCGAAGATGTCCTGGCGGTAGAGCGGCACGATGCCGGTGACGTACGAGGACGGCATGGGCAGGCCGCGCAGCTTGCCGCCGAAGATGGACCGCTGCCAGGCGTCGGTGGGGATCGCCGCGAGGTTCGGGTACTCCTTGACCGCGTCGCCGGAGAGGTACGGGCCGAGGTCGGCGAACTTGCCGATGACGGCGCTGGGGATCTTGCCCGTCATGTTCCAGCCGGGCACGACCACCACGTCGGGCACGTCACTGGAGGCGAGGACCGCGCCGAGCTTCTGGTCGTAGGTGTTGCCGTCCTGGTTCTGCCAGACCACGTCGACGCCGATGAGGTCGTTCATCGCCCGGTAGTAGGCGTTGCCGCCTTTGGGCGGTGAGCCCCAGAACGGCGACATGACGGTGACCTTGCTGCCCTTGCCGAGCTTCTCGGGCACCGAGGTCACCAGACCGGCGAGGTCGAGCTTGCCGGTGAAGCCGACCGCGGAGCCGTTCCTGCTGGGGATGTCGGGGGTGACCACGTCGCTCGCCACGTAGGTCGGCAGTAGCTTCTTGGCGTCCTTGCCCGAGGTGGTGCCGTCCCGCGAGCCTCCGTCCGAACCGCCGCACGCGGCGAGCAGCGGCATGCCCCCCGCCACCGCCGCGGTGGCGACCGCGGTGGAGGCGAGGAAGCTTCTCCGGCTGGGCCCGGAGGAGGTGGAGGCGGCGTTCGGCGTCATTGCGTCAACCCTTCATGGCGCACCAGGACACCCGGCGGTGGCCGTCGGCTGCGGTGTCTTGACTGGAACCGGCTGAGCCGAAGCGGTCGTTCGGAGGGAACGTGCCGGGGAGGCGGCCTCGCAGTCGAAGCGCTTCGATGTTGCTGCGAGGTTAAGTGAACGCCCAAGGGCGCACAAGAGTCATCTCCAAGATTCCTCGGAGGCACGGCACGGTCCCGCCCGGTCGCAACTCATGGGCTGCCATCGCGGAATACCCGGGACGCGCTGCGGAGCACCCGATTCGACGCTCCCGCGTCCTTGACACCCACCCCTGCCCGGAACCAGCATCGAAGCGCTTCGAAAGCGTCTCATCGCTCCACCGCAAGGGGACTTCCACGTGACCGCACACACGCCGCCCACCCCGCCCTTCCGTGATCCGCTGCTGCCGTTCGCGAAGCGCGTCGACGACCTGCTGTCGCGGCTCACCCCCGACGAGAGGATCAAAGCCCTGCACCAGTTCACGCCCGCCGTCGGGCGCCTGGGCGTCGCCGCCTTCCGCACCGGCCAGGAGGCGTTGCACGGCGTCGCCTGGATGGGTCCGGCGACGGTGTTCCCGCAGGCGGTCGGGTTGGGTGCGACCTGGAACCCCGGGCTGGTGCGCCGGGTGGGCGAGGCGGTGTCCCGGGAGGCCCGCGCGATGCGCGCCCGGGACGAGCGGGTCGGCCTCAACGTCTGGGCCCCGACCGTCAACCTGCTGCGCCACCCCCTGTGGGGCCGCAACGAGGAGGGCTACTCGGAGGATCCCCGGCTCACCTCGGCGATCGCCACCGCCTACACCCGCGGCCTGCGCGGCGACCATCCGCTGTACTGGCGCACGGCCCCGGTGCTCAAGCACTGGCTCGCGCACAACAACGAGACGGACCGGGACACCACCTCCAGCTCGGTCCGCCCGCGCGTGCTGCACGAGTACGACCTGCGCGCCTTCCGCGACACCGTCGAGGCGGGCGCGGTGGCCGGGGTGATGCCGGCCTACAACCTGGTCAACGGCCGCCCGAACCACGTCTCGCCGTATCTGCGCGAGCAGTTGCGCACCTGGACCGACGAGGAACTGCTGGTCTGCTCCGACGCCGGCGCTCCCTCCAACCTGGTGGACTCCGAGCACTACTTCGACACCCACGAGGAGGCCGTCGCGGCCTCGCTGCGGGCCGGCGTGGACAGTTTCACCGACCACGGCACGGACAGCTCGGTCATCGTGGGGCGCCTCGAGTCGGCCCTGCGGAAAGGGCTGTTGACGGAGGCCGACATCGACACCGCGGTTCGCCGGCAGCTCTCGGTACGTTTCCGGCTCGGCGAGTTCGACCAGGACCCGCCCGCCGAGGAGCACGCCTTCGACACCCCGGAGCACCGGGCCCTGGCGCAGGAGGCCGCCGAGCAGGCGGTCGTCCTGCTCAAGAACGACGGTCTGCTGCCGCTGGCTCCGGCGAGCACCCGTATCGCCGTCGTCGGCCTGCTCGCGGACGAGTGCAAGCTCGACTGGTACAGCGGCGCCCTCCTGCACCGCTCCACTCCGCTGGAGGGGCTCTACGAGCGGTTCGGCGCCGAGCGGGTGGAGTTCGCGGAGGGCGTGGACCGGGTGCTGCTGCGGACGTCCGCCGGCACGTTCCTGCACGTCCCGCCGGCGCCCGACACCCCCGACGCGGCACCCGGCGCCGAGGGCGCGCTGGACCCGGCGCTGCTCGCGGGCCGCACCGACCTGGCCCCGCTCACCGCCGGCCCGGACGGCACCGAACTCGCCCTGGTCGACTGGGGCGAGGGCCTGCTGACCCTGCGCGCCCCCGACGGCCGGTACCTCTCGGTCGCCGAGGACGGCTACCTCCGCGCCTCCGCCGACCAGCCGGGCGGCTGGATCGTGCGGGAGACGTTCCGGCTGGAACCGCACGGTGACGGTCACCTCCTCAGGCACATGGGAACGGGACGCCATGTGCTGGTCGCCGCCGACGGCGTGAAGGTTGCCGCACCGGACACGGCCGACGAGCCGGGCCCCGAGGCCTTCGGGGAGGTCTCCGGGGAGGTCTCCGGGGAGGTCTTCGGGCTGATCGTCACCGAGCACGGCGAGGAGACGGTGGCGCGGGCCGCGGCACGGGCCGACGCGGTCGTGGTGGTCGCCGGCAACGATCCGCACATCAACGGCCGGGAGACCGAGGACCGTACGACGCTCCGGCTGCCCGCCCAGCAGGAGCTGCTGCTGCGCGCGGCCCGCGCCGCCAACGAGAACACGGTGCTGGCGCTGGTCTCCTCCTCCCCCTACGCGGTCGATCCGACGGACCTGCCGGCGGTGCTCTGGACCGCGCACGGCGGTCAGGCCGCGGGCACCGCGCTGGCCCGCGTGCTCGCCGGTGACGTCTCCCCCGCCGGCCGGCTGCCGCAGACCTGGTACGCCGACGACGCCGATCTGCCCGGCCTCCTCGACTACGACGTGATCGGCTCCCGCCAGACCTATCTGTACTTCGAGGGCACGCCGCTCTTCCCCTTCGGCCACGGCCTCTCCTACGCGGCCTTCGCCTACGGCGGGTTGACGGCCCGGGTCGGGCCGGAGGCGGTGCGCGTCTCCTTCACGGTCACCCACACCGGTGCCGTCCCGGCCGACGAGGTGGCCCAGCTCTACACGCGGGCCGTGGACCCCTCGGTGCCGCGTCCGCGCCGCGAGCTGGTGGCCCACCGGCGGCTGACCCTCGCACCCGGCGAGACGGCCGAGGCGGCCTTCGACGTCCCCCTGTCCGCCTTCGCGTTCTGGGACGTCGCGGTGGGCCGGTGGCGGGTGGAGCCGGGCCGGTACGAGCTGCTGGCCGGCGCCTCCAGTGCGGACGTCCGGCAGCGGACCGTCCTCACCCTCGGCGGCGAACCCGGCGTCCCCCGCCCGGTCCTCGAACGCGGCCTGGACGCGGCGGACTTCGACGAGCAGAGCGGCACCGAGATCGTCGACCGGACCAGGGAGTCGGGCGACTCGGTGACCCCGGTGGCCGGGAAGCCGGGCGAACTGCTCTTCCGCCGCTGCGACTTCGGGAGCGGAGTGACGGAGGTGACCGTCGAAGTGTCCGGCGGGGGCACCGTCGAACTGTCCCTCGACGGCGGCCCGGTGCTCGCCACCCTGTCCCCACAGGCCCCGACGTCCGGCCCGTACGACTACGTCACGCTCGGCGCGTCCGTCGACGGCGTGCACGGCGTACAGGACCTGCGCCTGGGACTGCGCGGCCCGCTGCGGCTCGCGCGGGTCGGCTTCCTCCCCGGTTGAGGGCCCGGGGAGGGCCGACGCGAAGAAGGGTCCGGCACCGGAAGGCACCGGTGCCGGACCCCTCTGTACGACGGGCTCGCCTCCTCGCGGAGCCGGCCGGGAGTGGCCGGCGTCGCGGCGGGCGGCGTTCGTCCGTCAAGGAGCGGCGTCCGATGCGTGCTCCGGGGGCCCCTGCCCGAGCGAAGCCGAAGCCCGGGGCACGTGCCGGGCCCCGCGACGGGGCGAACGTCGCCCGCCGCGGTGCCCGAACCGGGAGCCGGTCCGCCTCAGAGGGCGAGGCCGGTCAGCACCATCACCCGCTCGTAGGTGTAGTCGTCCATCGCGAACCGCACGCCCTCGCGGCCCACACCGGACTGCTTGGCGCCGCCGTACGGCATCTGGTCGGCACGGTAGGAGGGCACGTCGCCGACGACCACGCCGCCGACCTCCAGGGCGCGGTGGGCCCGGAAGGCGGTCTGCAGGTCGTGGGTGAACACCCCTGCCTGCAGGCCGTACCTGGAGTCGTTGACGGCGGCGAAGGCCGCGGCCTCGCCGTCCACCTTCTGCACGGTCAGGACGGGTCCGAAGACCTCCTCGCAGGAGATCGTCACATCGGCCGGGACGTCGGTGAGCACGGTCGGCGCGTAGGAGGCGCCGTCGCGCTTGCCCCCGGTGAGCAGGGTGGCGCCGGCGTCGACGGCCTCCTGCACCCACGCCTCGACGCGCTCGGCGGCGGCCTGGCTGACCAGCGGGCCGACGTCGGTGGCGTCGTCGGCCGGGTCGCCGGTGACCTGGGCCTCCACGGCGGCGACGATGCGCGGCAGCAGCCGGTCGTGGACGGAGGCGTCCACGATGACCCGCTGCACGGAGATGCAGGACTGGCCGCCCTGGTAGTTGGAGAAGGTGGCGATGCGGCTCGCCGCCCAATCCAGGTCCTCGTCGCTCGCCCAGTCGGCGAGGACGACGGCCGCGCCGTTGCCGCCGAGCTCCAGGGTGCAGTGCTTGCGCGGCACCGAGTCCATGATCGCGTAGCCGACCTGCTCGGAACCGGTGAAGGAGATCACCGGCAGCCGCTCGTCCTGCACGAGGGCGGGCATACGGTCGTTGGGGACCGGGAGGATGCTCCAGGAACCGGCCGGCAGCTCGGTCTCGGCGAGCAGCTCACCGAGGATCAGCCCGGACAGCGGGGTCGCCGGGGCGGGCTTGAGGACGATCGGCGCACCGGCGGCGATGGCCGGGGCGATCTTGTGGGCGCACAGGTTCAGCGGGAAGTTGAACGGCGCGATGCCCAGCACGACGCCCTTGGGGAACCGCCGGGTGAAGGCGAGCCGCCCCTGGCCGCCGGCGTCGGTGTCGAGCCGCTGGGCCTCGCCGCCGTTGAACCGGCGGGCCTCCTCGGCGGCGAACCGGAACACGGACACGGCCCGGCCGACCTCGCCGCGCGCCCACTTGATCGGCTTGCCGTTCTCGGCGGAGATCAGCCGGGCGATCTCCTCGGTGCGCTCCACGAGCCGCCGGCTGACGTGGTCGAGGGCGGCGGCGCGGACATGGGCGGGGGTGGCGGCGAACTCGTCCCGTACGGCGTACGCGGCGGCCACGGCCTCCTCGACCTGGGCGTCGGACGGCACGCTCACGGTGCCGACGACCCGGCCGTCCCACGGCGAGGTGACGTCGAAGGCGGCCTCGCCGGTGGCCTGGCGGCCGGCGAGCCAGAAGGCGTGGGTGGCTGCCGATTCTTCCTTTGGCATGGCGAGTCCCGGCCCTTCCGCGTTGGGGGTGGTTGCTTGGCTTGCTGAATCCACGGTAGGGCCGGGGGGAGAGCGGGTCGTTTGTCCGAGCCGTAGCAGTCGGCTGCCGCCGCGCGCCGCTTTGGCAGGTCGGCCGTCGGCACGCCCGCCCGCCACGCCCGGCACCGGCCCCGCCTCTCGGCCTGCCGTCAGACATCGAGCGTCGGGCGTCAGGCACCAGCCGTCAGGGCTCAGGCGTCAGCCGTCAGTCGGACGAGGTCGCCTTCAGAGCCAGCCACAGCTCCATGCGGACGTCCGGGTCGTCCAGGGAGCGGGCGAGGATCTCCTCGACGCGGCGCATGCGGTAGCGCAGGGTGTGGCGGTGCACGCCGAGGTCGGCCGCCGCCGCGTCCCACTGCCCGTGCCGGGAGAGCCAGGCACGCACCGAGGCGACGAGGTCGCCGCGTCCGGTCGCGTCGTGCTCGTAGAGGGGCCGCAGCAGCCCGTCGGCGAACGCCCGGACCGCGTCGTCGGCGAGCAGCGGCACCACGGACCCGGCGGCCATCTGCTCGTGCTCCACCAGCACCCGCCCCCGCCGCCGCGCCACCGACAGCGCCTGTCCGGCCTGCTTGTAGGCGGCGGACGCGGCGATGGGGCCGGCCGGTGCGGACAGGCCCACGACCAGCTCGCCCTCGTCGGCGCCGACCAGGGGCTCATGGGCTCCCCCGCCGCTCCGCACCGCCTCCAGGCCGGCCGCGTGATCGCAGCACGCGGCCACCGCCGTGCCGCCGTCGGCGGCCAGCACCACCAGCCGCTCCCGCTCCGGCACCACCAGGACCGCCTCGCCGGAGCGGGCGGCCGCCGATTCCACGACCTCCGCCAGGGCGCCGAGGGCGTCGCCGTTCGGGTCGCCCTGGGCCCGGGCGACGGGCGCCGCTCCCGTCTCGGCCACGACGATCCGGAAGGGCGCGTCCAGGAGGCCCCCGTACAGGTCTCCGGCCACCGCGCGGGCGTGGTCGGGCTCCCCGGCGAGCAGCATGCGCAGCACGGCGGCGCCGATCCGCTGTTCGGCCGCGCGCAGGGAGCCGGAGCGTTCCGTGGTCAGGGTGAGCAGCGCGACGGCGGAGTGGACGGCGTACCGCTGGGCGGTGCCGAGCGCGCTCGCCGTGCCCACGGCGAGCGCGGCCCGGGGGCGCCGGCCGGTGCCGAGGGAGTGCAGTTCGACCCGGTCGTCGATCTCCGGGTTCTCCGGCCCGGCCACCACCGACGAGGCGGGCGCGGGCCGCTCCCGCAGCCGCCGCACCTCTTCCGTGAGCCGTGCCGCGCGCCTGCCCGCCCACTCCGGCGCCGCGGCGACCACGGCGCCCGAGGCGTCGTACAGCGCGGTCCAGCCCTCCACCTGGGCGGCGAGCGCGGTCAGCAGCCCCTCGGGGCCGCCGGCCAGCCCCTGTCTGGTCAGCTCCCGCTGGGCCGCGAACCCCGCGGTCACCGCGCGGTACTGGTCGGCGGCGATGGCGGCGGAGACGGCCTTGCTGATCGCGAGGAAGGGGGTACGGCGCGGCACCTCCAGCAGCGGCAGCCCCTCCTCCCGCGCCGCCTCCACGAGCGCCTCGGGAATGTCCTCGTAGTGGACGCCGACGGCGAAGCCGAGCCCGACGACACCCGCCCCCACCAGGCGTTTCACATAGCGGCGCATCGCCGCCGGATCCTCCGCGTCCAGCTTCAGGGCGGTGATCAGCAGCAGTTCCCCGCCCTCCATGTAGGGCACGGGGTCGGCCAGCTCACTGGCATGCGCCCAACGGACCGGCACGTCGAGGCTGTCCTCACCCGCACGCACGGTCAGTTTGAGCGTGGAGTGGTGGACGAGCGAGGCGAGCGTCGGTGGCATGGGGCCTTCAGGTCGGCGGAGATCGGGACATCGGGCGAACGTCGTGTACTTTTGGCCGCCACGTATGAACGACCTCTGTCGATTCTGCCCCACCGTACGGTTTTCGGTTGCCTCGACCGGACGGCTCAGCCCCGCAGGTCCACCAGCAGCGGTGGCGCGTGCTCGCCCCTGACGTCGGTCAGGGAGAGCACCGCGTGCCCCGCCGGCATCGCGTGCGCCAGTTCCGACGCGGACCACCGCTCCCGCTCGACCTGCCGCACGGTGACGGCCCGCGCGGTCGGCGCCTTGCCGGTGATGGCCCGCCGCACCGCGTGCCAGGCCTTGCCCGCAGGACTGTCCGCGATGATCTGCCGGTCGGTGACGTCCCGCGCCTCGGTCCACTCCTTGCCCCACACCTCGGCGAAGTCCTGCCCGTCCCACGGGGTGAGCCCGGCCAGTGCCATCCGGCATCCGACGGTCCCGAGCAGCGGTCCGCGCAGCGGCCTCGCCACGTCGTCCAGGGTGCGCAGGGTGAGCACCGCCCCGGCGTTGGCCGACCGCAGCCGCTGGATGCCGCGCACGGCCTCGGGGGTGATCACGCCGGTCGCGTCGTCCAGCACCAGGCAGGCGAACAGCGACCTGTCCTCCCGTACCGTCACGCTCGCCGTGAACTGCGCCAGCACCAGCCGTGCCAGCACCCGCGAGGCGTCGGCGTGGCCCCGCTCGGGCAGGTCGACCCGGACCCGCACCGGGTGGTCCAGCGCCTTGAGGCTGAACGGCCGGCTTTGCCCGTCGGTGGCCGCGCTCTTGAAGAACGTGGCGAAGGCCGGCCGGTCCAGCAGCGCCACCCGGTCGGCGAGGATCCCGCCCACATCGCCCGGGTGCGCCATCTGCCGTTCCCGGGCGTCGAGTTCGCGCAGCAGCGACTCCTGTCCCGTCTCCGCCAGGCCCTGGCGCAGCGCGGCCAGCGGGCCGGGCGAGCCGTCGAGCAGCCCGCGCAGTTCCGGGACGGAGGGGAAACGGCCGTGCACCGCGTGGAAGGGGCCGAGGAGCTGGGCGAGGACGGTGGTGGCGCGCCGGCTGTCGCTGCCGGGGTGCGGGTCGGCCAGGTCGCCGACCAGTGCCTCGGCGAGCACCGCGGCGGCCTCGTCGGGGTCGGTGGTCCCGCCGTACAGGTCGAGGTCGTACGCGGAGTCGGGGTTGCCGATCCGCACCACGACGTCGTACGCGTCGGCCGGGCCGATCCCCGCTCCCGCGGCGCCGACGACGACCACGGCGGCCCGCCCGGTGAGCGCGTGCAGGCACAGCGATTCGGCGAGCGGCCGGACGACACCGCCGGTCTTGCCGGAGCCGGCCGGTCCGACCGCGAGCAGGGAGGTGCCGAGCAGTTCGGGGCCGAGCGCGAGGCCGGCGCCCCGGTAGGCATACGGGTTGCGGGTGTCGTCGGCGGCGGTGCCGAGCCGCACCTGCCCGGTGACCAGGTCGTGCCGGGCCTGTCGGGCGGGCAGGTCGCGCGCGCCGGACGGGTGCGGGCAGGCGGCGGCGCCGTGGCCGAGCACCGCGCCGGTGAAGGTGGCGAGGGAGTGCCGGCCGGTGCGTACGCCCTGCCAGGCGCGGGTGATGCGGGCGTGGTCGACGTCCCGCATCAGCCCCGCGCGCGCGTCGGCGGCGAGCCGCTCCGCGGCGTCCTCGGCGCCCGCGGCGCGCAGGGCGGGCCAGGCGGCGGGGTCGGCCTCGGGAGCGGCCGGGTGCCCGCTCTCCGGGGGCGTACGGCGCCATGCGGGCGGCCCGTAACGGCTCCAGACCTCACCCCAGCGGCCGAGCCGCCCCACGCCGATCATGAGGGCGCCCGCGATCAGCAGGTAGTAGGTGTAGACGGCCACGACGGCGCCGAAGCTGTGGGGCTCGGCCCAGGAGTCGGGGATCATCGCGTAGAGCGGCAGCAGCCACCAGCCGCCGAGGTACCCGTTCCACAGCAGCGACCAGATCAGCCAGCCCACGAGGAACGCGATCAGGGCCCCGCTCAGCAGCTGCCGCCCCGGGATCCGCTCCGGCTCCTCCTCCGGGCGCGGCCGGTGTCCGAACCGCCACACCCCGGGCAGCGCCTCCGGCCGCGGCGTGCGCAGCCAGGTCAGGAACGCCGACCCGTCCGGCAGCGGCGGCACGCCCGGCGCCCTGGCCGGCCTCGGGGGCACCGCGGGCACCTCCGGCGGCCCCGCGGGGCGTGGCACGGGGTGCGCATGCGTGCTCCGAGCGTCCTGGGTCCCGTCGCCGTCCATCGCCCTTGCCCCCTGACCAGCCGCGCCGTTCACCGTCAGCGAGCCAATCTAACGCCCCGGCAGGGCGAGTTCACCGTTCACCCGGCCGGGTCTCGCCACGGTGGGAAGCCCGTCCGCGCCGAACCCCCGCCGCGCCCCGCGCCGCCGCTATGTCCACCACGGACAATCCGACCCCCGGAACAACGCCCACATGGAGCATGCCCAGCTCCCCCTCCCCGCCCTAGCCTGCGAGAAAAGAAACCAAGTGTCCGTTACACCCCCCAGGAGCCCCGCATGACCGCACTTCCGCAGGAGCGCCGCGTCGTCACCGCCATCCCCGGCCCGAAGTCGCAGGAGCTGCAGGCCCGTCGTACCGCCGCGGTCGCGCAGGGCGTGGGCTCGGTGCTGCCCGTGTTCGCCGCGCGGGCGGACGGCGGGATCATCGAGGACGTCGACGGCAACCGGCTGATCGACTTCGGCTCGGGCATCGCGGTGACCTCCGTCGGCGCCTCCGCCGAGGCCGTCGTCCGCCGCGCCTCCGCCCAGCTCGCCGACTTCACGCACACCTGTTTCATGGTCACGCCCTACGAGGGGTACGTGGCCGTGGCCGAGGCGCTCGCCGAGCTGACGCCCGGCGACCACGCCAAGAAGTCGGCGCTGTTCAACAGCGGTGCCGAGGCCGTCGAGAACGCCGTCAAGATCGCGCGCGCCTACACCAAGCGGCAGGCGGTCGTCGTGTTCGACCACGGCTACCACGGCCGCACCAACCTGACCATGGCGCTGACCTCGAAGAACATGCCGTACAAGCACGGCTTCGGCCCGTTCGCCCCCGAGGTGTACCGCGTCCCGGTCGCCTACGGCTACCGCTGGCCGACCGGCGCCGAGAACGCGGGTCCGGAGGCCGCCGCGCAGGCCATCGACCAGATCTCCAAGCAGGTCGGCGCGGAGAACGTGGCCGCGATCATCATCGAGCCGGTGCTCGGCGAGGGCGGCTTCATCGAGCCGGCCAAGGGCTTCCTCCCCGCGATCAGCGAGTTCGCCACCGACAACGGCATCGTCTTCGTCGCCGACGAGATCCAGTCCGGCTTCTGCCGCACCGGCCAGTGGTTCGCCTGCGAGGACGAGGGCATCGTCCCGGACCTGATCACCACGGCGAAGGGCATCGCCGGCGGCCTCCCGCTGGCCGCCGTCACCGGCCGCGCCGAGATCATGGACGCCGCGCACTCGGGCGGCCTCGGCGGCACCTACGGCGGCAACCCGGTGGCCTGCGCGGGCGCGCTCGGCTCCATCGAGACGATGAAGGAGCTGGACCTCAACGCCAAGGCGAAGAACATCGAGGCGGTCATGAAGGCCCGCCTCACCGCCATGGCCGAGAAGTTCGACGTCATCGGCGACATCCGGGGCCGCGGCGCGATGATCGCCATCGAGCTGGTCAAGGACCGTACGACCAAGGAGCCGAACCCGGAGGCGACCGCCGCCCTCGCCAAGGCCTGCCACGCCGAGGGCCTGCTGGTCCTGACCTGTGGCACCTACGGCAACGTGCTGCGCTTCCTGCCGCCGCTGGTCATCGGCGAGGACCTGCTGAACGAGGGCCTGGACATCATCGAGCAGGCGTTCGCGCGCGTCTGAGCGGCGGACACGCAGGTCCGGCGCAGCCGACGGCAGGGCATGTGAAGAAGGTGTGCGAGGTGGATGGCAGGACGCCGTTCCGGCTGTTCCGCACCCATCCGCTGCCGTAGGTTCTCTTCTCAGATGAGAGAACCACCCGCCCACAGGGAACTGTGGGGCAGGCCGCAGCCTTCCCGGCTTCGACCTGGTCGTACCTCGCGCACACCACCGGAGCCTTCGGGTTCCGGGTCTCCTCACCGATCGGACGGTCGCCCGCCCCACACCCCCCGGGGCGCGCGACGTTCCGATGCGAGCGGACGGCCACAGACCGACCGTTCCCCGAAGGGCCGACGCAGCTCCCCCCCTTGCGTCGGCCCTTCGGCGTCGCCGTACCTGCGAAGCTGTGCGCGTGTCGTCCTCCCGGGTCTCCCTCCTCCTCGTCTGGCTCGTCGGTCTTCCGGCTCTGCTCCTCTCACTGATCACCTGGCAGGTCGTCGGCCACGGTCCGCTGCTGGGCGTGGACCGGGACGTCAGTGACGCCCTGCTGCATCCGGACCGGGGCTCCGAGCTGCTCGCGGATCTCGGGAACGTGCAGGTCGCGGTTCCGGTACTCGTGGCGGTGCTCGGGTACGCGGCCTGGCGGGCGCGGGCCGCGGGCAGGGACCGGTGGTGGCCGGCGCCCCTCGGGGCGGCGGGGTTGATGGTGCTGGTGCCGGTGCTCGTCGTACCGCTCAAGGCATGGACGGCCCGGCACGGCACGGCGGCCGTGCCGCCCGGTACCGGCTACTTCCCCTCCGGGCACACGGCCACCGCCGCCGTCGCCTACGGCGCCGCGGCGCTCGTGCTCCTGCCCTGGCTGCGCACGGCCATGGCCCGCCGCGTCCTCGTCACCGTCTGCGCCGCCCTCGTGCTCGGCGTGTCGTACGGGCTCGTGCGGCGCGGCTACCACTGGCCACTGGATGTCGTGGCCAGCTGGTGCCTGGCCTCCGTCCTGCTCACCGCGCTGTGGCTGCTGCTCAGCGGCCCCGGCCGAGGCAGGCGTCGAAGTCCTTCCGGAACTCCCGGCCCCCGAACCGGCCCCAGTTGACCGACCACGCCCTCAGACCGCGCAGGGCCGGCCAGGTGCCACGGGCGGAGACGTCGCACGAAAGACCTCCCCGCGAACGAGGACCCTCCGCCCCGCCACCCCGCCGCCCGGCTCAGAGCAGGTGATCGGCCTTCCCCGCCTTGATCTCCAGGATCAGCGAGCGGAGCGCTTCACGGCTGTCGGTGAGGTACTGGTCCTCCTGTCCGGCTATGGCTATGTAGGCGTTGCCTCGGGAGTCGGTGCCGAGGCGGAAGCAGCTCGCGCCTTCGCCGCAGAAGGGCTCTTCCCAGGTGATGCCGTCCATCGGGGTCTCCTCACAGGCCGTTGACGATGTCCCGGACGACGTCGCGTGACACCTTCCGCGACAGGGCGACACGCTCGGTCCAGTCCAAGTGGGCACGGTACTTGGCCAACTGCGCCTGCTCACCGAGGAAGTCGGGACCGTGGGAGTTGTCGATCTGGACGGTGTCGAGCTGCGGGACTGCTCCCTCCAGGTAGTTCACGGTCTGCCCGGCACCGGGAAACGTGCCCGCCGAGAACGGAACGACGAGTAGCTGTACGCGGGGGCGTTCGGACAGGTCCAGCAGGTGCTCCAGCTGGGCACGTGCGATCTTCCGCCCGCCGAACTGCATACGGAGCGCGGCTTCGTGCACGAGCGCGACGTACTCCGGCGGGTTCACGCCCTCCAGGACCTGTTGTCGCTCGACACGGTAGGCGAGGCGCAGGGCAACCTCGTGTTCGGGCAGTGGCGGCAGCACAGCTCTGAAGAGTTCGAGTGCGTGATCACTGGTTTGCAGCAGCCCCGGGACGTGCACGGTGTGGAACGTCCGCATCCGCACCACGCAGGACTCCAACTCGGCGATGTCCAGCAGTCCAGCAGGCAGAGCGCCCCGGTAACGCTCCCACCAGCCCCGGCCGTTGAACCGCGTCATGTTCACCAGCGCGTCGATGTAGGCCTCGTCCGAGCAGTCACAGTTGCAGGCGAGGGTACGCAGCCGCTCCTCGCTGATCGTGCGGATACCCGTCTCGATGTTGGAGATCTTCGCCCGATCGAGCCCGAGCAGTCCGGCAGCCTGGTCGGCCGTTATCCCCGCCGCCATCCGCATCTTGCGCAGCTCACTGCCCAGACGCTTCTGACGCTCGGTGGGTGTCGTCCTCGGTGGCATGCCGTTCCTTCCCGTACGGGTCGTCAGCAGTCTGCCGCCAACCAGCACCACCGGACCACGATCGGGTCAATTCCACTGAACAAGTGGCAATGTAACCACTCACAGTTCTACATTCAGTGACGTACCGCATACGTACGGCAGTCATCGCCGCACAAAGAGACCCGTATTCCCGACGTCAGGAGTCCACCATGCCCCTCTGCCCCACCGCCCCCACCTACCCGGCGGACCCGACCGTCCCCACCCCCGAAACCCTGGCCTACAGCTTCACGCTCCCCGCATCCCTCGCCAGCCCGGCCTTCGCAAGGACCGCGACCAGGCAGGCCCTCAAGATGCACGGCCTGTCCGACATGCTGGACCCGGCCCTCCAGGTCGTAGGCGAACTGACCGCGACCGCCTGCCAGTTCACCGAGTCCCCGAACTACTACCTCTCCCTGCGCTACCGAGCCGGCACCCTCCGCCTGATCGCCTACGACAGCCACCCCCGCCACACCCAGCCCCACCTCTCCACGGCCTGCGACACCCGCCGCCACGCCTGCCTCCGCCTCCTCGCCCGCATCTGCCGCGCCTGCGACGGCTCCTGGGGCTTCGGCGACTCCCACGAACCCGGCGGCGGCACCCGCATGTGGGTGAGCCTGCCGAGGGAGGGCGCAACGGCGTACGGCACGACCTGACTGCGCCCAGGTCAAAGGGTGCGATCGTCATCAACGGTCACCACGTTCAACGCCTCGGAGCACCGAAAAGCCGCACATACAAGCACAGCTGTTTCGGCACCGGGAAGCTCCGCCACCGGAAGGTTCAGCGTGCCTCGGGCCGCTGTATCCCGATGAGTCGGTCCAACGACCTGGCACATTCAGGGTCGTCCGCATCGAGCAGGAACATCCGGTCCAACGGATAGCAGGGACGGTCGACCACCCACGGAACGGCGTAGAGGCTCTCACCGGACATCTGGTGAAGCCGGGCGGTGCCCACCGCCTCGGGCAGCGCGGCCAGACGCCGCTCTCCCAGGACCACCGCACTCACCGGCGGGGCCTGTTCACCACCGCCCTCGGGAAACAGCAACATGAAAGGATTGTTGCTGCCCGGATCGCGCAACAGGACGTAGCGCATGGACCGCGACGACCCCGAGCGCAGCGCGCGGGAGGCTCCCCGGGCCACCCGCAGACCGCAGACCGCAGACGCTGAACCATATCCCCACGAAGCCGAGCGCCCCCAGCAGCAGCGCCAGGGTGACGCCGACGCTGCCCTTCCCCGGCAGGCCGCCGGTCACCAGGTCCTTGACCAGGACACCCGCCAGGCAGAGCCCGATCCCTGCCGCCAAAAACGGAAGCCGCACCATGCGGCGCAGCTCCGGCACCCGCCACCAGACGACCTGCCGGGGATCGGGGTCCGGCGCCGGACCCCGATCCAGCCGCCGGCCACTGTCGAACGCCTGGGCTCTTCCGACCGCCTCCTGGTAAGAGAACGTGGGCATCAGCGAACCCACCTTCCTCTCACTCCCTGCACAACCGACGCTCCTGACCATGGGAGCATGCCGCCGACAGCGTATCTGCGCCAGGCCGAGCACCGGCCCTCCCAGTACCCGCACACGTGCGCCGAAGCTGCCCGGTGGCCCGCACCGACCGTTCCCCGCGCCTACAGCAGCGCCCTCACCCCACCGCCACCACTGCGAGGGCCAGACGCAGGAAGAAGGGGAGAGCAGCGAACGGAGCCCAGGCGAACACAGGCCAGGAACGATGCCGAAGGATCTGCACGGCTAGCACCTCAACCAGTGGTCGACCCTGTCGGTATCTCACTCGCACTCGAGTCCGCGCAATGACGCTGCCCCATAGCGCTTCCTTGGTCGTTGCACCGCCCCAGCCCCATCACTCGTATATCCGTACCCCCATCTCAGGATTACTCATTCCCACTCAGAACCAATTAGCACTATTCTTCTGCCTCCAACTCTTACTCATGCCAAACCCAATGGCCATCACTCCCGTCCCGGCCAGCATCAGCCAGATAATGTCGAAATTGGCACCGACCAGGAAAGGAATGAACCCAACGGGAATAAACCAGCGAAACCAGAGCCCGGCAGGCAGCCTTAGCGCATCCCAGACAGAGAGCGCAAACAGCGCCAAAATAACAAGGGCGCCCACAACGGGAATACCGGCAGGAGTCACATTAACTGCGATGGATTCGTTATCAAACATCAGAAGTCTCCTGCGATCGTCGTGGTGCTGCCCACCCGTGGGCGGGCAGCACCACGTCCGAGAGTTTCACCAACCCCCCAGGCCCCACGTGAGCGCCGAAGTCTGCTGGTACAGGCGTGCTTGTCCGGCTCGAGTCCCTACTGAATAAAAGAAGCGAAGATTCTTCACGTTTATTCCTGGCGCTCTGACGACGTTGACTCTCCAGCCAATTGTATCGAAGGCTACGCCACTGCCAAAAGCTGTCCAATCGCCAGCTTTTTTATCACTCTTTGCAAAGTCGTATCCGCGACTGGCTACCGACAGTGCAGCGGCCGCTGTTCCGACAACTGTGCATACTCCTGCGGTAGCTACCGTACATGCGACGAACGCTCCGATAGCTGCGACCTTGACTATGGTCCCCCGGTTCTCCCAGGCCTTGCCGGCCGCGCCCTTGAAGTCGCCGCGCCCGAGTTTGGCGAAGAAGCCCTCGTCCTGCTTGTTCTTGCCGTGCTGTTTTCGGCCCGCTTGTGCCGGCCTTTCGAAGATTCTCTTTTAGCCGCCAACGAAAATTGAGGTGACCGCAAACCCAAAGGATATTAGTACAGATATCTCGACGACCGCATCTCGGACAATCCCACGCCGCACAGCTGGGTCGGAATCGTGTTTGCCACGAGCCTTTTTCTTGGCTTTATTTATCTCTCTCGCCGCTCTTTCCGCTGTGCGGAAATGTCGATCTACAAGCGATCCAGCAAACCCAATTGAATAGACCTCGGCATCTCCCTCGGAAGCCCCCTTTACATACATGACCAGACCTCTCCCACGACCCCCTTCTGCCTTATGCAAGAAATCGTAAGGAATCTCATGCCAGGCCATACAGTTGACAACCAGGATCCCCGTGGGCGTCAGGTGCACACGAGACCTTGTCAAGCTATACGTGCCGGCGCTCGCAATGAGAACCAAGGCCGCCACCTGCAGCGCATCCACATCCGACCTCCTGAACCCATCCATAGCGGCGAAAGCCGCCACACCCCCATAGACAAAAGGCATGAGCCATGAAATCACCTTGAACGACTTTCTCCATAGAATCACGCCGGATTTGATACTGCGATATCGCCCCATTGCCTCACTCTTCCACTAGACGGATGGTCGGCAGAAGAGAATCCGCCGACCATCCGATGTTTCCTCATGCCACCTCTGCGACATCAACAGGAGCTGAATTGACTGCCCACACTCAGACTTCCGGCGCCACAGAATCCGAAGTTGAACCCCGAATTTGTTCCGACATTGCCGCGTGTCGCTGCCCAGTCGACGGGCCCGTCCCTCCATATCGCGCCACTGGTCGTGGTGGCAGGCTTCACTCGCACTGGAGTTCGCGCAATGGCGCTGCCCCATAGTGCTTTCTCGGCCGTTGCACCGCCCCAACGCGCGAACTTGAACGCCGAAAAGCCACCAAAAGCGCCCCATGCGAGGTTCTTAACGTATGTAGACCTCTCCCACTTTCCGGTTGTAATTCGATCACCAAGCAGGGTGGCAGTTGCTACCGCAACCCCCGCACCCACACAAAGTCCGACCGACACCACAAGGCAGGCTGCGAAAGCTGCTCCCGGTAGGACTCTGTTCTTCCAGCCGTCCCACGTGCCGAAGGTGTTCTTGGTCTCGCGTCCGAGCTTGGACCAGAAGCCCTCGTCCTCCTTGTTCTTTTTGTTCTGGTTTTCGGCCTTCTTGCGCTGGGCCTCAGCGGCCTTGCGTTCCTGGTCGTGGCGCTTCTGCTTTTCGATCTGGGCGGACCGGGACCGCTGGGTGGTGGGGCGGGTGACGCCCTTGCCCTTGGTATAGACGTGACGGTAGTTGGTGTTCTGCTGGATGGTGTAGTTCGGCGAGATGGTACCGCCCCGGGCCTTGGTCTCCTTCTTGTAGTTCTTGCCGAACGTGACCTTCTTGACGTCGCCGGTGCTGCGGCCGTAGGTGCAGTTGTACTGGCCGCTGACGCACTCCTCGTATGCCTCCCCGGTGGGGTCGGCGAAGGTGGCCGGGTTGTTGTTGCCGTAGGCGTAGGCGTTGTGCTGGGTCGGGTCCTCGGGCAGCAGCAGGGGGTCGACCGACAGGAAGCGGCCCAGGTCCGGGGCGTACTCGCGGGCGCCCAGGTGGGTGGTGCCGGTCGGGTCGGTGGTGCCGGAGAGGAATCCGCGGTCGCCGGGCCAGGTGCCGGAGGCGGCGCGCGGGCCACCGAAGGGCAGCTGCTTGCGGCGGTTGACGGCCTGGCCGACGCCCCAGCCCACGGCGATGAGAGCGGTGCCGTGCTGGTCGGGGAAGAGCAGGTTGATCCCGCCGCTGCCGGTACGCGCCGCCACGGTCTGCCCGCCGTGCGTGTAGTAGCGGGTGCCGGTGACCTTGCCGTCGGTTGCCTTGAGTTCGTTGCCGCCGGGCAGATAGGCGGTGGCCGAGCCGTCCGCGTTGCGGGCGATCAGACGGTTTCCGCCGGCGTCGTAGACGTAGGAGGTGGTCTTGCCGTTCTCGGTGACGGTGGCCAGGCGGCCCTCCGCGTCCCAGGTCAGCTGCTGGCCACGGGCGCCTCCGGTGCGGGCGGTGGTGTTGCCCGCCTCGTCGTAGGCGAACGTCTCCCGCTGTCCGTCGGCGGTGCCGCCGGTGGTGGTCACCGACCGCAGGGCGTGCGGGGCGTCCTGCCCGGGCCGGCCGTAGGTGTAGGTGCGGGTGGTGTCCTCGCCGCCGGACGAGACGGCGTGGCGGACCTCCTTGGTGCGGTTGCCCGTCACGTCGTAGCTGTAGGAGTGCCAGTAGGCGTCCGGACCGCCCACTGTCGCGGCCGACGGCCCGGCACCGCAGTTGTCAGTGGCGTTCTTGGTCGTCCACGCCTGCGTCATGCGCCGCAGGGCGTCGACGGCGAAGCACTGGTTGTCGGTCGAGGCCTGCTGGTCCTGGCCGGAGGTGGAGGAGATTCGGGTGACGTTCCCCATGTCGTCGTAGGTGTAGCGGGTGTCCTCGATCCGCAGGGCCACGTCGCCGTCGAGGGTCCGCCGGTTCAGCGCGCCGGTGTGCTCGTCCCAGTCGTGGGTCTCGTACACCTTCCGGCCCAGGACGCCGTACTCGGTACGGAGCGGGCGAGCCAGCGGGTCGTACACCACATCGCTCACCAGAGTCTGACGGTCCGCGACGGTACGGATCGGAAGGTCGCCCTCGCCGTACACCGTGGTGACCCGCTCCGCAGGCAGTCTGCCCATGGCCGGGTGTCTGATCCACTCCTGCGTGCCCGTGTACTGGTTGTAGCCGTACGACCAGTTGTACGAGCCGATCAGCGCTCCCTCGGACGCCGGCAGGCGAACGGTCGACGAGGTCGGCTGTTGACTTGCACCTCGGGCCGAGGCCCGAGGATTCTGGCCTTCTCGATCGTTGCTGTGCCGCTACGCGGCACGGGGTTCGGTCGGGAATCCGTGGCTTCCTGTTTCCTCGCGCCGTGCCAGAACGAGTTCTGGTCTTACCGGCGCTCCGCAGGCCGAGACCGCCAGTCCGGCGGCCGTCTTCACGTTGATCGCGGCATTGTGGTCCCGGTCGTGGACGGTGCCGCAGGCGGTACAGGTCCACTCCCGGACGTTCAGGGGTTTGGGTCCGTCCTTGACCCCGCAGGCGGAGCACACCTGGCTGGTGGGCTCGAACCGTCCCACCTTCACAAAGGTGCGGCCGTACCGTTGTGCTTTGTACTCCAGCATGTGCACGAACGATGACCAGCCGGCGTCGTGCACGGACTTGGCCAGCCTCGTGCGGGCCAGTCCCGCCACCGACAGGTCCTCCACGGCGATCCCTTGGTTCTCGGAGATCAGCTGTGTGGAGAGCCGGTGGTGGAACTCGCGGCGCGCGTCGGTGACCTCGGCGTGGGCGCGGGCGACCTTGAGCCGGGCCTTCTCCCGGTTCTTCGAGCCTTTCTGCTTGCGGGACAGTTCCCGCTGGGCCTTCTTCAGCTTCTTCTCCGCGCGGCGCAGAAACCGCGGGGAGTCGATCTTCGTGCCGTCGGACAGGACCGCGAAGTGCGTGAGGCCGAGATCGATGCCGATGCTCTGGTCGGTGGCGGGCATCCGGCCGGCATCCGCCCGTGGGTCGGTGTCGATGACGAAGGAGGCGAAGTACCGCCCGGCCGCGTCCTTGATGACGGTGACCGAGGTGGGGGCGGCGGGCAGCGCGCGGGACCACTTCACCTTCACCGCACCGATCTTCGGCAGGTGCAGCCGTCCGCTGTCGGTGATCTTCCAGCGGGCGTTGGCGGTGAACCGGACCGACTGCCGGGCATCCCTGCGGGACTTGAAGCGGGGCGGGCCCAGCCTCGGCCCCTTGCGGGTGCCCTTCAGGGAGGCGAAGAAGTTGCGATATGCGGTCTCGGCGTCCCGCAGGGACTGCTGCAACACCACCGCGGAGACCTCGCCCAGCCAGGACCGCCCAGCTGTCCGCTTGGCCTGGGTGATCAGCCGTGTGGACAGCTCGCTGACCGTCGGGAACGTCCCGCCCGCCGTGCGGGCGTCTTCGCGGGCGCGGACCGCGTCGTTGAACACGACGCGGGCGCACCCGAACGCCTTCGCCAGTGCCACTTGCTGGCCGGTGTCCGGGTACAGCCTGAAGGCGTACCGGAGTTGCATGACGGCCACGCTACGTACCTGGGTTGTGGGTGAGATGCAGAAGATCAGAACTGGTCGGCACTGTGTCTTCGTGATGCATGTGTACTTGGTCTTCGTGACCGGGTTCCGGCACAGAGTGTTCACCGATGCCCATCTGAGGCGGATGGAGGAGATCAGCGGCACCTCCTCACTGTGGTCTGGCAGTACATCGAACAGCGGAACCGGCCGGTGTGAGCACAGCCCGGCTCCGCCGGGACCAGCGATCACGACACTCCGCGCCGCGGGCGGTGAACACGCCGTGTCCGGCTCCGCCGGACCGGACGCGGCGACGCTCCGCGTCGCGACCATCAGATTCGCTTCACCACCGGGCTGAAGCCCGATGCACTGCGAATGAATTCCGGTAGCCGCCGACCTCCGTGGTGTACGCCTGCCCGTCGATGTAGCGGGTGTCGGCCGTGGGCTGTCCCTTGAGCAGGGTGTCGTACGTCCACTTCGCGCAGAGTTCGTCACCCTGCTTCAGCTCGATCGTGCGGCCGAGGGCGTCGTAGGTGGAGGTGAGCGTCACTCCGCGGGCGTCGGTGGTCCTCACCGGCCGGTCGAGCTCGTTGTAGACCGTGGTCGTCACGCCCTTGTCCGGGTCGTCCGCCCTGGTCTGGCGGCCGCGGGCGTCGAAGGTCCACGACCAGGTGTTGCCGGCCGCGTCGGTCATCCTCGCGAGGTTGCCGTGCTTGTCGTAGGCGTAGGTGGCCTTGACGTGCTCTGTGCGCTCCGCGTCGGTGTAGGACAGTCGCTCGACGACCTGGCCGAACACATCGGTCACCGTGGTCTGCGCGGTGCCGCCCTCGAGTGGGATCACGGTGGTGCGGTCGCCCTCGTGGACCGTGGTGGTGCGCTTGGTCTCGTCGCCGAACTTCCGTGCGATCGACGCGAGAAGGCCTCCCTCTCCCGTGGACGCGCCCTGTGCGTCCACGGGAGAGGGAGGCCTTCCAGGAGGTCTTCCCTCGGGCGTCAGCTGTCGAAGCCCAGCCCCATCCGGTCCAGTGTGCGCAGCCACAGGTTGCGGTGGCCGGCGTTCGCGTCGGCGCGGGCCAGGGACCACTGGGTGAGGGCGATGCCGGTCCAGGCGAACGGTTCGGGTGGGAAGGGCAGGGGCTTCTTGCGGACCATCTCCAGTTCGGTCCGTTCCGTGCGCTCCCCCGCCAGCAGGTCCAGCATCACCTCGGCGCCGAAGCGGGTCGCGCCGACGCCGAGCCCCGTGTAGCCCGCCGTGTAGGCGACCTTGCCCCGGTGGGCGGTACCGAAGAAGGCCGAGAAGCGGGAACAGGTGTCGATGGCACCGCCCCAGGCGTGGGTGAAGCGGACGCCCTCCAGTTGCGGGAAGCAGGTGAAGAAGTGGTCCGCGAGCTTCGCATGGGTCTGCGGGCGGTGGTCGTACTCGGCGCGCACCCGGCCGCCGTACGGGTAGACCGTGTCGTAGCCGCCCCACAGGATGCGGTTGTCGGCGGTCAGCCGGAAGTAGTGGAACCGGTTGGCGGTGTCCGCGAGCCCCTGCCGGTTCCGCCAGCCGACGGACGCCAGCCGGTCGGCGGTGAGCGGCTCGGTCATCAGGGCGTAGTCGTAGACCGGGACGGTGTAGGCGCGGGCCCGGCGGACCAGGCTGGGGAAGACGTTGGTGCCGAGCGCCGCGGTCCGGGCGCGGATCTGCCCGTGGGGGGTGCGTGCGGCAAGGCCGGCGCCGTCCGTGCGCAGGCTGAGGGCGGGGGTGTGCTCGTACACGCGGACGCCGAGGCCGAGGCAGGCCCGTTTCAGCCCCCAGGCGAGTTTCGCCGGATGGAGCATGGCCACGCCCCGGCGGTCCCACAGGCCGGCCCGGAAGGTGGGCGAGTCGACCTGGGCGCGGACCGCGTCGGCGTCCAGGAACTCCACGCCGTCGCGGAGCCCCCGGCGGTCCATCTCCCGGTACCAGTACCGCAGTTCCCGTTCCTGGTGGGGCTCGGTGGCGACGTCGATCTCGCCGGTGCGTTCGAAGTCGCAGTCGATGGCGTGGCGGGCGACCGTCTCCTCGATGGCGTCGAGGTTGCGGGCACCCAGCTGCTCCAGCCGGTGGATCTCGTCGGGCCAGCGGGCCAGGCCGTTGGCCAGGCCGTGGGTGAGCGAGGCGTCGCAGAATCCGCCGTTGCGGCCCGAGGCGGCCCAGCCCACCTCCCGCCCCTCGACCAGGACGACGTCCCGGCCGGGATCCCGCTCCTTGGCGATCAGCGCCGTCCACAGTCCGCTGTAGCCGCCGCCCACGACCAGCAGGTCGCAGGTCTCGGCGCCGGTGAGGGCGGGCTCGGGCCGCGGCCTGCCGGGGTCGTCCAGCCAGTACGCGAGGGGCCGGGCCTCGGCGAGGGATGCCGTCCAACGGCTCATGGTGACCTACGCCTTCTGCCGGTCGCGGCGCTTGCTGTGCTGGGTGAAGACCATGGAGACCAGTACCAGCAGCACGGCGACGACGAACATGGCCGTACCGATGACATTGATCTGCACGGGGGTCCCGCGCTGGGCGGAGCCCCAGACGAACATCGGGAAGGTGACGGTGGAGCCCGCGTTGAAGTTGGTGATGATGAAGTCGTCGAAGGAGAGCGCGAAGGCGAGCAGCGCGCCCGCCGCGATGCCGGGTGCGGCGATCGGCAGGGTGACCCGCCAGAACGTCTGGAACGGGCCGGCGTACAGGTCCTGGGCGGCCTGCTCGAGGCGCGGGTCCATGGACATCACCCGGGCCTTGACGGCGACCACGACGAAGCTGAGGCAGAACATGACGTGGGCGATCAGGATCGTCCAGAAGCCCAGCTGGGCACCCATGTTGAGGAACAGGGTCAGCAGGGACGCCGCCATCACCACCTCGGGTATCGCCATCGGCAGGAAGATCAGCGAGTTCACGGCGCCGCGGGCGCGGAACCGGTAGCGGACCAGCGCGAACGCGATCAGCGTGCCGAGCAGGGTGGCGCCGAGGGTCGCCCACAGGGCGATCTGGAGGCTGAGCGCCAGGGACCCGCACAGGCCGGCGACCCCGCACGGGTCCCGCCAGGCGTCCGTGGAGAACTCCTGCCACTGGTAGTTGAAGCGGCCCTTCGGGTTGTTGAAGGAGAACACGGTGACGACGACGTTCGGCAGCAGGAGGTACGCGAGCGTCAGCAGTCCCGCGATGACGACGAGACGGCTCTTGAGCCAGTTGACGAAGGGCATTTACACCAGATCCTCCGTGCCGGACCTACGGATGTAGAGCGTGACCATGACGAGGATCGCGGCCATCAGGATGAACGAGAGCGCGGCGGCCGTCGGGTAGTCGAGGACGCGCAGGAACTGCATCTGGATCACGTTGCCGACCATGCGGGTGTCGGTGGAGCCGAGCAGGTCCGCGTTGATGTAGTCGCCGGTGGCCGGGATGAAGGTCAGCAGCGTGCCGGAGACGACGCCCGGCATCGACAGCGGGAAGGTGACCCTGCGGAAGGTGGTCGAGGGCCTGGCGTACAGGTCGTTCGCCGCCTCGTGCAGCCGCGGGTCGATGCGCTCCAGCGAGGTGTAGAGCGGCAGGATCATGAACGGCAGGAAGTTGTACGTCAGACCGCAGACGACGGCGAGCGGCGTGGCCAGCACCCGGTCGCCCGCCGTCCAGCCGAGCCAGGCGGTGACGTCCAGGACGTGCAGGGTGTTCAGGGCGTCGACCACCGGGCCGCCGTCGGCGAGGATCGTCTTCCAGGCGAGGGTGCGGATCAGGAAACTGGTGAAGAACGGCGCGATCACCAGGATCATGATCAGGTTCCGCCAGCGTCCCGCGCGGAAGGCGATCAGATACGCCAGCGGATAGCCGAGCAGCAGGCACAGCACGGTCGCGGAGGCCGCGTAGAGCACCGAGCGGACGAACTGCGGCCAGTACGTGGACAGTGCGTCCCCGTAGACGGCGAAGTTCCAGGTGACCCGGTAGCCCTCCTCCAGGGACCCCGTCTGGACGGAGGTGGAGGCCTGGTAGATCACCGGCAGCGCGAAGAAGACGACCAGCCACAGCAGGCCGGGCAGCAGGAGCAGGTACGGCGTCCAGCGACCCCGCCTGCGCGGCGGTCTCTTCTCCTTCTTCTCCGGGGCGGGCGCCAGGGGCGGCGCCTCGGTGGCCGTGGCCATCAGGCGACCTCACCCTCGACGGGCTCAGCGGGCTCGACGGTCTCGACGCCCGCGTCCGCATCCTGCGCGGCGTCCAGACCGAAGGTGTGCGCCGGGTTCCAGTGCAGGACGACCTCCGCGCCGGGCACCAGGCGGTCGTCGCGGTCGATGTTCTGGACGTAGACCTCGAACGCGGTGCAGACCGGGCTGTCGACGACGAACTGCGTGGAGACACCGATGAAGCTGGAGTCGGCGATCCGGCCGGTGATCCGGTTGCGCCCCTCGGGGATCCGTCCGGTGTCGTCCGCGTGGGCGAGGGAGATCTTCTCCGGGCGCACCCCCAGCAGCACCTTGCCGCCGGTCGTGGTGGGGCCGCTGTTGCGCGCCGAGGGCAGGACGAGTGTGCCGCCGCCCGCCTTCAGCACGAAGTCGTCGCCGGACCTGGAGTCGACGTCGGCCTCGATGAAGTTGGACGTGCCCAGGAAGTTGGCGACGAAGGTGGTGCGCGGGTTCTCGTACAGGTCGGTGGGCGGGCCGAGTTGCTCGACCCGGCCGGCGTTCATCACGGCGACCGTGTCGGCCATGGTCATGGCCTCCTCCTGGTCGTGCGTGACGTGCACGAAGGTGATGCCGACCTCGGTCTGGATGCGCTTGAGCTCCCGTTGCATCTGGCGGCGCAGTGTGAGGTCGAGGGCGCCGAGCGGCTCGTCGAGCAGCAGCACCCTGGGATGGTTGATCAGGGCGCGGGCCACCGCGACGCGCTGCTGCTGGCCGCCGGAGAGCTGGTGCGGCTTCTTGCGCGCCTGCTCGCCGAGCTGGACGAGCTCCAGCATCTCCTCGACCTGCTTCTTCACGCTCTTGATGCCGCGCCGGCGCAGGCCGAAGGCGACGTTCTCGAAGATGTCGAGGTGCGGGAAGAGGGCGTAGGACTGGAAGACGGTGTTCACCGGCCGCTTGTACGGCGGGAGCGCGGTGACGTCCTGGTCGCCGAGGTGGACGGTGCCCGCGGTGGGTTCCTCCAGGCCGGCGATCATCCGCAGGGTGGTGGTCTTGCCGCAGCCGGACGCGCCGAGCAGGGCGAAGAAGGAGCCCTGGGGCACGGTCAGGTCGAGGGGGTGTACGGCGGTGAAGTTCCCGTAGGTTTTGCCGATCTGCTTCAGTCGGACGTCGCCGTTGGTCTGTGTCGTCGTCTTCATCGTCGTCACGCCCCTGTGAGTTTCGCGAACTTCGCTTCGTAGGCCGCCTCTTCCTTGTCGCTCAGGGCTCGGAAGGAGTGGGTTCGGGCCGCTACGTCCTTGGTCGGGATGATCAGCGGGTTCTCCGCCGCCGACTTGTCGATCTTGGCGAGTTCCTCCTGCGCGCCGTCGACGGGACTCACGAAGGCGACGTAGGCGGAGAGCCGGGCCGCCTGCGGCGGCTGGTAGTAGAAGTCGATCAGCCGCTCGGCGTTGGCCTTGTGGCGGGCCTTGTTGGGGATGAGCAGGTTGTCGGTGGCCGTCACGAAACCGGCGTCCGGGATGACGTACCCGATGTCGTCGCTGTCCGCCTGGAGCTGGACGATGTCACCGCCCCAGGCGACACAGGCGGCGATGTCGCCCTTGGTCAGGTCGGACGTGTAGTCGTTGCCGGTGAAGCGGCGGATCTGCCCCTTGTCGACGGCCTTCTGCAGGCGGTCGATCGCCGCGTCGTACTCGTCGTCGGTGACCTTGGCCGGGTCCTTGCCCATGTCGAGCAGGGTCATGCCGATGCTGTCGCGCATCTCGGACAGGAAGGAGACCCGGCCCTTGAGCTTGGGGTTGTCCAGCAGGTCGGAGACCGACTTCACCTCGATGCCGTCGAGCGCCTTCTTGTTGTAGGCGACGACGGCCGAGACACCCTGCCAGGGGTAGGAGTAGGCACGCCCCGGGTCCCAGTCCGGGCTGCGGAACTGCCCGGAGAGGTTGGCGAAGGCGTGCGGCAGGTTCGCCGGGTCCAGTTTCTGGACCCAGCCCAGGCGGATCATCCGCGCGGCCAGCCAGTCGGTGAGGACGATCAGGTCGCGGCCGGTGTCCTGCCCGGCGGCGAGCTGCGGTTTGATCTTGCCGAAGAACTCGGTGTTGTCGTTGACGTCCTCGGTGTACTCGACCTTGACGCCGGTCTGCCGGGTGAACGTGTCGAGCGTGGGACGCTGCTTGCCGCTCTCGTCGACATCGATGTAGACGGGCCAGTTGGAGAAGTTGACGGTCTTCTCCTCGGCCGAACGGTCCTCGGCGGAGGTGCCGCCCTGGGTCCGGCCGGCAGCGGGGATGCCACAGGCGCTCAGCGCCCCGAGTCCGCCGGCCGCGAGCGCGCCGCCGGCGGAGGCGCGCAACAGGGACCGGCGGGTCAGTGCCGCCCGGCCGTTGCGGAAGCTGCGCCGCATGGCGGCCGTCTGGGCCGGGGAGAGGCGGTCGGGCTCGTACTGCTCCATGCGCGTGGTGCCCTTTCGGGAGAGGGGCCGCGGGTCGGGCGGCCCGGCTGCTATCGGTCCCCGAAGATCGTGCGGTGCCAGTCCTTGCGGACCACCGCCGTGTTGTCGAACATGACGTGCTTGATCTGGGTGTACTCCTCGAACGAGTACGCGGACATGTCCTTGCCGAAGCCGGACGCCTTGGAGCCGCCGTGCGGCATCTCGCTGATGATCGGGATGTGGTCGTTGATCCACACGCAGCCCGCCTTGATCTCGCGGGTGGCACGGCCCGTCCGGTACACGTCGCGGCTCCACGCGGAGGCGGCGAGCCCGTACGGCGTGTCGTTGGCAAGGGCGATGCCCTCGTCATCGGTGTCGAAGGGCAGGACGACGAGCACCGGCCCGAAGATCTCGGACTGCACGACCTCGCTGTCCTGCGGCGCGTCGGCGATCAGGGTGGGGCGGTAGTACGCGCCGTGCTTCAGGTCCCCCTCCGGGGCCTCACCGCCGGTCACCACCCGCGCGCAGGCGCGTGCCCGGTCGACGAATCCGGCCACGCGGTCGCGGTGGGCGTGCGAGATCAGCGGGCCGAGATCGGTGCCGGGAGCGAAGGGGTCGCCGAGCCGCACGGTCTCCATCAGCGCGGCCGTGCGCTCGACGAACGCCTCGTAGAGGGGCCGTTGCACGTACGCGCGGGTGGCGGCCGTGCAGTCCTGGCCGGTGTTGATGAGCGCGCCCGCGACCGCGCCGTTGACGGCGGCGTCGAGGTCGGCGTCGTCGAAGACGACGAAGGGGGCCTTGCCGCCGAGTTCGAGGTGGATGCGCTTGACGGTGGCGGTGGCGATCTCGGCGACCCGCCTGCCCACGGCGGTCGAGCCGGTGAAGGAGGTCATGGCGACGTCGGGATGACCGACGAGGTGTTCGCCCGCCTCCTTGCCGGTGCCGGTGACGATGTTGATCACGCCGTCCGGGATGCCCGCGTCGGTGGCGGCCCGCGCGAACAGGAGGGAGGTCAGCGGGGTGAGCTCGGCGGGCTTGAGGACAACGGTGTTGCCCGCCGCGATCGCCGGGAGGATCTTCCACGCGGCCATCTGGAGGGGGTAGTTCCAGGGCGCGATCGAGCCGACGACGCCGATGGGCTCGCGGCGGACGTAGGAGGTGTGGTCACCGGAGTACTCGCCGGCGGACTGGCCCTGCAGTTGCCGTGCGGCGCCGGCGAAGAAGGCGATGTTGTCGATCGTCCCCGGGACGTCGAACTCACGGCTCAGCTTGAGCGGCTTGCCGCACTGCAGGGACTCGGCGCGGGCGAAGTCCTCGGCGCGCTCGGCGACGACGGCTGCGAACCGGTGCAGGGCGTCGGAGCGCTCCCCGGGGGTGGCGCCGGCCCACGCCGGGAACGCCTCGCGCGCCGCGGCGACGGCCGCGTCCACGTCGTCGGTGCCGGCGAGCGCGTAGGTGTGGACCTCCTGCCCGGTGGCGGGGTCGACGACCGTGTGCGTACGGCCCGAGGTGCCCTTCGTCGAACGTCCCGCGATGAACTGCGCCCCGTCCGCGAACCGGTCCTGGGCCGGGAATCGTTCCGGGGTGGCGTTGCCCGGGTTGTGCATGTCGCTCTCCTCCGTCTCCCCGAGGGGGCGGCGTGGCTCCAGCTCGATTTGAGTGCCGATCCTGACAGAGCAATGGGACTCCAACAAGTGATTCCGTTGTTGCCTTTTGGTTACGCGACGGAATCTGTCGACCGGGCGTCGAGGGGCGGCGGAAAAGACAGGACGGGGTGTCAGTGATGCGTGCCAGACTCGCGCGGGCAGGAAGGGTTCACGGGGGGTGGCGATGAACGGGACGGCGGGAACCATCGGTTCCAGGGAGACTCTGGTCGAGGCGCTGCGGGCCGACCGGCGGGTCAAGTACCTGTACTTCTGGGGGCACCGGCCGCTGCCCGACGGCCGGATCGGGGCGAGCTGCCTGAGCCAGTGGTGGCCGTCGCCGTTCACGGTGGACGGGGCGCGGTACGCGACCGCCGAGCACTGGATGATGGCGGCCAAGGCCCGGCTGTTCGCGGACCCGGAGGCCGAGCGGCGGGTGCTGGCCGCGGGCCATCCCGCTCAGGCGAAGGAGGCGGGGCGGCTGGTGCGGGGCTTCGACGAGGAGACATGGCGACGGGAGCGGTTCCGTGTCGTCGTCGAGGGCAGCGTGCACAAGTTCGCGGCCCACGCCGACCTGCGCGCCTTTCTGCTGGGCACAGGCGAGAGGGTGCTGGTCGAGGCGAGTCCGGTGGACCGGGTGTGGGGCATCGGGCTCGCGGCCACCGACGAGCGGGCGACGGACCCCGAGCAGTGGCGCGGCCCGAACCTCCTGGGCTTCGCCCTGATGCGGGCCCGCACCCGCCTCCGGGAGGGGTCCGGGCCGGGGCTCCGAAGCGGTGTCCGGGGTCAGTAGGAGGACGTGAACAGGACGAGCGCGCCGAAGCCGGTACCCAGGAGGATGCCGACCGCGCCGCAGATGAGGCCGGCCAGGGCGTGTCCCGGGTTCGTGGCCTCGCCTCGGGACGCCTTGCCCCGGCCCAGCGCGCTGAAGATCACGGCCATGACGCCGAGCCCGATGGCCAGCGGCCAGAAGCAGAAGAGCACGGCCGAGATGATGCCGAGCACGAGTCCGGTGATGCCCATGCCGTTGCTCGGCAGGGGCGCCATGCCGGTCCAGCCGTGGTAGCCCGGGTCGGGGGCGCCGTAACCGGGGGTGCCGTAACCGGATGGCTGCGGGGCCGGGTGGCCGTAGCCGCTCTGGGGGCCGCCCGGGTAGCCGTACGGAACCTGGCCGGGGCCGTCGGGGGCGATGGGCGGCGGCGGGAGCGGGTCGGCGGCCGGGGGCGCGAAGGGGTTGGGGACCGCCGCGCCGGGGCCGACGGGCGGTACCGGCGCCTGGGGGGTGCCGGGGCCGGCCCAGGGCCGGGCGGGCGGCACCGGGGTGGCGGTGGGGTCGCCCTGCGCGGGGAAGGACGTCATCGTCTGCTGCTCGTGCACGGAGGAGGCGCCGGGGGGCGAGCCGGCGGCCGGCGCACCGGCCGGGCCCGCTCCGGAGACGGGCGGGTCGAACTCCGGGAGCGCCCACGGGTCGACGGCTCCGGTGGAGTCCGGCGGGCCGGGTGCGACCTGTCCGCCCAGGTCGATCTGCGTCATCGGGGGCGCCACGTCCCGCGGCGGGGCCTGGGGCGGCTGCGCCCGAGCGGCCCCGCTGTCGGCCGGTGCCGCCCACACGTCGTCATGGTCGTGCGGGTTGTGGGGCGGTGTGCCGCCCGCCGTGCTCCCCGGCGCCTCCGGCACCTGCGCGTCGTCGGACATGCGCTGGACCCCCTCCGTCGAACGTCCCGCCATGTTACGACCCCGGCGCCCCGTCGGACGCATCCGTCCTACGATGATCCCCGATCCACCGATCAGCCGATCACCCGCGTTCCGCCGCACACCGGCCGAGGACGCCGCTTGGGGGAGGAACCATGACCGACCACCTCGTCACGGCCACCGCAGCACCGGGCCGTGATCCGCGTGCCTTCATCGCCGGACTGCCCAAGGCCGAACTGCACGTGCACCACGTCGGCTCCGCCTCCCCCCGCATCGTCTCGGAGCTGGCCGCCCGCCACCCCGACTCCAGGGTCCCCTCCGACCCCGAGGCGCTCGCCGACTACTTCACCTTCACGGACTTCGCGCACTTCATCGACGTGTACCTGTCCGTCGTCGATCTGGTCCGCACGCCCGAGGACGTCCGGCTGCTCACCTTCGAGGTGGCCCGCGAACTGGCCCGGCAGCAGGTGCGGTACGCCGAGCTGACCATCACCCCGTTCTCGTCGACCCGCCGCGGGATCGACGAGCGTGCCTTCATGGACGCGATCGAGGACGCCCGCAAGGCGGCCGAGTCCGAGTTCGGGACGGTGCTGCGCTGGTGCTTCGACATCCCCGGCGAGGCGGGTCTGGAGTCCGCCGAGGAGACGGTGCGGCTCGCCACCGACGACCGGCTGCGCCCGGAGGGCCTGGTCTCCTTCGGCCTGGGCGGTCCCGAGATCGGGGTGCCCCGGCCGCAGTTCAAACCGTACTTCGACCGTGCCATCGCCGCGGGCCTGCGCTCGGTGCCGCACGCCGGTGAGACCACCGGTCCGGAAACGGTGTGGCACGCCCTGCGCGACCTGCGCGCCGAGCGGATCGGGCACGGCACCAGCGCCGCCCGGGACCCCGAGCTGCTCGCGCATCTCGCCGAGCGGCGCATCGCGCTGGAGGTGTGCCCCACCTCCAACATCGCCACCCGCGCGGTCACCACCCTCGACGAGCACCCCATCAAGGAGTTCGTCCGGGCCGGGGTCCTGGTGACCGTCAACTCCGACGACCCGCCGATGTTCGGCACCGACCTCAACCACGAGTACCTGATCGCCGCGCGACTGCTGGACCTCGACGAACGGGGCCTGGCCGAGCTGGCGAAGAACGCGGTGGAGGCGTCCTTCCTGGACCGGCCCGCGAAGGCCCGGCTGGCCACCGAGATCGATGCCTACACCACGTCCTGGCTCGCCCGCTGACCGCCCGGCGAACCGGCCACCCCGTGACGAACCGACTGTACGAAGGGCCGCCATGCACCACGTGACCGCCGTGGCCCACCGCGGCGACCCCTACCGCGTCCGCGAGAACACGCTCGCCTCGCTGCGTTCCGCGCTGCACCGGGGCGCGGACGCGGTCGAGTTCGACGTACGCCTCACCCGGGACGGCGTGCCGGTCCTGCTGCACGACGAGACGCTGAAGCGGCTCTGGGAGCACGACCGCCCGCTGCGGTCGCTGTCCTGGGAGGAGGTGCGCGGCCTGACCGACGGCGGCGTGCCGCCCCTGTCGGACGCGCTGTCGGCGACCGAGGGCAGCAGGGCCCTGCTGGACCTGCCGGGCGCCCCGCACCCGCGGGCGGTGCGCCGGATCGTGGACGTCGTACGGGAGCACGGGGCCCGGGACCGCGTGTACTACTGCGCGGGCGCCGCCACCATGCTCGCCGTGCGCGCGGCGGACCCGTCCGCCGAGATCGCCCTCACCCTCACGACGCTGGCCCCGCCGCGCGCCGGCCTCCTGGAGGCGATCCGCCCGCGCTGGCTGAACTACCGCTTCAGCCTGGTCGACCGGGCCCTGGCCGACCGCGTCCACCGCGACGGCTACCTGCTGTCCGTGTGGACCCCGGACACCCGCCGCTCCATGCGCCGCCTGCTGGCGCTGGGCACCGACTCCATCACGACCAACCGCATCGACATCCTGCACACCCTGCGCGCCGGGCCACCCACGGCCATGAACACCCAGCCGTGACAGTTCCCGCGCCCCTGAAAGGGGCGCGGGGAAGTGCCGATATGCGACTCCGTCGCGTGGTCGCGACCAGCCACGAACGACCCGCAGCCTCCGTCCGACGGAACCCGAACGGTGCCCAGGAGCCATTTCCTTCGGCTCCCCCAGCGGAGCGCTAAGCGTCCAGCGACGTCATCACGTGCTTGATCCGCGTGTAGTCCTCGAAGCCGTACCCCGACAGGTCCTTGCCGTAGCCCGACTTCTTGAAGCCGCCGTGCGGCATCTCCGCGACCAGCGGGATGTGGGTGTTGATCCACACGCAGCCGAAGTCGAGCTTCTTGGACATGCGCATCGCGCGGGAGTGGTCCTTGGTCCACACCGAGGAGGCCAGCGCGTACTCGACGCCGTTGGCGTACTCGACGGCCTGGTCCTCGTCGGCGAAGGTCTGGACGGTGATGACCGGGCCGAAGACCTCCTTCTGGATGATCTCGTCGTCCTGTTTCAGGCCCGAGACGACGGTCGGCGCGTAGAAGAAGCCCTGGTCGCCGACGCGCTTGCCGCCGGCTTCCACCCGTGCGTGTGCGGGCAGCCGCTCGATGAAGCCCTCGACCTGCTTGAGCTGGTGGGGGTTGTTGAGCGGGCCGAACAGCACGTCCTCGTCGTCCGGCAGGCCGGTCTTGGTGTCGGCGGCGGCCTGGGCGAGCGCGGAGACGAACTCGTCGTGGATCGACTCGTGGACGAGGACGCGGGTGGCGGCCGTGCAGTCCTGGCCGGCGTTGAAGAAGCCCGCGACGGAGATGTCCTCGACGGCCTTGGCGATGTCGGTGTCCTCGAAGACCACCACCGGAGCCTTGCCGCCCAACTCCAGGTGGACGCGCTTGAGGTCCTTGGACGCGGCCTCGGCGACCTGCATGCCGGCGCGCACCGAACCGGTGATGGACGCCATCGCCGGGGTCTCGTGCTCGACCATCATGCGGCCGGTGTCGCGGTCGCCGCAGATGACGTTGAAGACGCCCCTGGGCAGGACCGAGCCGAGGATCTCGGCGAGCAGGACGGTGGAGGCCGGCGTGGTGTCGGACGGCTTCAGGACGACCGTGTTGCCCGCCGCGATCGCCGGGGCGAACTTCCACACGGCCATCATCATCGGGTAGTTCCAGGGGGCGACCTGGGCGCAGACGCCGACCGGTTCGCGGCGCACGATGGAGGTCAGGCCCTCCATGTACTCACCGGCCGAGCGCCCCTCCAGCATCCGCGCCGCACCCGCGAAGAAGCGGATCTGGTCGACCATCGGCGGGATCTCCTCGGTGCGGGTCAGCCCGATGGGCTTGCCCGTGTTCTCCACCTCGGCCGCGATCAGTTCCTCGGCGCGCTCCTCGAAGGCGTCCGCGACCTTCAGCAGGGCCTTCTGCCGCTCGGCCGGCGTGGTGTCGCGCCAGCCGGGGAAGGCCTCGGCGGCGGCCGCCATCGCGGCGTCCACATCCGCCTGTCCGGACAGCGGCGCGGTCGCGTACGCCTCACCGGTCACGGGGTTGACCACCTCGGTGGTCCGTCCGTCGGCGGCGTCGCGGAACTCACCGCCGATGTAGTTGCGCAGACGACGCAGCTCGGTACTCACTGCAGGCCCTCCTGGTGTTCCTCGCGGGTGTCCGAGGTGTCCAACCTCTGAGACACCCACCCTAGACGGGCCGCTGCTGTTTTCAACACCCCCACCCGCCTCATGCCTGCGAAATCCGCAGACTGAAACCTTCGATACAACGAATTTCATCGAATACGCCTTGCTAAACAGTCGAGACGTCGTGCACAGTGACCGTGTGGCCAGTCGAAGCGCAGAACCGAGGGACTCCCGCGAGTCCAAGCACGGCGGCGGTCCCCACCTGGACGCCGTCTCCCTCGCCATCATCGAGCAGCTCCAGGAGGACGGCCGCCGGCCCTACGCCGCGATCGGCAAGGCCGTCGGCTTGTCTGAGGCGGCCGTGCGCCAGCGCGTCCAGAAACTGCTCGACCAGGGTGTGATGCAGATCGTCGCCGTCACGGACCCGCTCACCGTGGGCTTCCGCCGGCAGGCGATGGTCGGCGTCAACGTCGAGGGGGACGTGGAGTCCGTCGCCGACGCGCTGAGCGCCATGGACGAGTGCGAGTACGTGGTGATGACCGCGGGCTCCTTCGACCTCATGGTCGAGATCGTCTGCGAGGACGACGACCACCTTCTGGAAGTCATCAACCGACGCATCAGGGCCGTGCCCGGGGTGCGCTCCACCGAGAGTTTCGTCTACCTCAAGCTCAAGAAGCAGACCTACATGTGGGGAACCCGATGATCGTGAGCACCGACAGCTCCAAGGAACCCAGCGACCTCAGCAGGTCCGCGTACGACCACCTGTGGATGCACTTCACCCGCATGTCCTCGTACGAGAACTCCCCCGTCCCCACCATCGTCCGCGGCGAGGGCACCCACATCTACGACGACAAGGGCAAGCGGTACCTCGACGGTCTCGCCGGCCTGTTCGTGGTCCAGGCGGGACACGGCCGCGTCGAACTCGCCGAGGCCGCCTTCAAGCAGGCACAGGAACTGTCCTTCTTCCCCGTCTGGTCCTACGCCCACCCCAAGGCCGTGGAGCTGGCCGAGCGGCTCGCCGACGAGGCCCCGGGCGACCTGAACAAGGTCTTCTTCACCACGGGCGGCGGTGAGGCGGTGGAGACCGCCTGGAAGCTCGCCAAGCAGTACTTCAAGCTGATCGGCAAGCCGACCAAGTACAAGGTCATCTCCCGCGCGGTGGCCTACCACGGCACCCCGCAGGGCGCCCTGTCGATCACCGGACTGCCGGCTCTGAAGGCCCCGTTCGAGCCGCTGGTGCCGGGCGCGCACAAGGTGCCGAACACCAACATCTACCGGGCGCCGATCCACGGCGACGACCCGGAGGCGTTCGGCCGCTGGGCCGCCGACCAGATCGAGCAGCAGATCCTCTTCGAGGGCCCGGACACGGTCGCCGCGGTCTTCCTGGAGCCGGTGCAGAACGCGGGCGGCTGCTTCCCGCCGCCGCCCGGCTACTTCCAGCGGGTCCGGGAGATCTGCGACCAGTACGACGTGCTCCTCGTCTCCGACGAGGTCATCTGCGCCTTCGGCCGTCTGGGCACGACGTTCGCCTGCGACAAGTTCGGCTACGTCCCGGACATGATCACCTGTGCCAAGGGCATGACCTCGGGCTACTCGCCCATCGGCGCGTGCATCGTCTCGGACCGCCTCGCCGAACCGTTCTACCGGGGCGACAACGTCTTCCTGCACGGCTACACCTTCGGCGGCCACCCCGTCTCGGCCGCGGTGGCCGTGGCCAACCTCGACCTGTTCGCGCGCGAGGGCCTCAACCAGCACGTCCTGGACAACGAGGGCGCCTTCCGCTCGACGCTGGAGAAGCTGTACGACCTGCCGATCGTCGGCGACGTCCGCGGCAACGGCTTCTTCTACGGCATCGAACTGGTCAAGGACAAGCACACCAAGGAGACCTTCGACGACGAGGAGACCGAGCGCGTCCTGTACGGCTTCCTGTCCAAGAAGCTGTACGAGAACGGCCTGTACTGCCGTGCCGACGACCGCGGCGACCCGGTCGTCCAGCTCGCCCCGCCGCTGATCTCCGACCAGGGGACCTTCGACGAGATCGAGCAGATCCTGCGCGCCACGCTGTCGGAGGCATGGACGAAGCTGTGACCCACCGCTGCGATCCGCCGCTGTGATCCACCGCTGTGATCTTCGGCTGGAATGATCAATTACGGCCCCGGTGCCGCCCGTTCGAGTGAGAAACGGCGCTCCGGGGCCGCGTGCTGTCCGGCCTCCCGCCGCGTCCTGCCTAGCGTGCCCAGTGACCGATCGGCCTTGCCTTCGTTCCCCCGCATGGGGGGTCTCACAGATCTCGCACGGCATTCCTGATCCGAACCGAGGTGTACGCCATGGTGGCCCCACCGGACAACGACGTGCTCTGGGCACGCGCCCTGCACTTCCGGCACAAGGACGGTTCCCCCGGGCTGAGCGGGGTCTCGCTCGGCGTCAGGGAGGGCGAGATCCTCGCCGTCGGGGGCCCGCGCGGCAGTGGAAAAACGACCCTGCTGCGGTGTCTCTCCGGACTGGTGCCCGTGCGCGGCGGCGAGGTCTGGTTCAACAGCACGCCCGTGCACACCATGACCCCCGCCGCTCGCGAGCGGCTGCGCCGGGAGCGCTTCGGCTGGATCGATCCGGAACCGGTGCTCGTCCCCGAGCTGAACGTCTGGGAGAACACCGCCCTCCCCCTGATGCTGCGCGGCACCGCCCGGCGCCGGGCCAAGTCGACGGCCATGGAGTGGCTGAAGCGCCTCGACATCGGCGACCAGGCCCGCAAGCACCCCGCGGACCTGGTGCACGCGGAGCGCCAGCGGGTCTGCATCGCCCGCGCCCTCGCCCCGGCCCCCACGGTGCTGTTCGCCGACGAGCCGACCGCGCCGCTGCACCGCATCGACCGCCGGCACGTCCTGCGCACGCTCACCACGGCGGCCCGTTCGCACGGCATCACGGTGCTCCTCGCGACCGCCGACTCGGACATCGCGGCCCTCGCCGACCGCACCGTCTCGCTGCTCGACGGGCGTCAGGTGCGCACCGTACATCTGCCCCCGGTCTCCGAGACCGTCGAGACGAAGGGCCGGGCCACGTGCTCGCTCTCCGTCTGACCCGAGGCGCCCGTCCCGCCGTGTGGCTGCGCCGCCTTCTGGTCGCCGTCGCCTCTGCGGGCACGGGCTTTCTGCTCCTGTGCACTCTCGGCCACGCGCTCGGCCACCCGGACACGCCGTCGGTCTCACTGCTCCGGCTGGCCTGGTGCGCGGCCCCGCTGGCGGCCACGGTGTACCTCGCCGTCGCGGTGGCCCGGACCGACCCTGCGACCAGACCCCGGCCCGGGCTCTCGGCGATCGGCCTCGGCCCCGTCCGGCTGATGGCCGTCTCCGCGACGACCACGGCCCTGGCCTGCACCCTGGGGTCGCTGGTCGCCCTCCTCGTCTTCCTCCAACTGCGCGGCGACCTCACCAGGATGCCCGTCGACGGAGCCGCCACCGAGTTCCTGGCCACGGGCAGGCCCCTGCCGCTCCCGGCGGCCCTGACGCTGCTGGCGCTGCTGCCGGTGAACGCGTCGGCGGCGGTGGCCTGGGCGCTGCGGCCACGCGAGCAGGCCGCGGACGCGTCCCCCGCGGGGCGGGCCGCGGACGCGTCCCCTGCGGGGCGGACGTACGGACGCTTCGGCGCGTACCGGAGTACCGCGGAGCGGGAGACGTTCGGGGCGTACGGACGCTTCGGCAGGCACCTGGCGACGGCGACCCACGGCCGACAGCCGGCCGACAGCCGGCGGCGACAGGAACCGGAAGCCGCCCCGGAGGAAACGCGGGTGCCGGTGCACGGGCCGGACGGGGCGAGCGACGGCCCCGCGCCGGCCACCGGAGAGTCGGCCACCGGGGAACCGGCCACCGTCCCGGCCAACGCCCGCTCGGCACCGTCCGGTCTGCCCTGGGGCATCGCCGCGCTGGCCGCGGGAGTGGCCGCGGGACTGGCCGTGGAGACCTACGCGAGCGGTGGCGGTAGCGGCGTCGCCGCCTCCCCCGGGGACCGGCCCGGGGCCCTGGCCGCACTGGCGCTGACCGTCGTCGGCCTCACCCTGATCGGCCCCGGTCTCACCCATCTGTGCGGCCGTCTGCTGCAGTCGGTCCGCCCGGGTGCCCTGCGGCTGCTGGCCGGCCGGGTCCTCATGACGGAGGCCACCCGGATCGGCCGTCCGCTGGGTGTGGTCTGCGCCGTGCTGTCGGCCGTGTACGCCATGGGCCGGCACTCCTACGCCGACGGCCTGTCGGCAGGGCCGCTCACCCTGCTCGGGGTGCTGGTGGTGACGGGGTGCACCGTGGCGACCCTGCTGACGGCCGCCGTCGAGGCCAAGCACGCGCACGCCGCCACCACGGCCGCGCTGCTGCGCCTGGGCGCTCCCGCCTCGACCCCGCGCCGGGCCGCGATGCTCAGGGCCGGCGCGCTCCTCGCCCTGTTCGGGCCGCTGACCGTGACCGCGGCCGGGCTGTCGGCGCTTCCCCTGTCCGTCTGAGAGGCGGGAGAACCCGAAGGGGATCTCCCGCCGGGCGATGAGTTCCGGGCCGGCCCCCGGTCCACCCGTCGAACGCCACAGAACCCGGCACCCCCAGGGAGAGACCCGACATGTACCAGCAGATG
This sequence comes from Streptomyces cathayae, assembly GCF_029760955.1. GTDB lineage: Bacteria > Actinomycetota > Actinomycetes > Streptomycetales > Streptomycetaceae > Streptomyces > Streptomyces cathayae. Next base: position 2,318,376 of record NZ_CP121682.1, read on the forward strand.
ATCTTCGTGAACCTGGCCGTCGACGACCTCGACGCCTCGAAGAAGTTCTTCACGGAACTCGGCTACTCGATCAACGCGCGGTTCAGCGACGAGAACACCGCCTCCGTCGTGATCAGCGACACCATCGTGGCGATGCTGCACACCAGGCAGCGCTACGCGGAGTTCACGAAGAAGGAGATCGCCGACTCCTCGAGGACCAGCGAGGTGCTGCTGGCCCTGAGCTCCGAGAGCCGCGAGAAGGTCGACGAACTGGTCGAGAAGGCCGTCGCGGCGGGCGGCTCGGTCAGCGGCGAGACCCAGGACCAGGGCTTCATGTACGGCCGCGCCTTCGACGATCCGGACGGCCACACCTGGGAGATCGTGTGGATGGACCCGTCCGTCGTGGAGGGCTGAGGCCAGGCCCGCCCCCTTTCCAGAGCCCCTGCGTTCCCGGAGCGGACCGAGACGGCTTCGGAGACGTCGAAACGCCCGGCCGGGCAATGAAAAGGCAAAGCCATGCCCTGCCGTCGGCATATGCGTTGACACTCTTATGCGCCGCTTATAGACCTGGGAGCATCACGGGAGTGCTGATGTTCTGTCAACTCTCCCTCGACCCCCCGCATTTGAGTATCCCGTAAAGGACAAACGTGTCAGTTCTGTCCGTATCACGCCGTACGGCCTCGCGCCGTACCGTCGCACGTACCGTGCGCGCTCTCGGCGTCGTCTCCGCGTCGGCCGCGCTCACCGTCGGTCTCGCAGGCAGCGCGGCCGCCTGCGACATCAAGGATTTCTCGGCCGAGGCCAAGTGCGTCGGTGACAACGGTGTCATCACCGTCACCGACGTGGATCCGGCCGGCGTCCCCGCCACCGTCACCGTGTTCCTGGAGAACAACGGCGCCGACGAGAGGAAGGTCGGCGAGCAGGTGGTCAAGGGCTCCCGCAAGGGCGTCACCATCACCTTCGAGGAGGAGTGGAAGCCCAGCGCCGAGTACCGCATCCACGTCAAGGCCGCGCCCTCCGTGGACGAGGACATCACGCCGAACCTGACCACCCCGGCCACGGCCTGCAAGGGAGAGGAGGGGACCCCGGCTCCCGGGACCCCGGCTCCGGAGGAGCCCACGCCGTCGGCCTCCGTCTCGACCCCGGCCGAGGACTCCGAGGACGTCGAGGAGCCCGGCACGCCGAATCCGTCGGAGTCGGCGGCCGAGAGCCCCGCCCCGGCGGACACCTCGGACAACGCTCCGTCGCCCGCCGTCGGTGACTCGAACCTCGCCGAGACCGGCGCGGACTCCCACACCGCTCTGATCGCCGGTGTCGCGGTGGCCCTGGTCGCCGTCGGCGGCGGTGCCGTCTTCCTCGGCATGCGCCGTCGCGGGACGGGCAAGGACAGCTGACGCCCCACGCACGGCAGGACGGCCCTCCCCCAGACTCCGTCCGGGGGGGACCCCCACCCGCCGGGGCGGGCCGTCGCGCGTCCGCCGCGGGTCAGTCCAGTACGACGACCTCGGCCGCGTCGAACTCCACCCCGACCTCGTCCCCGACCTCCGGTGCCGTGCGGAGCGCGCAGGCGGCCTCCAGTCGGGGCGCCTGCTCGGGCTGGAGGCGGACCGCGACATGGGTGCCCCGGAAGGTGCGCGCGGTCACCGTGCAGCGCAGGCCCGTCTCGGCCGGGACCAGCCGGACCCCGGTGGGCCGGACGAGCAGGGTCCGCGTGCCCTGCGGGGCGTCCGCCGGCACCGGGACCTTGCCCCACGGCGTCACCGCGACGTCCGCGCCGACCGTCGCCCCGACCACGTTCTCGAACCCCAGGAAGCGGGCCACGAACGCGTCGGCCGGACGCTGCCACACCTCAAGGGGCGTACCGGACTGGGCGATCCGTCCGTCCCGCATCACCACGACCCGGTCGGCCAGCGCGAACGCCTCGCCCTGGTCGTGCGTCACGGCGAGCACGGTGGTGCCCAACCGGCCGAACAGCTCACGCAGTTCGACGACCAGCCGCTCCCTGAGCGTCCGGTCGAGCTGGCCGAGCGGTTCGTCGAGCATCAGCAGCCTCGGGCTGGGCGCCAGCGCGCGGGCCAGGGCGACCCGTTGCTGCTCTCCGCCGGACAGCGCCGCCACCGCCCGCCCGGCCGCCCCGGGCAGTCCGACGAGGTCCAGCAACTCCTTCACACGGTCGGCCTGTTCGGCCCGTGACGTGCCGCGCATCCGCAGCCCGAAGGCCACGTTGCCGCCCACGTCCCGCTGCGGGAACAGCTGGTGGTCCTGGAACATCAGCCCGACCCCGCGCCGGTGCGCGGGCACGTCCGCCTGGTCACGTCCGGCCAGCGAGATCCGCCCGGCGTCGAGGGGCTGCAGCCCGGCCACCGCCCGCAGCAGCGTGGACTTGCCGCTGCCGCTGGGCCCGAGCACACACACGATCTCGTGCTCGGCGACCTCCAGGTCGACGGCGTCCAGCACCGCCCGGCCGCCGAAGCGGACGGTGGCGGCCTCCAGGCTCAACAGCATCTAGAACTCCCCGGATCGGTCGGTCCGCAGCCGCTCCAGCGCCAGCAGCGCCACCGCGCACACGATCATCAGAATCGTCGACAGGGCCATCGCCTGACCGTAGTTGAGGTCCCCCGGCCGGCCGAGCAGCCGCGCCACGGCCACCGGCAGGGTCGGATGGTCCGGCCGCGCGATGAACACCGTCGCACCGAACTCGCCCAGCGACACCGCGAAGGCGAACCCGGCCGCGATGAGCATCGCCCGCCGCACCATCGGCAGGTCCACCTCGCGCCAGGCCCGCCACGGCGACGCCCCGAGCACCGCCGCCGCCTCCCGCAGCCGCGCGTCCACGGCCCGCAGCACGGGCAGCATGGTCCGTACGACGAACGGGACACCGACCAGTGCCTGGGCGAGCGGCACCAGGATCCAGGAGGACCTCAGGTCCAGTGGCGGCTCGTCGAGAGCGATCAGGAACCCGAAGCCGACGGTCACCGCGGACACCCCGAGCGGCAGCATCAGCAGGGCGTCGAAGCCGCGCACCAGCCGTCCCGCGTCCCGCCGGGTGAGCGCGACGGCCGCCAGGGAGCCGATCACCACGGCGATGACGGTGGCCGCGGCCGCGTACTGCAGGGAGTTGCCGACCGCCTCGATCGGCGCGACCAGGAACACTCCCCCGTCGTCCCGGGTCAGCGCCCGGTAGTAGCCGGCCCCGACGTCGCCGAAGGAGCGTTCCACCAGCACCGCGAGGGGCAGGAGCAGCAGCACGACGACGGTGGCGACGACCCCGGCGAGCAGCGCCCACTGCCCGGCACCGCGCGGCCGGCGTGCGGTCGTGGAGGCGTCCACCAGGCGCAGCGCGGTCTCCCGCCGCCGTACGGTCCAGGCGTGCAGGGCGAGGATCGCGCCCACCGCGGCGAACTGGATCATCGTCAGGACGGCGGCGGTGGACAGGTCGAAGATCTCCGAGGTCTGCCGGTAGATCTCCACTTCGAGGGTGGCGAAGGTGGGCCCGCCGAGGATCTGCACCACGCCGAAGGAGGTGAAGGTGAACAGGAAGACCATCAGCGCCGCGGCGGCCACGGCGGGCGCGAGCGCGGGCAGGGTGACGGTCCGCCAGGCCGTGAACCGGGAGGCGCCGAGCATCCGCGCGGCCTCCTCCTGCCGCGGGTCGAGCTGCCCCCACAGTCCGCCGACGGTCCGCACGACGACGGCGTAGTTGAAGAACACGTGCGCGAGCAGGATCGCCCACACGGTGGTGTCCAGCCGGACGCCCCACAGCTCGTCGAGGAGGCCGCCGCGCCCGACGAGCGCCATGAACGCCGTGCCGACGACGACGGTCGGCAGCACGAAGGGGACGGTGACCACCGCCCGCAGCAGGTGTCTGCCGGGGAAGTCGAAGCGGGCGAGGACGTACGCGCCGGGCAGGGCGATCAGCAGGGTGAGGGCGGTGGAGACCAGCGCCTGCCAGGTGGTGAACCACAGCACCTGGCGGACGTCGGACTGCGCCAGTACGTCCCCGATCCGCCCGAGCTGCCAGACCCCGTCGGCCTTCAGGCCGCGCGCGACGATCGCGGTGACGGGGTAGGCGAAGAAGACGGCGAAGAACGCGACGGGCACGGCCATCAGGCCGAGCCGCGCCGCGGTTCCGCGCCACCGCCGCCGTCCGTTCCCTCGCACGGCGGCGGTCCGGCTCACCTCGGTCCGGCTCACTTCAGTACGAGCGAGGTCCACGACTTGACCCACTGGTCACGGTTGTCGGCGATCCTCGCCGGGTCCATCGTCTCCGGGTCCTTCGCCTGCGGCCCGTACTGCGCGAACTCCTCGGGCACCTGGGCGCCCTCCCGCACCGGGTAGACGAACATGTTGAGCGGCATGTCCTCCTGGAACTCCTTGGTGAGCAGGAAGTCGAGCAGTGCCTTGCCGCCCTCGGGGTTCTTCGCGTTGCTGAGCAGCCCCGCGTACTCGACCTGACGGAAGCAGGTGCCGTCGGCGACACCGGTGGGAGCGGTCGTCGGCTTCGGGTCGGCGTAGATCACCTCGGCGGGCGGGGAGGAGGCGTAGGACACCACCAGCGGCCGGTCCCCCTTGGCCTGCTTGCCGCCGGCCGAGCCGGAGAACTCCTCGTTGTAGGCCTGCTCCCAGCCGTCGACCACCTTCACGCCGTTGGCCTTGAGCTTCTTCCAGTAGTCCTGCCAGCCTCCCCCACTCTCGGCTTCGCTCGAGCGGGAGGTACCCCCACCGCCGTACTTCGCGGCGGTGCCGAGGAGGAAGCCGAGGCCGGGCGAGGAGGTGGAGGCGTTCTCCACGACGAGGAGGTTCTTGTACTCGGGCTCGACCAGGTCGTCGAAGGTCTTCGGCGGGGTCAGGTCGCGCTCGCTGAACCACTCCTTGTCGTAGTTGACGCAGACGTCACCGGTGTCGACCGGCGTGACCCGGTGCTTGCCCTCGTCGACGCGGTACTCGGGAAGGACCAGGTCGGAGCCCTCGGCCTGGTACGGCTGGAACAGCCCGTTGTCGAGAGCGCGGGACAGCAGGGTGTTGTCGACGCCGAAGAAGACGTCGCCCTGCGGGTTGTCCTTGGTCAGGATCGCCTTGTTCACGGCCGATCCGGCGTCGCCGTCCTCCAGGACCTTGACCTGGTAGCCGGACTTCTTCTCGAAGGCGGCGATGACGTTCTTCGAGGCGGCCCACGAGTTGTGGCTGACGAGAGTCACGGTCTTGGACCCGCCGGACCCGGACCCGGACTCCTCGGTGCCGCCGCCGGACGAGCCGCAGGCGGACAGGGTGACCAGGCCCAGCCCGACGGCCAGGGTCGTGACCTTCTTGGTGATGTTCAACGGATTCCTCCTGGGGGTGACCAGGAAGAGACGCGGCCCTGTCCGGGACCCCTCACGGGTGTCCCGGACAGGGCACAACAGCTCGAGTGATGACCGATCTCCCTACCCAGAATGACCTGGGCGAGGTTCGGAGGGTCTGCGGCCGATGCCGCACTCTCAGCGCTGTGGCGCTCCCCTGTCGGAATATGAACGTGTGTGGTGACCGGATATGAAGTTGTTGTCCTTGCAACGTCCTCTACGGCGGCCAGGCTACCTCTCGCTCGCGGCGAGCTGGCCACAGGCCCCGTCGATCTCCTGTCCACGGGTGTCCCGGACCGTCACCGGCACACCGTGCGCGGCGATCGCCTCCACGAACGCCTTCTCGTCCTCGGGCCGCGAGGCGGTCCACCGGGAGCCGGGCGTCGGGTTGAGCGGGATGAGGTTGACGTGCACGGGCCTGCCCTTCAGCAGCCGCCCGAGCCGGTCACCACGCCACGCCTGGTCGTTGATGTCCCGGATCAGCGCGTACTCGATGGACAGCCGCCGCCCCGACCTGGCCGCGTACTCGAAACCGGCGTCGAGGACCTCGCGCACCTTCCACCGCGTGTTCACGGGGACGAGGGTGTCGCGCAGCTCGTCGTCGGGCGCGTGCAGGGAGATGGCGAGGCGGCACTTGAAGCCCTCGTCGGAGAACCGGTGGATCGCCGGCACCAGCCCGACGGTCGAGACGGTGATCCCGCGCTGCGACAGCCCGAGCCCGTCGGGCTCCGGGTCGGTCAGGCGGCGGATCGAACCCACCACCCGGTTGTAGTTGGCGAGCGGCTCGCCCATCCCCATGAAGACGATGTTGCTCAGCCGGGCGGGCCCTCCGGGAACCTCGCCGTCCCGCAGCGCCCGCATGCCGTCCACGATCTGGTGCACGATCTCCGCCGTGGACAGGTTCCGGTCGAGCCCGGCCTGCCCGGTCGCGCAGAAGGGGCAGTTCATGCCGCAGCCGGCCTGCGAGCTGATGCACATCGTCACCCGGTCCGGGTACCGCATGAGCACCGACTCGACGAGGGTTCCGTCGAACAGCCTCCACAGCGTCTTGCGGGTGGTGCCCTGGTCGGTCGACAGATGCCGGACCACCGTCATCAGCTCGGGAAGCAGCGCCTCCTGGAGCTTGGCGCGGGAGCCGGCGGGGATGTCGGTCCACTGCTCCGGGTCGTGCGCGTACCGGGCGAAGTAGTGCTGTGAGAGCTGCTTGGCGCGGAACGGCTTCTCACCGGCCGCTGCGACCGCCTCCTTGCGCTCGGCCGGTGTGAGGTCGGCAAGGTGCCGCGGCGGCTTCTTGGCTCCGCGCGGCGCGACAAAGGTGAGTTCTCCGGGCTTAGGCATGGCGGTACCAGTGTCGCAGATCCAATCGGGTGACCTGGGACTGTCGCTCGCGACGACTGTCGTGAGGAGTCGTCACCGGTCGTCACTGAGCGGCCTCGGACGGCCCAGAGACGGCCCAGAGCTGATCACGAGGGACCGGCCGGTTGACCGACGGCAGCCTGCATCACTCGTCTGCACTGCGGGGATCGACAGCGAACGGTTGCCCGCTGAGGCTGGGAGTGGCACGGGGCCGTCCCGTCGCCTGTTCGAGAGCCAGCCAGAGGTGACTGTGGCGCGACAGGTTCCCCGGCCCTGAATGAAGGAGAAGGTGCCCTCGCATGTCACACCGCACTGCCGTGGTGCCGGAAGCCACCTGGGTGGCCCGGTGGGCGGGATCTCTGCTGTGCCTTGTGGTGGCCGGTATCCACGTGGTGGACCAAGGCGGCATCACGGCAACGAGGGACCCCTCCTACATAGGCATCGCCTACCACGTCCTGGAGATCGCGGCTGTGGTCGCGGCGGTACTGCTTCTCCTCGGCCTCGTACGACTGGGATGGCTGCTGGCGGTCGGGGTCGCCCTCGGCCCCCTGGTGGGTTACATCCTCTCCAGAGGGCCAGGACTGCCCGACTACAGCGATGACATCGGCGATTGGACAGAGCCGCTCGGGCTGGTCAGCCTGGCCGTCGAAGGAGCCCTGCTCCTGTTGTCGGTGCCGCTCTTCGTACGGAGCTTGCGCCCGGAACCAAGAGCTTCGGGAAACATCGGAGACTAGTTTGGAAGATCGCGTACGCGGGTTGGCGTTGACCTGGAAAGACGGTGACCTGCGCGTCCCTGGGATGCTCACCGCCGTTCCCCGGTGCTCCCCGCCGGTCGCCGCTCGGTCGGGCACGCAAGGGGCACGGTGCCCACCTCCCACGCTTGTGGCGATCCGAAGCCGCCCCTGGGGCCTGAACGAGCCCCCGTCGGCGCTTTCCTGGGCGATGAGGTCACCGGAGGCGATGTTCGTGTGCCACGATGCCGCCGGGAGGGGCGATGAACTACGTGGTCCTATTGGCGTTGATGGCCAGCGCTCTGGGCGTGGTGGGATGTGGCGTGGCGGGGCTCGCCACCGGCTGGATCCACCCATGGGAGCGAGGCCGGGTCCTGCGCCCCGGAGCCCACGGGCTCGGCCACATCCTTTCGGGAAGTGGCTTCTTCTGTGTCTGCGTGTTCTTCCTCATGGCGTCGGACGGTGGCTCGCTGTGGGGAGGCGTCTCGCTGGAACTGCTCCTGGTGGGGATCGTCCTCTTCTTGATCGGAACCGTCCTGCGCGGCGTGGCTGCCTTCCCGGACCGCCAGGTCGGATCGCGAGTGGCCGCAGACTCCCGTCCAGATGGCACCCTGAGGTCGGCGGAGTCTCAAGGGCCGAGTCAAGCCGGTGGGTCGCCGCCCATCGGGTGAGGGCGGCGACCACCCGGGACAGGTTCGAGCCGCATCCTTGTCAGGTCGATCACGGGAAGCCGGCGATCCTGGTTGCTCCGGCCTACGCCTGGACTCGTCGTCCACTGGGCTCCGGCACCGACCGCCTCTGTTCGCACCTGTCGGTGTCAGACGTCGAGGTCAGAGCATCGGGACGCCCTTGGCAGATCCCACGACGTTGCTATGGCAAGGCAACCACGGCGTAGGCCACGCCGATGACGACAACCAGGCAGACGACAACGGCGGCCATCACGGCGATACCCAGCAGCCCCGCCATACCTGCGATCACTCTCCAACCGATCCGGGCCATCCGCTCGGCCTGCTCGACTGCGTCCTCGTAGTCGCTGTCGTCGTACCAGTCCCGATGGGTCATGACACCCCCGGCCTCGAAGCATAGAAGGCACAGCCGAACCCCTTCCCCCGCCCACCACTCACCCCGGCTCCCCTCCCCTCCGCCGTCGACCCACACACCGTGGAACGGGCGTGGTTCCTGGCGTCCAGGTGGAGCGCACCACCGTACGAACGACCTCGACGCCCCTGGACCGCGTCTGCTCGGCTCTGCCTGGGGGGGACGGCGGACGGGAGGGGAGCATCCCGCTTCCACTACAGGCCCGCAGTCGGCGACGGTGCCCCCTCCATCCCGGTGCCGGCCGATCCCCCGCCGGAGGCATCATCTGCCGGCTCTCCGGGCTCAGGCATGGCGGTACCGGTGCCGCAGAGCCAACCGGGTGGCCGCGCGAGGCGTCCGAGGGCACCCGGAAGCCCTCAGGGCAGCCCTCTCCCGGGCCAGAGCCACGGCTCAGGAGCCCGTAGGCGGCCGGGCCCTTCCTTCGACACACGGGTCGAGCCCCCGTGTCCGGCGGGACGCGGGGGCTCGACGAGGGCCGGGACCGGCGGGGTCAGCTGCCGACGAACAGGACCAGCAGCAGCCACACCACCGGGGCCGTGGGCAGCAGGGAGTCCAGGCGGTCCATGATGCCGCCGTGGCCGGGGAGCAGGGTGCCCATGTCCTTGATGCCCAGGTCCCGCTTGATCATGGACTCGCCCAGGTCGCCGAGGGTGGCGCTGACGGCGACCGCGAGGCCGAGCAGCAGCCCCTGCCACCAGGTGCCGTCGTCGATCAGGAACTGCATGCACAGCGCGCCCGCCGCCATCGCGAACCCGACCGCGCCCAGCAGGCCCTCACGGGTCTTGCCGGGACTGATGCGCGGGGCGAGCTTGTGCGTGCCGAAGCGCCAGCCGACGGCGTACGCACCGGTGTCACTGATGACCGTGAGCAGCAGGAACACCAGGACCCGCCAGTGCCCGTCGTCCGCGGCCAGCATCATCGTGACGAAGGTCGCCAGGAACGGCACGTAGAACGCGGCGAAGACCCCCGCCGTGACGTCCCTGAGATAGTTCTCGGGCGGTTGGATCATCCGCCAGACCAGCACCGCCAGCGCGGTGAACGCCATGGCGACCCACGCACCCTCGGCTCCCCGGACGTACCCGGCGACGACCATGGCGGCACCGCCGAGCGCCAGCGGCACGAGCGGCGCCAGGATCCCCTTGCGTTCCTCCAGCCGCTTGGTCAGCTCCCACAGGCCCACCACGACGGCGGCCGCGACGACACCGACGAAGGCCGCCTTGACGACGAACAGCGACACGGCGATCAGCGCGCCGAGCCCGACACCGACCCCTATCGCGGCACCCAGGTCGCGTCCCGCGCTCTTCTTCTGCGGCGGGGGTGCCGGCTGCGGGGCGTCGGGCATGGGCTCCGGATTCTGCGGCATCTCCCCCGGATGGGGGCGCGCCCGCGTCGTCTCGTCTGGGAACAGAGGGCCGCTCAGCCGAGCGGTCTCCCGGTCCATGTCCTGATCGGCGCCGTGTTCGGGCAGGTCGGGCACGATGGGCATGGGGCGAGTCTGCTGCGCGTAGTGCGCATCGTACGGGGGACCCGCCGGGACAGCTCCCTGGACGGGCCCCTGCTCGGGCGGCCTCCAGTACCCGGCCTGCGGCGGCGCCCCCCAGGAAGAGTCGTTCATCAGACTTCGAGCAGTTCCGCTTCCTTGTGCTTCAGGAGCTCGTCCACCTGCGCGACGTACTTCGCGGTGGTGTCGTCGAGCTCCTTCTCCGCACGGCGGCCCTCGTCCTCGCCGACCTCGCCGTCCTTGATCATCTTGTCGACGCCGTCCTTGGCCTTGCGGCGCACGGCGCGGATGGAGACCTTGGCGTCCTCGGCCTTGGCCTTGGCCACCTTGATGTAGTCGCGGCGGCGCTCCTCGGTGAGCTCGGGGAACACCACGCGGATGATGTTGCCGTCGTTGCTCGGGTTGACGCCCAGGTCGGAGTCGCGGATGGCCTGTTCGATGTTGCGCAGGGCGCTCTTGTCGAACGGCGTCACCACGGCCATGCGCGGCTCGGGCACGGAGAACGAGGCCAGCTGGTTGATCGGCGTCAGCGCGCCGTAGTAGTCGGCCACGATCTTGTTGAACATCGCCGGGTGCGCACGACCGGTGCGGATCGCGGCGAAGTCCTCCTTGGCGACCACGACGGCCTTCTCCATTTTCTCCTCGGCCTCGAGGAGGGTCTCTTCGATCACCACTTGCTCCTGCGTGTCTTGAGTAGGCCCGGCCGCGGTTCCCTGGCGGGGCGGCGGCCTGCTGCGTCGCGTCTTCTTCCTGCACGGTTCCCGACCGGCGGGACATTGTCCATCCCCCGGCCCGGTCCGTCCCGTCCGTCCCCAGGAGTGTCCTGGCGCGGGCGGGTGGTTCTGGTCCGGTCAGTTCCGGTCCGTCTGGTCACCCACAAGTGTGCCGATCTTCTCACCCTTGACGGCGCGCGCGATATTGCCCTCCGTCAGCAGCTCGAAGACGACGATCGGGAGCTTGTTGTCGCGGCACAGGGTGACGGCCGTGGCGTCGGCGACCTTCAGGTCACGCGTGATGACCTCCCCGTACCCGAGGTGGTCGAACTTCACCGCGTCGGGGTTGGTCTTCGGGTCGGAGTCGTAGACCCCGTCCACGCCGTTCTTGCCCATCAGCAGCGCCTCGGCGTCGATCTCCAGGGCGCGCTGGGCGGCGGTGGTGTCGGTGGAGAAGTACGGCATGCCCATACCGGCACCGAAGATGACCACGCGGCCCTTCTCCAGGTGCCGTACGGCTCGCAGGGGGATGTAGGGCTCCGCGACCTGGCCCATGGTGATGGCGGTCTGCACCCTGCAGTCCACGCCCTCCTTCTCCAGGAAGTCCTGGAGCGCCAGGCAGTTCATCACGGTGCCCAGCATGCCCATGTAGTCGGAGCGGGCCCGGTCCATGCCGCGCTGCTGCAGTTCCGCGCCGCGGAAGAAGTTGCCGCCGCCGATGACGGCGGCGATCTGCGCGCCGTCCCGGACGACCGCCGCGATCTCGCGTGCCACGGCGTGCACCACGTCGGGATCGACGCCAAGGCCGCCGCCACCGGAGAATGCCTCTCCGGACAGCTTCAGCAGAAACCGGCCGCGTACTTTGCCGTCGTCGCTCTTCTCGGCCCTGGTGGTCATGGGGATCCCGCCTCTTTCACCTGTTGCACATACGAAGGAGGCCACTGCCGGCGGGGTGTGCTTCGCATCCCATGCGGCAATGGCCTCCTCGTCAGATCTGCTGTCACCCGGCACGCGCACGTGCGTGACGGCGTGTCCGGACGACTGCTGACGACCCTATCGGGGTCGCGCGCCCGTCGCGGTACGGACTCAGACGCCGACCTTGATGCGCGTGAAGCGCTTCAGGGTGACACCGGCCTCGTCCAGAACCTGCTGGACGGACTTCTTGTTGTCCAGCGCGTAGGGCTGGCCGAGCAGCGTGGCGTCCTTGAAGAAGCCGTTGAGGCGACCCTCGACGATCTTCGGCAGGGCGGCCTCGGGCTTGCCCTCGGCGCGGGTGGTCTCCTCGGCGACACGGCGCTCGGTCGCGATGACCTCGGCCGGCACGTCCTCCTTGGAGAGGTACTGCGGCGCGAACGCGGCGATGTGCTGGGCGACGCCCTTGGCGACCGCGGCGATCTCGTCGGTCTGCTTGTCGAACTCGACGAGGACACCGATCTGCGGGGGCAGGTCGGGCATCGTGCGGTGCATGTACGCCGCCACGTAGCCGTCGGCGAACAGGGCGAAGCGGTCCAGGACGATCTTCTCGCCCAGGTTGGCGTTGGCCTCGTCCACGAACGCCTGGACGGTCTTGCCGGCCTCGATCTCGGAGGCGAGCAGGGCCTCGATGTCGGCCGGGGAGGTCTTGGCGACGTGCTCGACGATGGTGGTGGCCACGCCCTGGAACTTCTCGCCCTTGGCGACGAAGTCCGTCTCGCACTTCAGCTCGACGAGGACGCCGGAGGAGTTGTCGTCGGCGATGATCGAGACCACGGCGCCGTTCTCGGCGGAGCGGCCCTCGCGCTTGGCGACGCCCTTCTGGCCCTTGATACGGAGCGCCTCGACGGCCTTCTCGACGTTGCCCTCGGCCTCGTCCAGCGCCTTCTTGCAGTCCATCATGCCGGCGCCGGTGAGCTCCCGGAGCTTCTTGACGTCGGCGGCGGTGTAGTTCGCCATGAGTCTGTGAGTCTTTCTCGAAGTCTGGAGGTTCGGAGATCCGCGGGTCCGCGATCTACGGGTGGACGCAGATCGCGGACTCAGCGCTGACCTACGGGTGTACGGCGGGAGCGGACTTCAGATGGCCCGCTCCCGCCGTATCCGCACGGACGGGCCGGTCAGGCCTGGTCGGCCTCGGCGGCCGGGGCGGCGTCGGCCGCGGGGGCCTCGGCAGCAGGAGCCTCAGCCGCGGGGGCCTCGGCAGCGGGGGCCTCGGCGGCGGGAGCCTCAGCCGCGGGGGCCTCGGCAGCCTCGGCCGGCTTCTCGGCCTCGGCGGCGGCCGGGGTCTCGTCGGCCTTCTTCTCACCCTCGAGCAGGTCGCGCTCCCACGCGGCGAGGGGCTCGCCGGCGGCCTTCTCACCCTTGCCCTCGGTCGCGACACCGGAGCGGGAGATGAGGCCCTCGGCCACGGCGTCGGCGATCACGCGGGTGAGCAGGGTGACGGAGCGGATCGCGTCGTCGTTGCCCGGGATCTTGTAGTCGACCTCGTCGGGGTCGCAGTTGGTGTCGAGGATGGCGACGACCGGAATGTTGAGCTTCCGGGCCTCGCCGACCGCGATGTGCTCCTTCTTGGTGTCCACGATCCAGACGGCGCTGGGCACCTTCTGCATCTCGCGGATACCGCCGAGGGTCTTCTCCAGCTTGGCCTTCTCGCGGGAGAGGACCAGCAGCTCCTTCTTGGTGAGGCCGGAGGCGGCCACGTCCTCGAAGTCGATCTGCTCGAGTTCCTTGAGGCGCTGCAGACGCTTGTAGACGGTCGAGAAGTTGGTGAGCATGCCGCCCAGCCAGCGCTGGTTGACGTAGGGCATGCCGACGCGGGTGGCCTGCTCCGCGATGGCCTCCTGCGCCTGCTTCTTCGTACCGACGAACATGACCGTGCCGCCGTGGGCGACGGTCTCCTTGACGAACTCGTAGGCGCGGTCGATGTACGACAGCGACTGGAGCAGGTCGATGATGTAGATGCCGTTGCGCTCGGTGAAGATGAAGCGCTTCATCTTCGGGTTCCAACGGCGGGTCTGGTGACCGAAGTGGACGCCGCTCTCCAGCAGCTCCCGCATCGTGACGACGGCCATGGCCGTATCTCCTTGTGTTTCTCGGTTGTGCCGCGGGGACCGGCGGTTCCCGCGCCTGACGCCCACGACGCGCCGTTGCCACAGAGGACCGAGGGGCGCTGACACCCGGAGCGATCTCGACCGTGCGGTCGTGACCGGACCTGATGTCGGGGCGTGCGAAGTCGACCCGGTGACCCGGATCGCCACCCAGAAGTGTACGGGACCCGCAGGGCACCGGGTGACGTCGTTGTCCACAACCGGCCGGTGATCCACAGGACCCGGCGGTGATCACGGATCTCGGGGAGGCTCCCCGCATGCGAGTGAGCCGTTTTCCGGGGACGTGTGCGCGCCTGGCCGTCCTGCTGGTCCTGACGCCTACGGTGCTGCTGTCACCACCGCCGCCTTCGCTTCCGTCGCTCGTGGCTCGGACGGGTGACACGGCTCCGCCGGATGCCGACGCCGATGCCTCTGGTGCCGGCCGTACCACCGGTACCACTGACACCGCCGGTACCGGTTCCGGTGCCGGTTCCGGTGCGGCGGCCCCCGGGCCCGGAGTGCCGGCCGTCGGGCGGGTCTGGCCCGTGGGGGTACGACCACGGGTGCTGCGCGGCTGGGAACCACCGGAGACCAGGTACGGGCGCGGACACCGCGGTGTGGACCTGGCTGCGGCTCCGGGGACACCGGTGCGGGCGGTGGCGGCGGGCCGGGTCTCCTACGCCGGCCGGGTGGCCGGCCGGGGCGTCGTCTCGGTGGAGCTGTCCGGCACGGGCGCCCCGCCTCTGCGTACGACCTACGAGCCGGTCCTGCCGTCGGTGGAGGAAGGAACCGAGGTGGCGCCGGGCGAGGTGATCGGCACGGTGGCGGCCACGGGCTCCCACTGCACGGCCCCCTGCCTGCACTGGGGCCTGCTGAGGGCGGACCTCTACCTCAACCCGCTCGACCTGCTCCCTCCCCACCTGCTCGGCGGCCCCTCAAGACTCCTCCCGGTGCTCGGCGTACCGCTGCCGGAGTGACCGGGACACCGGAGAGCGGGGGCCGGGGCCGGAGGGGCCGGAGCCGGGCTGGTCAGGGCCGCACTGGTCAGGGCCGGACGCCCCGGAGGGTCATGGCGACCGCCGCCTCTGTGATCGTCTCCGGGTTCTCCGCTGCGCCCAGTTCGATCCGGCGCACGGCGGCGTCGACCACGCCCTGGAGCAGCATCGCCGCGAGCCGGGGCTGTTCGTGGCCCAGTTCGCCCAGTGCCTCGACGATCATCGCGACGAGTCCGCCGTGCGCCGCGCGGATCTTCTCCCGGGCGCCCGCGTCGAGTTCACTCGCGGAGATGGCCACCACCGCACGGTGACGCCGGTCCCCCACCAGTGCCAGCTGCTTGCGGACGTACGCCTCGATCTTGGCCTCGGCGCCGTCGGCCGCGGCCATCGCGAACTCGACCTCGGCCGCCCAGACCGGGAAGTCGACCTCGCACAACTCCTCGACCACGGCCGCCCGGGAGCGGAAGTACTCGTACACGGACGAGCGCGCCAGGCCGGTGCGCTCAGCGAGGGCGGGGAAGGTCAGCGCCTCCGTACCGCCCTCGGACAGCAGGGAGCGTGCCGCGTCCAGCAGGGCGGCTCGCTGCATCGACCGGTGCTCGGCCACGGAGGCCGCTCGAATCCTTGGCACGCCCACCACTTTACGGACGCCCCGCGCGAGGGGGGAGCCCTCGGGCCGAAACCGCAGGTGGCGCGGGTGCACCCGCAACCCGCCGGGCGGTCGGCTCAGCCGCCGAAGCTCGCCAGCTTCGCCCTCAGCTGGAGTACGGACTTGGTGTGGATCTGGCTGACCCTGCTCTCCGTGACCCCCAGCACATGGCCGATCTCGGCCAGGGTGAGCCCTTCGTAGTAGTACAGCGTGACCACGGTCTTCTCGCGTTCGGGAAGCGTGTTGATCGCCCGCGCGAGGAACCGTCGCAGCTCCCGGTCCTCGGCCACCTCCACCGGGTTGTCGGCGGCGGTGTCCTCCAGGGTGTCCATCAGGCTGAGCCGGTCGCCGCTGTCGCCTCCGGCGTGCAGCAGCTCCTCCAGGGCGACGACGTTCGCGAGGGACAGCTGGCTGAAAACCGCGTGCAGTTCCTCCACGGCGATCCCCATCTCGCCGGCGACCTCGCTCTCCGTCGGCGTACGCCTGAGCCGGGCCTCCAGCGTCGCGTACGCCCGCTCGACGTTGCGTGCCTTCTGCCGCACCGAGCGCGGAATCCAGTCCAGGGCCCGCAGCTCGTCGATCATCGCGCCCCTGATGCGGGTGATCGCGTAGGTCTCGAACTTGATCTCCCGGTCGACGTCGAACTTCTCGATCGCGTCGATCAGCCCGAACACCCCGGAGGAGACGAAGTCCGCCTGATCCACATTGGGCGGCAGCCCCACGCTGACCCGGCCCGCGACGTACTTCACCAACGGCGAGTAGTGCAGGATCAGCTGTTCCCGCAGCCGCTCGTCCCCCGTCGCCTTGTACGACCGCCACAGCTCGTCGAGCGTCGAGGGAGCGGGCGGCCGCACGCTGCCACCGTCACGGGCGGCTGGGGGGATCGCCGCCCGGTCGGACCCGGAGGTGTGCTGGGGCATTCGTCGCCTTGTGCCGTTCTGCGGCGGACCGTTGCCGCCTGCGTGAGCTGTCCGTCCGATGCCGAGCCGCCCGTCTGTGCCTGCCCGGATCGCCTGCCGTGATGCCCTTCCGTGCTGTCTTTCCGTATCGGGACGCCTGTGAGCGTAGCGTGACTGAGGGGTCGCGGTGCGCGAAGAAGTGAGGTCGGGGCGCGCGTGGAGGTGCCCCGACCCAGGCCCCGCCGGGTCGTACTCGTCGCTCTGTGTGTTCACCCGGGTGTCCCAACTGACGTATTTTCCAAGGTGCGTGGACGTTCCCCCGGACGGCCGAACACACTCCGTCAGTGGTCATCGGAGCCACCCCCGACCGGAATCACCGCCTGGCGTGTCAACTTCCAGTCGTCGCCGTGTCGTTCGACGTATCCAAGTGCTCGCAGTTCGTACAGTCTCGCGATCGCGTCGTCGCGGGTGGTGCGCGCGCCGCACGCGATGCCGTCCACGCCGGCCGCCGCCCGCGCCGGCAGCGCGTCGAGGACCTGGCGGGCGGCCGGATCCAGCAGGTCGCGGGGCAGTACCGGGCCGCGCCGGTCCGGTGCCAGTTCGCCCATGTCTCCGACCAGTTCGATGACCTCCGCGGCGTCGGTGACCAGCACCGCCTCCTGCCGCAGCAGTTCGTGCACCCCGGCGGAGCGCCCGCTGGTGGCCGGCCCGGGCACCCCCATCGTGTGGCGTCCCAGGCGCCGGGCCGCCCTGGCGGTCACCAGGGAGCCGCTGCGGTGGGCGGCCTCGACGACCACGGTGCCCCGGGTGAGCGCGGCGATGACCCGGTTGCGGAGGATGAATCTGCTCGCCGTCGGGTGATCACCGGGCGGCAGCTCGCCGATCACCAGCCCCTGTTCCGCGATCCTGGTGATCAGTCCGGTGTGTCCGCGCGGGTAGGGCCGGTCGACCCCGCAGGCGAGGACGGCGACGGTGGCGCCGCCCGAGCCGAGCGCACCGCGGTGGGCGGCGCCGTCGACCCCGTAGGCGCCGCCGGAGACCACGACCCAGCCGCGTTCGGCGAGTTCGGCGGAGAGGGTGGCGGCCATGTGGGCCCCGTAGTCGGTGCAGGCGCGGGCACCGACTACGGCGACCGAGCGCAGCGCCCACATCCGCAGGTCGGCGGGGCCGCGCACCCACAGCCCGAGGGGCCGGCCGTCCCCCAGGTCGTCGAGCTGCCGGGGCCACTCGGCCGTCCCGGGGCACACGAACCGCGCCCCGGCGTCCCGCGCGACGGCGAGATCCCGGTCCGGTACGGCCCGCTCGGCCCGCGCCAGCAGTCCGGCCCACCGCCGGCCGCTCACCCCCGGCAGCGGCTCGGCTCCGTCCCGCAGCCGTGACACCACTTGCCGTGCGCCCAGTTCCCGCACCCACCGCCCACCGGTCTCGTCGCCGGGTTCCAGGACGCGGGTGAGGAAGATCCGGGCGAGGAACTCGTCACCGCGGCCGCCGGCCGGTTCACGGCCGGGCCGCCCGTCCGCGGGCTCGCCGGCGCGGCTCATGTCAGCGCTCCGATGGCCATCGGCACGCCGCGGGGGACGCCGGTGCGCAGTTGCAGCGCGAGGGCGACGTCCCTGGCGTCGGGCCGGTCGTGGCCGACCAGGTCGGCGACGGTCCAGGCGACCCGCAGCACCCGGTCGAGCCCGCGGGCACTGAGCACACCGCGCTCCAGGCTCCGCTCGGCGTCCTCCAGCGCGCCGGGTGCCGCGTGCCAGCGGCGGCGCAGCTCCCGTCCGGGGACGTCGCCGTTGGTGCGCCACGGGGTGCCGGTGAGCCGCGCGGCGGCGCGTTCGCGGGCCGCGCGCACCCGGTCGGCGACCGTGGCGGTGGATTCACCGCGGGCTCCGTCGGCGGTCAGTTCGGCACGTGTGACGCGCTCGGCCTCGACCCGCAGGTCGACCCGGTCGAGCAGCGGGCCGGACAGCCGGGCCTGGTAGCGGCGGATCAACGAGGGCGGACACTCGCACAGGGCCTCCTTCGTCGAGAAGCGGCCGCAGGGGCAGGGGTTGGCGGCGAGCACCATCAGGAACCTCGCCGGGAAGCGCACCACGCCGGAACTGCGCGCGATGACCACGTGCCCGGCCTCCAGCGGCTGGCGCAGGGCGTCCAGGGCACGGCCGCCGAACTCGGGGGTCTCGTCCAGAAAGAGCACGCCCCGGTGCGCGAGGGACACCGCTCCGGGCCGGGCGGTTCCGGGGCCACCGCCGACGAGCGCCTGCATCGTGGCCGAGTGGTGCGGGGCGCAGTAGGGAGCGGTGTCGATCAGGGGCTTGCCCGGGGGCAGCAGGCCGGCCACCGAGTGCACCGCCGTGACCTCCAGCGACTCCTGCCGGCCGAGCGGGGGCAGGAGCGAGGGCAGCCGCTCCGCAAGCATCGTTTTGCCCGCGCCCGGTGGTCCTTCCAAGAAAAGGTGGTGCCCGCCGGCCGCCGCCACCTCCACCCCGGTCCGCGCCGGAAGCTGGCCGACGACGTCGGCGAGGTCGGCGAGGTCGCAGCCGGGGCCGTAGTGGGCCGCGCCGACGCTGTGCATGCCGGTGGCCGCGCCGGTGCCGGGGACCCGCAGCCCTGCCAGGAGCGGATCGGGCCGCCCCTGGCCGCCCTGTTCCTCCTCGGGCACGGGTTCGTCGGTGAGGAGGGCGATCAGCTGGCGCAGGCTGCGGACGCCCAGGACCGACACGCCCGGCACCAGCGAGGCCTCGGCGGCGGCGCACTCGGGCACCACCACCTGCTCGTACCCCGCGTCGGCCGCCGCGATGACCGCGGGCAGCGTGCCCCGGACCGGTCGCACTCTGCCGTCCAGTCCCAGCTCACCGACCATCACGAGGTCGGCGAGCACCCGCGGATCGATCCGCTCGGCGGCGCCCAGGACGGCGCTGGCGACGGCCAGGTCGAAGCCGCTGCCGGCCTTCGGCACCGATGCCGGGCTGAGCCCCACGGTGAGCTTCTTCTGCGGCCACTCCGCACCGGAGTTGACCACTGCGGCCCTGACCCGGTCCCGGCTCTCCGTCAGGCTCTTGTCCGGCAGCCCCACCAGGGTGAACGCCGCCACTCCCGGTTCCAGGTCGGCCTGGACCTCCACGACCACGCCCTCGACGCCCACCAGCGCCACCGAGCAGGTACGGGCGAACCCCATCTCAGGCCACCCCCCGGACGTGCTCGACCCGGGGCGCGCCCCGCTCCGGCAGCAGGACGCCGATCAGGTCGATGCGGACGCCACCGGGCGGTGCTCCCCCGTGTACCTGGAGCCAGCGCTGTGCCAGGTCCCGCAGGCGGCTCGCCTTGGCGGCGTCGACGGCCGCCATGGGGTGCTGGAAGGACACGGCCCTGCGGGTCTTCACCTCGCAGACGACGAGGACGTCTCCGTCCCTGGCCACGATGTCGATCTCGCCGGTTCTGCCGCAGCGCCAGTTGCGTTCCAAAACCGTCATTCCGGCCTGCGCCAGCCGCCGCGCGGCCAGCGCCTCGCCGTACCTGCCGAGTGCGCTGCGTGCCTGCTGGGTGTTCATGTCGGCACCACCTCCGGCGCCAACCGTCACGCAGTCGGCCGCCCGAAGTGGATCTTGGTGGACAACCCGGCGGTTGTGGACAACTCCGTCACCCGCCAGGGGCCCCGTCACCCGCCCAGAGCTCCCGTCACCCGCCGGGCAGCTCCAGATCGCTCTTGTTGAGCTCCTCGATGTTCACGTCCTTGAAGGTGAGGACGCGCACCTGTTTCACGAACCTGGCCGGCCGGTACATGTCCCAGACCCAGGCATCCGCCATGGACACCTCGAAGAACACCTCGCCCTGGACCGAGTGCACCTGCATCTCGTAGTCGTTGGTCAGGTAGAAGCGACGCTCGGTCTCGATCACGTATTTGAACAGACCGACGACGTCGCGGTACTCCCGGTAGAGCTTGAGCTCCATCTCGGTCTCGTACTTCTCGAGGTCCTCGGCGCTCATGGCATGTTCCCCTTCACCCGTGCGATCCCACCATTGTGCGCCAGCCCCAGGGGCCCCGTTCCCCGAAGCCGGTCTGCCCTGCCGGACAGATCTTGGGGCCTTTCGCTAGACGATCTCGGTGTCGAGGGTCACGGGTCCGGCCGGAGGGCCCTCCTCGAGCAGCGTGCGCAGCAGTTCGGCGAGTCTGGTCGGATACACCGTCTCATGTGCCCGCGCCAGTTCCGGGTACGTCCACCAGCGCACTCCGGCGACACTGCGCCGCTCCAGTTCGGTCAGCGCCGTGGCTCCGGTGGCCGTCCGGGTGGTACGGGCGAGGTAGTACCACTCGTCCTGGTGCCAGCGGCGGCCCGCGAACGGGAAGGAGCACTGCCGCCGCCACAGCACGGGCCCCAGCTCCACCTCGGTGATGCCGGTCTCCTCCGCGAGTTCCCGCAGCGCGGCCTGTTCCCGGGTCTCGTCGCCCTCCAGGCCGCCACCGGGTGTGAACCACCAGTCGTCGGCCGGGTCGTCCGGCTCGTGGCCGTGCAGCAGCAGGATGCGGTCCCGCGGGTCGAGCAGCACCACGCGGGCGACCCTGCGCGGCCCGCCGTCGTGGGAGTCCCCGGCCGGGCGGGCCGGCTCAGCGGCCACCGGACACCCCCGCGTCCGCCTTCCGCGCCCGGGAGGCTCCGGCCCGCCCGGCGAGGGGGCCGTACGCGGCACCGCCGAAGATGAGTACCGTGCCGGCGATCACCAGGGCGACGACCGTCCGCAGCGGCCCCGGCGAAGAGAGGGCGCCGAGCTCCTCGAAGCCGGTGGGGGCCTTCAGCATGCCCTCCATCGGCCAGACCACGGCGTCGACCCTGGCCTGGACGGCTCCGCGGGAGACGGTGCCGTGCGCGGCGTCGGTGAGACGGGAGGTGGAGTCCACGGAACCGGCGCGCTCGTCACCGAGCAGGAACAGCCGGCCCTCCGGCACGGTCACCTCCGGGAAGCCGCCGAACCCGGCCACCTCGTCCTCGGAGAGGTACGGTTCGTCGATCTTCGTGCCGTTGACCTTCAGCCGACCGTCCTCACAGCAGGAGACGGTGTCCCCGCCGACGGCGACCACCCGCTTGAGGACCGGTACGTCCGCCCAGTTCGTGTCCTGGAAGACCACGACGTCACCGCGGCGGACGTCACCGCTGTCGATGCGCTGGGCCAGCACCCGGTCACCGGCGCCGATCGTCGGCGCCATCGAGGTGGTGGGCACGGTGTACGGCCGGTACACGACCGCTCCCCAGGCGAACCCGCCGAGGAAGAGCACCATGCCCAGCGCCACGGCCAGCGAGGACAGCCGCTGCCCGGTCCGGCCGCCCGCCGGGCCCCGGCCCGCACCGCCGCCCCGCGAAGCCGTACGCGTCGTGCTCCGACCAGTCATGGACGGCACCCTACCCGGCGGTACCGAGCCGGGTCAGCCCTCTTCTCGGCGGCGCTCAGCGCTCGCCGCCACCACCGGACCTGCGCCGCCACAGCACCAGTGGCACGGCGCCCACCAGCGCGACCCCCTGGGGCGCCACCGACAGGGCCGCCCCGGCCGACGCCTCGTTGTTCAGCGCGGGCTGGTCGAAGGTGTCCGGGACCTCGAGGTAGTCCCAGCGGTTGACCGGCCAGCCGATGACGACGGCACGGCCGACGACTTCCCGCACCGGGACCATGCCCTTGTTCTTGTCGGCCTGGTTGTACCGGGAGTCCCGGGAGTTCTGCCGGTGGTCGCCCATGACCCAGATGTGGCCCTCGGGCACCTCGACCCTGAACTGGCCGCCCTGGTCGTCCTGGCTGCACGGGGTGTTGCCCGGGTAGACGTACGCCGCCTCGTTCAGGGCGACGCCGTTGACCGTCAGCGGCCCGGTGCCCTTGCACTCGACGATGTCCCCGCCGACCCCGACGACCCGCTTGATCAGGTCCTTCTCCTCCGCGGACGGCATCAGACCGATCCAGCTGAGGACCTTCTGCAGCGCGTTGGGGTCCGGCGTCGGCTCGCCCGCCAGCCAGTTGTCGGGGTCGTGGAAGACCACCACCTCGCCGCGCTCGGGCTCGGAACCGAACCAGGGGGTGAGCTTGTCGACCATGACGCGGTCACCCTGCTGGAGGGTGTTCTGCATCGAGTCCGACGGGATCGAGAACGCCTGCAGCAGGAATGTCTTGATCAGCAGCGCCAGCACCAGCGCGATACCGATCAGGATGGGCAGTTCCTTCCAGAAGGAGCGTGGCTTCTTCTCCTGGCGGGGCGGTTCGCCCGGCCCCTGGTCCCCGTTCCTCGTGCGGTAGTCACTCACGCTGTCCTCCTCGGCCGCCGGGGAGTCATTCCCGAGGGCCGCGGCGCTGTCCTCGGCCGGGACGTCCGGCCCCGCGGACCGATCGCGGTGCTCCTCGCCGTCGGCTCCGGATCGTGCGCCAACCGCCACATCCCCCACGCCAGCTCCTCACGCTGTGCCGCCGCCTGCCCCATGCGCGGCGCAGGCCCACCACTCCCATAACGAGCGGGAGTTCCGCAGGAGTCGGGAGCTGGATCATTCCGTTCGAATGGTCCTGGGCAACCCTATGCGACAGCGGAGCGGCAGTGGTCGACCCGCGTGTCGGGTCCGCCACGGACGCATAGGTTTTCGGCTCGTCCAGAGTGTTCCAGTGAGCGAACGGCCAGGCGATGACCATGGCCCGGCCCACCACCTCCTCCTCGGAGACGGTACCGCCGTAGTCGGTGTCCTGGTGGGAACGGGAGTCGGCGGAGTTGGACCGGTGGTCGCCCATCACCCACAGGCGCCCCTCGGGCACGGTGACCTCGAACGGCGTCGTGGACGGGGCGTTGCCCGGGTAGAGGTAGTCGCCCTCCTCCAGGGGTACGCCGTTGACGGTGACCCGGCCCTGTGTGTCGCAGCACTTGACCTGGTCGCCGCCGACTCCGACGACCCGCTTGATGAGGTCCTTCTCGTTCTCCGACGGCAGCAGCCCGATGAAGGTGAGCCCGTCCTTGACCTGCTTGACGCCGACCGGGTCGTCCCTCGTGGGAGTGGTCTGCTCGTCCTCCAGCCAGCCGCCGGGGTCCTTGAACACGACGACGTCCCCGCGCTGCGGCTTGGAGCCGAACCACGGGGTGAGCTTGTCGACCAGGACGCGGTCGCCGATCTGAATCGTCTGCTCCATGGAGCCGGACGGGATGACGAAGGCCTGGACGAGGAACGTCTTCAGCACCAGCGCGATCACGACGGCGACCCCGATCAGCAGCGGTATCTCCTTGACCGCGCTCTGCCTGCGCCGCCGCTTGACCTTCCGCTGAAGCTTGCGCCGGTCGGCCCGGCTCCGCCCGTCGGCCGCGCTGACCGTGCGGCGTACGCCGGTGGGCAGCAGGTTCTCCGCGGCGCTCACCGGGCCGCCGCGAGGTTTGCCGCGGTTACCCATGGGCCCCCTCCCCGAGGTGCGCAGCGTTCGTCCCCGGTGCCGGCACGCGCGCGTAGGCGTCGGGGCGGTGCAGCCGGGTGGTGCGGTCGAAGGGCGAGACGATCCAGTCGGCGCGGCCGATCACCGCGCTCACCGGGACCATGCCGCCGCCGGGCGATCCGAGACGGTCGCGGGAGTCGCTGGAGTCGCCGCGGTGATCGCCGAGGACGAACAGACGTCCCTCGGGCACGACGACGTCGAAGGGTACGGTGGACGCGCTCTCGCCGGGGAACAGGAAGCCCGACTCGTCGACCGACCGGCCGTTCACCCGGATCCTCCCCTCCCTGTCGCAGCAGACCACACGGTCTCCGCCCACACCGACAACGCGCTTGATGTAGTCGGTGTCCCCGAAATACCCGGTGCCGTCGAACACCACCACGTCGCCGCGTTGCGGCCCGGCTCCGAAACGGTATGCCAACTTCAGTACGAGAACGCGGTCCCCGTCCCTCAACGAGGGTTCCATCGATCCGCTGGGGATCTGGAACGGCCGCGCCACGAACGTGCTGAGCACGAACAGGAGCAGCAGCACCGACAGCAGGGTCGCGGTGATCCACCCTCCGGGGAGCCCGCCCACGAGACGCGGCGCCAACGAGGAACGCGACCGTTCCTCCTGACCCGGGGCCTCCGAGGTGTCCTCGGGTCCGGCCGGGTGGGAGGAGCGGTCGCGCTCTGTCGGCTGTGCTTCGGTGTCCATCGAGGCCAGATGTTATCCGG
This sequence comes from Streptomyces cathayae, assembly GCF_029760955.1. GTDB lineage: Bacteria > Actinomycetota > Actinomycetes > Streptomycetales > Streptomycetaceae > Streptomyces > Streptomyces cathayae. The sequence continues at coordinate 2,342,846 of NZ_CP121682.1, forward strand.
CCCCGGGCTCACCTCGGAAAAACGCTCAGTTCTCGCGCTTCTCCTTGATCTTCGCCGCCTTGCCGCGCAGCTCGCGCAGGTAGTACAGCTTGGCGCGACGGACGTCACCCTTGGTGACGAGCTCGATCTTCTCCACGATCGGGGTGTGCACCGGGAAGGTGCGCTCGACGCCGACGGAGAAGGAGACCTTGCGGACCGTGAAGGTCTCGCGCACGCCGGCACCCTGGCGGCGGATCACCACGCCCTTGAACTGCTGCACACGAGTGCGGTTGCCCTCGATGACGCGCACGTGGACGTTGACGGTGTCACCGGGACGGAAGGCCGGGATGTCGCTGCGCAGCGACGCGGAGTCGACGGAGTCGAGCAGGTGAGACATTTCGTCTGCTTTCTTCGCTGATGCCGCAGGTCATCAACGGCAACTAGAGGTTCGGATCTCGGGTGTGCGGTGCGGGGCGGGCGTCGTGTCCCCCTGCGGCAGGGGCGCACGCCGGACGGCGCACAACAGCGGCCTATTGTTCCACGCCGCCGGTCCTGCGCCAAAATCGTCCGTGGGGTTCCCCCTCCGGGTCCGGTTCCCAGCCCAGGATGGAGAGCATCTCGCGGTCCTTCTTGTCGAAGGCCCCCGGATCGCAGCGCTCGATGAGGTCGGGCCGGTGCGCGGTGGTGCGCCTGAGCGCCTCGTCGCGCCGCCAGCGGGCGATCTTCCCGTGGTGCCCGCTGAGCAGCACCTCGGGGATCCCCCGGCCCCGCCAGACGGGCGGCTTGGTGTGGACGGGCCCTTCCAGGAGGCTCGCCATCGCGCCCGGGGCGAAGGAGTCGTCCCGGTGGGACTCGGCGTTGCCCAGGACACCGGGCAGCAGCCGGGCCACCGCCTCGGTGATCACGAGGACGGCCGCCTCGCCGCCGGCCAGGACGTAGTCGCCGATGGACACCTCGTGGACGGGCACACGGGTCGCGTACTCGTCGACGACGCGCCGGTCGATGCCCTCGTAACGGGCCGGGGTGAAGATCAGCCAGGGGCACTCGGAGAGCTGGACGGCGAGTTCCTGGGTGAAGGGACGGCCGCTGGGAGTGGGGACGATCAGGGCGGGTTCGTGGGCACCGGCCTCATAGCCGTCCGCCAGGACCTCGTCGAGCGCCTCGCCCCACGGTTCGGTCTTCATGACCATGCCGGGGCCGCCGCCGTACGGGGTGTCGTCGACGGTGTGGTGCCGGTCGTGGGTCCACGAGCGGAGGTCGTGCACCTGGACGTCCAGCTGTCCCCGTGCGCGTGCCTTGCCCACGAGGGAGACGTTCAGCGGTTCGAGGTACTCGGGGAAGATGGTGACGACGTCGAGCCGCATCAGGCCTCGTCCCGCGACGAGACGCCGTGGTCAGCACCCTGTTCAGCGCCGTGGTCAGCGCCGTGGTCATCAGCGAACTCGTCCTCGGCACCCCGGTCGTCGATCAGGCCCGGCGGCGGGTCGATGACCGCGCGCTGCTCCTCGAGGTCGATCCCGGTGACGATCTGCTCCACGAACGGCACGAACACCTCACTGCCGTCGGGGCGTTCCACCACGAACAGATCCTGCGTCGGCAGGTGGGAGATCTCGGTGATCCGGCCGACGTGCTGCCCGTCCTCGGTGACGACGTCCAGGTCGATCAGCTGATGGTCGTAGTACTCGTCCTCGTCCTCGGGCTGCTCGTCCGGGTCGACCTCGGCGATGAGCAGGGTGTTGCGCAGCGCCTCGGCACCGGTGCGGTCGCGGACGCCCTCGAAACGCAGCAGGAGACGACCGCTGTGCACCCGGCCGGTCTCGATGGTGAGCGGACCGGCGGTGGCGGGATCGGTGGCCAGGACGGCGCCGGGCCCGAGCCGCAGCTCCGGCTCGTCGGTGCGGACCTCCACGGTGACCTCGCCCTTGATGCCGTGAGCACGGCCGATGCGAGCGACTACCAGCTGCACTGTGCTTGATCTCCTGTCGTACGACGACGGGCCGGGGACGGCCCTGAGGCCCTCCCCGGCCCGAGCCGGTTGCGCTGAGCGTCAGCGGACGTGGTCCACGTCGACGAGGTCGACACGGACACCGCGGCCGCCGATGGCGCCCACGACGGTCCGCAGAGCGCGTGCGGTGCGGCCGTTGCGGCCGATCACCTTGCCGAGGTCGTCCGGGTGGACCCGGACCTCGAGCACCCGCCCGCGGCGCAGGTCGCGCGAGGCGACCTGCACATCGTCAGGATGGTCGACGATGCCCTTCACGAGGTGCTCGAGAGCCTCCTCGAGCATGCTCAGGCCTCGGTCGACGCAGACGAGGAGGACTCAGCGGCGGCCTCGTCCTTCTTCTCCGCCTTCTTCTTCTGGGTGATCGCCTCACCCTTGCCCTCGTCCTCGCCGCCGAACGCGTCGAACGACGGGCGCTCGGCCTTCTCGGCCGGCTGCAGCAGCGGGGCCGGGGCGGGCTCGCCCTTGAACTTCTGCCAGTCGCCGGTCTTCTTGAGGATGGCCATCACGGGCTCGGTCGGCTGGGCGCCGACACCGAGCCAGTACGCCACACGCTCGGCGTCGACCTCCATCACCGACGGGTTGTACGTCGGGTGGTACTTGCCGATCTCCTCGATGGCCCGGCCGTCACGGCGGGTACGGGAGTCGGCGACGATGATGCGGTAGTGAGGCGAACGGATCTTGCCCAGACGCTTCAGCTTGATCTTGACTGCCACGGGAGTGAGTTCTCCTGGATTGACGTGGTGGGGCACGGCGGGACGGCCGCGTGGGGTTGCGGTACCCGAGTGCCCGATGGACGCGTCAGCCGGAGGCGAGAGGGTTCCTGTGCGGCTGTCGAGTACAGCTAGTCATTGTGCCACACCCCGCGGGGCGCCCGGGACCGCGGGCCCGCACGCGGGCAGCCCTCGGCCCCGCCCGGCGCGACGCGGTGGCGCCGTCACGCCGGGCGGGGCCGCCCTGCGGCACGACCGGCCCCGAAGCGGCGTGCGGAACGACACCCGCACGCCCCCGGAGCCCGTCCCGACGCGGCCGGCACCCACGAGATGCCGGGTCGTCGTCAGCTCGCCGCCGAGGCCACCGCCTCAGGGATCCTGAACGGCTTGCCGCAGCCGCCGCAGACGATGGGGGCCTGGGCCAGCACCGACGGGACGACGCGCACATTGCGACCGCAGTCGCAGACGGCCTTGACGCGCACACCACCGCCGGACGAACCGTGCCGTGCCGCCGGACCTCGGAAGCTGCGGGCGGTGTCGCCCGCGGTCGCGGCGGAATGTGCCTTCAGGGCGCGCTGGAGACGCTCCGTCGTCGGGCGGTAGCGGCGCTTCGCCTCCGGGGTGAGTGCGACCAGCGAGAAGCCGCTGCTGGGATGTGGCTCGTCGGGATGGTCCAGGCCCAGTTCCTCGGCGATCGCGAGGAAACGACGGTTGTGGTAGCGGCCGGCGCGGGAGGTGTCGCGTACGCCGCGCGCGGCGGCGACGCCATGGACTGCCTCATGCAGCAGTCGTTCGAAGGAGAGTTCGTGACCGCACGCGGACGACGACTCCCCGATCAGGGACTCGGGCGCGGCAAGATCGGGCAGCTCGGAGTGGTACCGCTGAATATCGGCCCACGCCTGCGCCAGTTCTGCGGCGAGTACAGGTGGTGTCTGTGTCGTGCTCACGTAATGACAACGAGCCGGGGTGCCTCTGTGTTCCGATTCCGGGGCATCCCAAATATTTTGCCCTTACCCGTCAGTACCCGCTCATGCGTCCCGACCACGGGCGGGTGCGCTGATCTGCGGAGAAGCCTCGCAGCTCACCTCAAGGTGGTGCGTAGGCCGACGTACAGCGCCCTCCGGCCCGGCGCGTACGCGGGGCCCGCGCGCCGGTGCGTCTGCGGTCCACGGGTACGCAAGGGGCGTTTCGGCCGCTCTCCCGCGGCGGAGCACCCCGGTCCGGTGGACGGGTGCCACGACGCCCGGTGGACGGGTGCCACGACCGTGACGTTACCGGGTCCGCCGACGGCACCCGACACCGGCCCGGACCTTATGGGCGGACGCGACCGGACACGGCCGGACACGACCTCGATCAGGGGTTTGCGGACCTTGGCCGGAACCGGCTCATCGCCCCGTGATTGCCGGAATGTGAGTTCTTGCCACTGGCACGAGCGACTCCCAAACCACCGCCCCGTTCCACTGGACGCCGGGGCGGGGGCGGAGTTTCCTGGCATACGGGGGAACGCTGGCGCACTGCACGGGGGTCACGTAGTCAGGCATGGCGGCAACTCTCGGCTGATTGGGGCGCTCACCTATGACACCTACGCTCGTGGGGCAGCACCTTCCTCGTACGGGACACGGTCCTGTCGGACACGGTCCTACGGGGCACGGTCCTCGCGTGGACCGGCGGGCACGCGCGCGCGACTGGTCCGAGATACAGGAGAGGATGCTCGTACCGCTCTACGAGGCCGTCTACCGGCGGCTGGACGTGGGGCCCGCGACACGGCTGCTCGGCCTCGGCTGCGGTTCGGGGCTCGCCCTGCTGATGGCGGCCTCCCGGGGCGCCGCGGTCACCGGTGTCGACACCTCGTCCGACCGGCTGGCCCACGCGCGCGAACGGCTGCGGCCCGCCGGGCGGAAGCCACGCGCACCTGGGCGCGCGGACACCCGGATCGTTGACGGCTCCCCCGGGGCGGCCCGGACGGACACCACCGGGTACACCGTGGTGACCGCCTTCGAACCGATCGGCTGCCGCGCCGGCGACGCGGAGGAACTGGGGGCGCTGCTCGCCGAGGCAACGCCGCTCGCCGGACGCGGAGCGGCCGTGGTCCTCACCGGCTGGGGCCCGCCGGAGCGGTGCGCCACGGCGTCCGTGCTCCGGGTCGCCACCCGGCTGGCGGAACCGGTGCGCGGCACGGGCACCTGGCGCCCCGCGCACCGCGACGATCTGGAGCAGGTCGCCCAGCGCGCGGGCCTTCGGCCGGACGGCTCGGGAAGGGTGGCCTGCCCCTTCGGGTACGCCGACGTGAACAGTGCCGTACGGGGACTGCTCTCGACGGGACTGTTCGACCCGGCGATCACCGCGACGGACCAGGTGCAGGTGCACAAGGAACTCGCCGAGGCACTGCACCCGTACCAGCGGCAGGACGGCACCGTGTGGATGCCGAACGTGTTCCGGTACCTGATCGCACGGACGCCCTGACACCGGCACGGGGCCGCCGGCCGCGGACTTCTCAGCCCATGAACTTCTTGAACTCGTCGGGCAGCTCGAAGTCCTGGCCGCCCTGCTGCGGCAGCCCGAAGGCGTTGCCGCCCTCCGCGGCCGCCGCGCGGCGCTCGGCCTCCTCCTGCTCCTGCTGCTTGCGCTTCATCGGGTTGCCGGAGCGCTGCTTGCCCTTGGCCTGCTTCTGCTTCTTCTTCTGCCGGCCGGGACCGCCGCCCATGCCCGGCATCCCGGGCATCCCCGGCATGCCGCCGCCCTGGGCCATGCGGGACATCATCTTCCGCGCCTCGAAGAACCGCTCGACCAGATTCTTCACGGCGCTGACCTCGACACCGGAGCCCTTGGCGATACGGGCACGGCGCGAGCCGTTGATGATCGTCGGCTCCTGGCGCTCGGCCGGGGTCATCGACTTGATGATCGCGGCGGTGCGGTCGACGTCCCGCTCGTCCAGGTTGTTGATCTGGTCCTTGATCTGCCCCATGCCGGGCAGCATGCCGAGCAGCTTCGAGATGCTGCCCATTTTCCTGACCTGCTCCATCTGGGCCAGGAAGTCGTCCAGGGTGAAGTCCTGGCCCTTCTTGGACGCCAGCTTGGAGGCCATCTGGGCGGCCTCTTCCTGGCTGAAGGTCTTCTCCGCCTGCTCGATCAGGGTGAGCAGGTCACCCATGTCGAGGATGCGGGAGGCCATCCGGTCCGGGTGGAAGGCGTCGAATTCGTCGAGCTTCTCACCGTTCGACGCGAACATGATCGGCTTGCCGGTGACCTGACGGATCGACAGCGCCGCACCACCGCGGGCGTCACCGTCGAGCTTGGAGAGCACCACGCCGTCGAAGCCGACGCCGTCGCGGAACGCCTCGGCGGTGTTGACGGCGTCCTGACCGATCATCGCGTCGACGACGAACAGGATCTCGTCGGGGCTGACGGCGTCCCTGATGTCCGCGGCCTGCTGCATCATCTCCTGGTCGACGCCCAGGCGGCCGGCGGTGTCCACGATCACGATGTCGTGGACCTTGGTCTTCGCGAACTCGATGGAGTCCTTGGCGACCTTCACCGGGTCGCCCACGCCGTTGCCCGGCTCGGGCGCGTAGACGGCGACACCCGCGCGCTCGGCGACGACGCTCAGCTGGTTGACGGCGTTGGGGCGCTGGAGGTCGGCGGCGACCAGCACCGGCGAGTGCCCCTGGTCCTTGAGCCACTTGCCGAGCTTGCCCGCGAGGGTGGTCTTACCGGCACCCTGCAGACCGGCCAGCATGATCACGGTCGGCGGCTGCTTGGCGAAGCGCAGCCGGCGGGTCTCGCCGCCGAGCACGTGGACGAGCTCGTCATTGACGATCTTGAGGACCTGCTGGGCGGGATTCAGCGCCTTGGAGACCTCGGCGCCGAGCGAGCGCTCCTTGACGTTCTTGATGAACGTGCGGACGACCGGCAGGGCCACGTCCGCTTCCAGCAGAGCGATGCGGATCTCACGCGCCGTGGCGTCGATGTCCGCTTCGCTCAGCCGGCCTTTTCCGCGGAGGTTTTTGAAGGTCGCGCTGAGGCGGTCGGAGAGAGTATCGAACACGGCGGCGTCGGTCCTCGGGGTCGGGAGCGGAACTGGGCTGCCCTCCAGAGTATCCGGCCCGGCAAGCAAATCGTCCCTGCCCGCTACGGAGAGCGGTCAGGGACGAAATCCCCGCATCGGCGGGGAGCAGAGAATTCCGAGCAGGTTGGACAACGAACCCATCGGACCATCCCCGCGTCGGCGGGGAGCACATCCGGTGAACGCATGACCTGACCAGAAGGTCACGCCCGCAACGTCTCCTCCAGCTTCCGGGCCACGGCCACCGCCTCCTCGCCGGGCAGGGGCGTGCCCTCCGGGCAGGTCACGTAGAAAGCGTCCACCGCGTTCGCCCCCAGCGTGCTCGCGTGCGCGCTGCGCACCCGTACCCCCGTGTCCTCCAGCGCCCGCCCGATCCGGAACAGCAGTCCGGGGGCGTCCTGCGCCCGGACCTCGATCACCGTGGCGTGCCGGGAGGCGGCCGGGGCGACCGTCACCCGGGCCGGGGGCGCGACCACGCCCCGCCGCCTCGGGTACGCGGCGTCCCGTTCGGCGAGCCGGCCGGCGATGTCGAGGGTGCCGTCCAGGGCCCGGACCAGGTCGGCGCGGAGCCGGGCGGCCTGGGGCAGGGAGCCGTACTCGGCGGCGACCCGCCAGTCCAGCAGCAGCACGGAGCCGTCGACACCGGCCGGGAGGTCCAGCGCCCGCAGCTCCGCGGTCCGTACGGTCAGCCGGTGCAGGGCGAGCACCCCGGCCACCGCGGGCAGCACGCCCTCCTGGTCGGGCACGGCGATGCGCAGTTCCACGCCCAGCGGTTCGGGGTCGCCGGAGGGCTCGGTGGGCGGTTCGGTCCGGGCCCGCAGGGACAGCACCGGCCCGCCCGTGGCGACCGCCTCGACGGCGAGGCGTTCCTGTTCCGCGGTGGGCGTGGTCTCCTCGGGGCCGGCCGAGAGGTCCCCGGACAGCACGGCGGCGACCCGTTCCGCGAGGTCGGCGACGAGTGAGGCGCGCCAGGACGACCAGGCGGCGGGTCCGGTGGCGAGGGCGTCCGCCTCGGTGAGGGCGTGCAGCAGTTCGAGAGTGCTCCGGGAGCCGACGGCCTCGGCGACCGCGCGCACGGTGGCCGGGTCCTCCAGATCGCGCCGGGTGGCGGTCTCGACGAGCAGCAGGTGGTGGCGTACGAGGGAGGCGATCACCGTGACGTCGTGCTGGTCGAAGCCGATGCGGGCGGCCACGTCCCTGGCGATGACCTCGCCGCCCGTCGCGTGGTCGCCGGGCCACCCCTTGCCGATGTCGTGCAGCAGCGCGGCGACCAGGAGCAGGTCGGGCCGGTGCACGCGCCGGGTGAACTCGGAGGCGCGGACGGCGGTCTCGATGAGGTGCCGGTCCACGGTCCACAGGTGCACGGCGTTGCGCTGGGGGCGGCAGCGGACCCGTTCCCAGTCCGGGAGCAGGCTGTCGACCAGGCCCTCCGCCTCCAGCGCCTCCCAGACCTGGACCGTGGGCCGGCCGGAGCCCAGCAGGGTCACCAGTTGTTCCCGCGCCTCGGCGGGCCAGGGGATGGGCAGGGGGTGCGCGGTGGCCGCCATGCGCCGTACGGCGTGCAGGGAGAGCGGCAGCCCGGCCTGGGCGGCGGCGGCCGCGGCGCGCAGCGGGAGCACGGGGTCGCGTTCGGGGCGTGCGGTGCGGGCGAGCACCACCTCGCCGTCCTGTTCCACGACCCCTTCGGCCAGCGGGGACCGCTCGGGCGCCGCTTTCCCGCCGCCCAGGAGGGCGCGCAGTCTGGGCCGTACCGCGCGGGAGCGCAGCACGCGCGCCACTTCGCGCCAGGTGACGTCACTGGCGTACGCGATGACGCGCGCGGCCTCGTAGACCTGCCGCAGCAGCACGTCCGCGTCGAGCATGCCGAGTTCGGCCGCGACCTGGTCCTGTTCCTGCAGCGCGAGCCGGTCGGTGGCGCGCCCGGTGGCCAGGTGCAGGGCGTCCCGTACGTCGAGGAGGCGGCGGCGGGCGTCGGCCAGGCCCTCGCGCGGGGCGTCGGCGAGCCAGGAGGCGGCGACGGCGCGCAGGGCGGTGGCGTCGCGGAGCCCGCCGTGGGCCTCCTTGAGGTCGGGTTCCAGGAGGTACTGCAACTCGCCTGTGCGTTGGGCGCGTTCGGCGCACAGCTCCTGGAGGGCGGGGAGCCGCTTCGGTGCCTGGTTGCGCCAGTCGGCGAGCACCGCCGTGCGCAGTGCGGTGGTGAGGCCGAGGTCGCCGGCGATGTGCCGGGCGTCCAGCAGGCCGAGCTGGACCTTCAGGTCCTCGCCCGCGGTCCTGCGGGCCCCGGCCGGGGTGCGGACGGAGTGGTCGAGGTCCAGGCCCAGGTCCCAGACGGGGTACCAGAGGCGGTCGGCGAGGGCGGTGACCGCCTCGGGGTCGCCGCCGTCGTGCAGCAGGAGCAGGTCGAGGTCGCTGCGCGGGGAGAGTTCCGCGCGCCCGTAGCCGCCCACGGCGACCAGGGAGACCCCGCGCGCCCCCTGGGCACCCGCCGCGAAGAGCCCGGCGAGCCAGTCGTCCGTGAGGTGCGCGAGGGCGGCGCGGCGCGGCGGCCCGGACCGCGTCTCCCCGGTGAGGAGGTGCAGCCGGGCCGCCGCGTAGCCGCCGGGCCCCGAGTCCTTCGTCCCGTCGTCCGTGCCCGTCCCCGTCATCCGGTGGCTCCTGTTCCGTTCGCCCTGCTCAGAGCGCGTCCGGGCCGCGTTCACCGGTGCGGACCCGGACGGCGGTCCCGACCGGGACCGACCAGACCTTGCCGTCGCCGATCTTGCCGGTGCGGGCCGCCTTGACGATCACGTCGATGAGCTGTTCGGCGTCCTCGTCCTCGACCAGCACCTCGATGCGGATCTTGGGCACCAGGTCGACGGTGTACTCGGCACCGCGGTAGACCTCGGTGTGGCCGCGCTGGCGGCCGTAGCCGCTGGCCTCGGTGACGGTCAGGCCGTGCACCCCGAAGGTCTGCAGGGCCTCCTTGATCTCGTCGAGCCGGTGCGGCTTGACGACGGCGGTGATGAGCTTCACGCGTCCACCTTCTTGTTCTCGGCCGGGGCGAGGGGCGCCTGGGCGGCGTTGCGGGCGGCACCGCCGCCGGCGCCGCTGAAGTCGTACGCGGTCTCGGCGTGTTCGGCCCGGTCGATGCCGGCCACCTCGTCGTCCTCGGAGACGCGCATGCCGATCGTCCGGTCCAGGAGGAGGGCGAGGACCGCGGAGACGACCAGGGAGTAGGCGAGGACGCCGAAGACTCCGGCGCACTGCTTCCAGAACTGGTCGAGGCCGCCGCCGTAGAAGAGTCCCTGGACGTCCGACTGGCCCTTGCCGCTGGCGAGGAGGCCGACGAGCAGGGAGCCGATGACGCCGCCGACCAGGTGGACGCCGACGACGTCCAGGGAGTCGTCGTAGCCGAACCGGTACTTCAGGCCGACGGCCATGGCGCACAGCACACCGGCGACGGCGCCGACCGCGATCGCGCCGAGCGGGGAGACCGCGCCGCCGGCCGGTGTGATGGCGACCAGACCCGAGACCGCGCCGGAGGCGGCGCCCAGCGTGGTGAACGCGCCGTGGCGGATCTTCTCGTAGGCGAGCCAGCCGAGTACGGCGGCGGCGGTGGCGACCTGGGTGTTGACGAACATCAGCGCGCCGACGCCGTCGTCGTTGCCGAGCCAGGAGCCGGCGTTGAAGCCGAACCAGCCGAACCACAGCAGCGCGGCGCCGAGCATGACCAGCGGCAGGCTGTGCGGGCGCATCGGGTCCTTCTTGAAGCCGATGCGCTTGCCGATCACCAGGATCACGCCGAGGGCGGCGGCACCGGCGTTGATGTGGACGGCCGTCCCGCCGGCGAAGTCGATGACGCCCAGTTCGAAGGCCCAGCCGCCGGCGCCCCAGACCCAGTGGGCGACCGGGAAGTAGACGAGGGTGGCCCACAGGGTGATGAACAGCGCCCACGCGGTGAACTTCACGCGGTCCGCGAGCGCTCCGCTGATCAGGGCGGGGGTGAGGACGGCGAACATCAGCTGGAAGACCAGGAAGACGAGGACGGGGATGGTGTAGCCGTCCCAGAGTTCGGTCAGGCCGATGCCGGTCAGGCCGATCCAGTCGGAGTTCCAGCCGATGACGCCGCCGGAGTCGGTGCCGAACGCCATGGAGAAGCCGTACAGCACCCACAGGACGGTGACGATCCCCAGGCTGATGAAGCTCATCATCAGCATGTTCAGGGTGCTCTTGACGCGGACCATGCCTCCGTAGAAGAAGGCCAGGCCCGGGGTCATGAGCATCACCAGGGCGGAGCAGATGAGCATGAACCCTGTGTTGGCGGCAGAGAGCGTGGGCGTCTCCGCGGCAAGGGTGATGGCTGCTGCCATCGGCGTCTCCTCGTCGTCGGTACGGCCCCGTGCGGGTGGAACCCGAGCGGGTCGTGAGGGGCGGGCCGGTTCTGCGCCACGAGACTCGCGCAGCGCCGTTTCGGTGGAGGCCCCTCGCTGTTTCGCCGCCGTGACGAAGGCACCCGGTGTGTTACGGACCGATGAACCGCCGGATCCGGGGAGTGCCGGTCCTGGCCGTGACCCGGTCTTCGCCACAGGGCACCGCAACCATCAATTGAGCAACCCCGACGGCGAGCACCACATCCGCGAGAGCGGCGCCGGTTTAGGCGCAAAGGGGGGTACCGACCGCGGCGGGCCTTCCGATGACCTGGCATGGGGGAGCCGAGTCGGGCAGTTCGGGAGGGCCGGCCGCGGCCGGGGTCTGGGGTTTTCCCGGAGGTCCCTGCGGTCCTTCGGGGGTTCCTGGCGGGTTTTAGGGGTCAGACCGCTTCGGGGGTCAGACCGCTTCGGCGGTCTCCGGCAACTCGATGGCGAGCCGCTCGGTGAGGTCGACGACCTCGGCAAGGTCGCCGAAGTCACGGACGGCCGTGTCGACCGTCTTTCGGATACGTGTGTTGACCCGCTCGGAGCGGACCTTCTTGGCCGCTCCGATGGCCTCGGTGGCGAGGACCGCGCCCCGCTCGGGCTCACGCTGCAGGAGGTGCACGGTGGCCATGCCGATCAGGTTGAGCGCGTACGACCGCTGGTAGTCGGCGCGCTCCTGGGCGAACAGCTCCACGGCCCGCTCCATCAGCGGCTCGGCGAGGGAGGCGTACGTGGGGCTGCGGCCGGCGACGTAGGCGAGGTCGCGGAAGGAGTGGGAGTTCTCGCCGTACAGCTCGGCCTCGGAGAAGAAGCGGATCCAGTCGGGGTCCGGTTCGTCCCACTCGCCGACCTCGGCGAAGGTGTCCTCGGCCATCCTGACCGCGCGCTTGCACCGGCCGGGCTGGCCCATGTTGGCGTAGGCGCGGGCCTCCATCGCGTACAGCATCGACTGGGTGCGCGGGCTCGCGCAGTCACGGCTGCCGTACTGCGCGAGGTGGATGAGTTCCAGGGCGTCCTCGGGCCGGCCGAGGTGGATCATCTGACGGCTCAGGTTCGACAGGATGTACGAGCCCAGCGGCCGGTCCCCCGCCTCCTTGGCCGCGTGCAGGGCGAGCACGAGGTACTTCTGCGCGGTGGGCTGGAGCCCGACGTCGTACGACATCCAGCCGGCCAGTTCGGCGAGTTCGGCGGCGACCTTGAACAGCCGCCGCCGGATCGGGTCGGGCTGGGGTTCCTGGAGCAGGTCCGTCACCTCGTGCAGCTGCCCGACGACGGCCTTGCGGCGCAGGCCGCCGCCGCACTGGGCGTCCCACTGCCGGAACATCACGGTGGTGGTCTCCAGCAGGTCCAGCTCCGGCTGGGACAGCCGGCCGCGGGTGTGCCCCGGGACGGCCGGCCCTGACTCCGGACGGGGCTGGGCGGCGGACGGTGTGGGGACGAGCCAGCGCTGCATGGGCTCGATGAGGGACGGGCCCGCGGAGAGGGCCAGCGAGCTCCCGAGGAAGCCGCGCCGCGCGAGCATGAGGTCGCTGCGCGAGAACTCGCTGAGCAGGGCCACGGTCTGCGGGCCCGTCCAGGGCAGGTCGACGCCGGTCGCGGAGGGCGAGGGCCGGCTGGTGCGCAGCCCCAGGTCCTCGACGGACACCACGACGCCGAAGCGCTCGGAGAACAGCTCGGACAGGATGCGCGGGATGGGCTCGCGCGGGTTCTCGCCGTCCAGCCAGCGGCGCACCCGCGAGGTGTCGGTGGAGATGTGGTTGGCGCCCAGTTGGCGGGCTCTGCGGTTGACCTGGCGGGCGAGTTCGCCCTTGGACCAGCCGCTGCGGAGGAACCACGAGGTGAGCAGCTCGTTCGGACGCTTCTCCGTACCCGCAGCGCTCGTCCCGCCACCGCCGTTGCCGCTCACTGGAACGCCCCCATCCCTGAAACCACTCGCCGCTGAGTGCGCCAAGCCCTATCAGAATGCCGGTTGCCGGGGCCGCCGTCCGGCGGATGCCACCCACCGAACGGAAAGCCGAGTTGCCTCCGGCATACCCGTGTGTGCATGTGCCCCAAGAAGCCGTGCACACAACGTAGCGCTACGATCACCCGTCCAGCCATGGCGAACCGGTAATCGCCACCATTCGCCACCCCATCGAATGAACTCACGGTGGCCGACTCACGATTCACTTGACACAGGGCGGCCGCAGTGGATGCGGCGATGCACTCGGGAGCGCGGGCCACCCCGCACACCACCCCGGGTGCTTCCGGGCGCCGACTCGGGTCGCGCGGCACGGGGAAGTCGAGAACAGAGAGTCATGCGTCGCGCCCGCTGCGTAACCACCGGTGCGTCGGACCCGTTGGAGGGGGCATGGGCTTCACGATCGGCATCAGCCGGGGCATCCGCGACATCCGGTCCGGCTCACGCCGCCGGGGCCGCGCGTCGGACGGCACCGTGGTGGCGGAGTACACCGGGCTGTGGGGCTGGGACGTGGTGCCGGGCGCCCGCGCCGCGGCCGGCGCCTGCTCCTGCGGCCGGGCGGGATGCCGGGCCCCGGGGGCGCATCCGCTCGACCTCGCCCCGGAGATCCCCGCCGGGGCTCCGCTGGACGACGTGACGGAGATCTGGGCCGGTTACCCGGGTGCCGCGATGATGCTGCCGGTCGGGCGGGCGTTCGACGTGATCGAGGTGGCCGAGCCCGCCGGGTGCCGCGCCCTGGCCCGGCTGGAGCGCATGGGCCTGCCCGTCGGCCCGGTCGCCGCCACCCCGGACGGCCGGGCCCAGTTCTTCGTCGCCCCCGGCGCCGCCGCCGCGCTCCCCGAGCTGCTCTACCGCATGGGCTGGGACGACCCGGCCGCCCTCGATCTGCGCGGCCTCGGCCCCGGTACGCACATCACGGCACCGGCGTCGGACCGGGGCGGCCTCGGCCCGGTGCGCTGGCTGCGCTCCCCCGCCCTCGACTCGGTTCCCCGCCCGCCCGAGGCCCGTCTGGTCCTGGGCACGCTGGCGTACGTCGTGCACCGGTCGCAGGCGTAGGCACCGGGGCCGGGGCCTCAGGTGCGGGCCCCGGAGCCGTACGCGGGGCGGCACGGCGAAGCGCCCGTTTCCGGCTTTCCGGAAGCGGGCGCTTCTTCGCGTCGGTGCGGATGCCGTCCGGCGGGCCGCCTCGGGGTCACTCCCCGATGAGCGCGTCCACGAACGCCTCGGGCTCGAACGGTGCCAGGTCGTCCGCGCCCTCGCCGAGACCGATCAGCTTGACCGGGACGCCCAGTTCGCGCTGGACGGCGATCACGATGCCGCCCTTGGCCGTTCCGTCCAGCTTGGTGAGCACGATGCCGGTGATGTCGACGACCTCGGCGAAGACCCGGGCCTGGACCAGGCCGTTCTGACCGGTGGTGGCGTCGAGCACGAGCAGCACCTCGTCCAGCGGGGCCTGCTTCTCCACGACCCGCTTGACCTTGCCGAGCTCGTCCATCAGGCCGGTCTTGGTGTGCAGTCGGCCGGCGGTGTCGATGAGCACGACGCCCGCACCCATCTCCTTGCCCTCCTTGACCGCGTCGAACGCGACGGAGGCCGGGTCGCCGCCCTCCGGGCCGCGCACGGTGTGGGCACCGACGCGCTCGCCCCAGGTCTGGAGCTGGTCGGCGGCGGCGGCGCGGAACGTGTCCGCGGCGCCGAGGACGACGGTGTTGCCGTCGGCGACCAGCACACGGGCGAGCTTGCCGGTGGTGGTGGTCTTGCCGGTGCCGTTGACCCCCACGACCATCACGACGCCCGGACCACCGGTCTCGGTCTCGGTGCGCACGATGCGGTCCATCGTGGGATCGACCAGGGTGATCAGCTCCTCGCGGAGCAGCCCGCGCAGTTCGACGGGGGTGCGGGTGCCGAGCACCTTCACGCGCTCACGCAGCCGCTCGACCAGCTCCTGGGTGGGCCGCACGCCGACATCGGCGGTGAGCAGGGTGTCCTCGACCTCCTCCCAGGTGTCCTCGTCGAGGTGCTCTCGGGAGAGCAGGACGAGCAGGCCCTTGCCCAGGGCGTTCTGTGAACGGGAGAGACGGGCTCGCAGCCGGACGAGACGGCCGGCGGTGGGCTCCGGGATCTCGATCGCGGGAGCCTCGGCGAGCGGCTCCTCGACGACGACCGGGGCGGAGCCGTCCGGAAGATCAACCTCCTCGATGGTGCGCCGCGGTTCCTCCCGCGGCGTCTCGGCCTCGTCGCCGACGTGCGGCTCGGCCGGGGGGGCGGTGATGTCGGGCGTGGTGGGCGGCGGCGGGGGCGGCTGCTTCTTGCGGCGGCTGCCGACGATGAGCCCGCCGAGCACACCGAACACGACCACGGCGATGACTACAGCAAGGATGACGATGTCCATAACGGGTCCAGTATCAGTCATGGGCGGCCCGGTCCAGCCGATGTCGGCCCCCGCGGAACGGTCCGTGCCGTCCCGGGCCGTCGGCCCGGTGGCCGGCGGCCGGCGACGCACCGGTCAGGACGTGCGGCACACGGTACGGACACACCACCGCCCCGGCCCGGACGGTCGTCCGGAGCGGGGCGGCGATGTACGAGGAGAGGGGCAGCGGGGACTTGAACCCCTCTCCTCGGGCTCGGGCGGGACGGGTCCGTGGACCGTCGGTCCCGCGGGCGCGGTCAGCCCATTTCCTCCAGGGCCTTGCCCTTCGTCTCCTTGACGAACTTCAGGACGAACGGGATGGAGAGCGCCGCGAAGAACGTGTAGATCATGTAGGTGGTCGACAGGTTCCACTCGGCCAGCGACGGGAAGCTCGCGGTGATGGCCCAGTTGGCGATCCACTGCGCGGCGGCGGCCACGCCCAGTGCGGCGGCGCGGATCCGGTTCGGGAACATCTCGCCGAGCATGACCCAGACGACCACACCCCACGACAGGGCGAAGAAGAGCACGAACATGTGGGCGGCGACCAGCGCGACCCAGCCCTGGGTGGCGGGCAGCTTGCCGTCGACGAGGTCGAAGGAGAACGCCCAGGCCTCCAGCGCGAGGCCGATCACCATGCCGGAGGAGCCGATGATCGCGAGCGGCCTGCGGCCGATGCGGTCGACGAAGATCATCGCGATGACGGTGCCGACGATGTTGATGATCGACGTGGTGAAGGAGTAGAAGAACGAGTCCGCCGGGTCGACGCCGACCGACTGCCACAGCGTCGCCGAGTAGTAGAACGCGACGTTGATGCCGACGAACTGCTGGAAGACCGACAGGCCGATCCCGACCCAGACGATCGGCTTGAAGAAGAAGCTGCCGCCGAGGAGGTCCTTGAAGCGGGACTTCTCCTCGCTGTGCATCGCCGTCTCGATCTCGCGGACGCGGGTGTCCAGGTCGACGTTCTTGCCCTCGACCTCTTCGAGGATCTTCCGGGCGCGCTCGTGCTTGCCGACCGAGATCAGGTAGCGGGGGGACTCGGGGATGGCGAAGGAGAGCAGTCCGTACAGCACGGCCGGGACGACCATGACGCCGAGCATCAGCTGCCATGCCTCCAGGCCCAGCAGCTTGCCGCGCTGGTCGCCGCCGGCGGCGTTCAGGATGCCCCAGTTGACCAGCTGCGACACGGCGATGCCGACGACGATCGCGGCCTGCTGGAAGGAGCCGAGCCGGCCGCGGTAGGCGGGCGGGGCGACCTCGGCGATGTAGGCCGGGCCGATCACCGAGGCCATACCGATGGCGACACCGCCGACGATCCGCCAGAAGGCGAGGTCGTAGAGGGAGAAGGGAACGGCGGAACCGATGGCGCTGACGGTGAACAGGACCGCGGCGATCTGCATGACCCGGATGCGGCCGACACGGTCGGCTATGCGGCCGGCGGTCGCGGCACCGATGGCACAGCCGATCAGCGCGACGGCGATGACCTGGGCGAGCGTGGCCGAGCCGATGTCGTAGCGGTCCCGGATGGCCTCGACGGCGCCGTTGATCACGGAGCTGTCGTAACCGAAGAGGAAGCCGCCCATGGCAGCTGCCGCTGTGATGAAGATGACGTGCCCGAGATGCTCGGGGTGAGCCGTCCCGGCTCCTGACGTCTGTGCCTGCGCTGGGCTGGTCACGTGTAACTCCTCGGGCCACCGGCAACATCACCGGATGGGGGGTCAGCCCTTCGAGGTCCACCTGAAGGTACCTGAAGGTAAAAGCAACATGGCGAAGACTATGCGTTCAAGTTCTGAAGTCAACAGAGGGCTATGAAACAGATGCCGACAGATTCACGTGAAGCTGGCTTCAAGAGTCGAAGGTACGCACGCGGGACGCAGATGGACGATCATGAATGCGTACAGGGTGCGCCGGCCTGGCGGAGGCGCTGGCTGATGACCTTGGAGACGCCGTCGCCCTGCATGGAGACGCCGTAGAGCGCGTCGGCGACCTCCATCGTGCGCTTCTGGTGGGTGATCACGATCAGCTGCGATGCCTCCTGCAGTTCCCGCATGAGGCCGATCAGCCGTTGGAGGTTGGTGTCGTCGAGAGCGGCCTCGACCTCGTCCATGACGTAGAACGGACTCGGCCGCGCCTTGAAGATCGACACCAGCAGCGCCACGGCGGTCAGGGACCGCTCACCGCCCGAGAGCAGCGACAGCCGTTTGACCTTCTTGCCCGGCGGACGCGCCTCGACGTCCACGCCCGTGGTGAGCATGTTGTCGGGGTCGGTCAGCACCAGCCGCCCCTCACCGCCCGGGAACAGCCGGGAGAAGACGCCCTCGAACTCCCGGGCCGTGTCCCGGTAGGCCTCGCTGAAGACCTGCTCGACGCGCTCGTCGACCTCCTTGACGACCTGGAGCAGATCCGCGCGGGTCTTCTTCAGGTCCTCCAGCTGCTCGCCGAGGAACTGGTGGCGTTCCTCCAGTGCCGAGAACTCCTCCAGCGCGAGCGGGTTCACCTTGCCGAGCTGCTGGTAGGCTCGCTCGGCGGCCTTCAACCGCTTCTCCTGCTCCGCCCGTACGAAGGGGCGAGGCGCGTTGCGCGGGTGCTCGGGGTCGTCCGGGAGGTCCTCCCCGGCGGCGGGGGGCGAGGGCGGCACCAGTCGGTGCGGTCCGTACTCCGCCACCAGCCCGGCCGGTTCGACACCCAGTTCCTCCAACGCCTTGGTCTCCAGCTGCTCCACCCGCAGCCGCTTCTCGGCGCCGAGTACCTCGCCCCGGTGAACTGAATCCGTCAACTTGTCGAGTTCCGCCTTGAGATCGCGTCCCTCGGTGCGTGCCCGGGCGAGCTCCTGCTCGCTGCGGGCCTTCGCGGCCTCGGCGGCGGTGCGCTCCTCCTCGGCGCGCGCGAGGGACACCTCGACGTGCGCGAGCAACTGCCGGGCGCCGCCCGCGACGGCCTCGGCGACGGCTGCCTCGTGCCGCAGCCGGGCCCGCCGCTGCTCGACGCGCGCGCGTGCCTCGCGTTCCGCGCGGGCGGCCCGGTCGAGGGAGTCGGCCCGCCCCGCGAGCCCCTTGACCCGCTCCTCGTGCGTACGCACCTGGAGCCGGGCCTCCATCTCGGTCTGGCGGGCGTTGGCCCCGTCGGCGGCGAGCCGGTCCCGCACGGAGGAGTCGGGCTCCTCTCCCTCCCCGAAGGGGACGCTCTCCTCGGCGACGGCGAGCCGTTCGGCGAGTTCCTCCACATCGGTGAGCGCCTTGTCCAGGGAGTCCTGCGCCCTGGCGGCCGCGGCGGCGGAGCGCTCGGCCTCCCCGGCCGCACCCCGTGCCTGCCCGGCGAGCCGGCCCAGTTGCTGGGCGACGGAGGACTTCTCCCGGTCGGCGGCCCGGCGCCGCTCCCCCAGCTCCTCGACGAGGGCCGCGCACCGGCCGCGCTCCTCGGCCG
The DNA here is from genome assembly GCF_029760955.1 of Streptomyces cathayae. GTDB lineage: Bacteria > Actinomycetota > Actinomycetes > Streptomycetales > Streptomycetaceae > Streptomyces > Streptomyces cathayae. Next base: position 2,361,790 of record NZ_CP121682.1, read on the forward strand.
CCGTGTGCTGGGCCAAGGTCAGCTCCTCGCACCGCACGCCGAGCTCTTCCAGCTCGGCTGCGGCCTCGTCCACGGAGGCCCGCACCTCGAGCAGGCTCGGGGCTCCCGCCGAGCCGCCGTGCGCGAAGTGCGCGCCCAGCAGGTCCCCCTCGGCGGTCACGGCGGTCAGCTCGGGCCGCGCGTGCACCAGTTCCTCGGCGTCCTCCAGGGTGCCGACGACGACGACGTCCCGCAGCAACCGGCGCACGGCGGGCAGGAGTTCGGCGGGTCCGCGCACCAGGTCGGCGGCGTACGGGGGGCGGTCGGGAGCATCTGCGCGCTGCTCGTGCGGTGCGTCCGCGGGCTGCTCGTGCGGTGCGTCGGAGAGCGGCTCGTGCGGTGCGTCGGCGGGTGCTTCTCGCGGTCCGTCGTCGAAGGCGCCGGTGAGCAGCAGGGTGGCGCGGCCCGCTTCCTGTTTGCGCAGCAGGCGGATCGCGTCGGCGGCGGTGGCGGGGCCGGTGACGGCGAGGGCGTCGGCGGCGGCCCCGAGGGCGGCGGCGAGGGCGGCCTCGTGACCCGGGGGCACGGTGAGCAGTTCGGCGGCGGGGCCGAGCAGTCCGGCGAGCCGGTCCCGCGCCGCGAGCAGCGCGCCGGTGCCGTCCTTGCGGCGCAGGCCGAGAGCGAGGGCATCGTGGCGGGCCCGGGTCGCGGCGCGCTCGCGTTCGACGGCGGTGACCGCCTCGCGGGCGGCGGTGAGGGCGGCCTCGGCCCCGGCGAGCCGCTGTGCGGCCTCCGTGTGCCGTCCGGCGAGTTCCGCGTCGCCGGCGTCGAGGCCGTCGACCTCGGCCTGCAGGGCCTCGTACTCCTCCTGGGCGGCGACGGCCCGTTCCTGGGCCTCGTCGCGGGCCGCGGCCAGGCGCTCGATCTCGGCCTGGGCCGCCGCGGCACGCGAACGGGCCGCGCCCACCTGGCCCGTGAGCCGGGCGAGCCCCTCGCGCCGGTCGGCGAGGGCACGTGCGGCGTCCTTCAGCCGCCGTTCCTCCAGGGCGAGCTCGCGTTCCAGCTCGGCGCGGTGCGCGACCGTGTTCTCCAGGGCGTGTTCGGCGGCCTCGAGGGCGGCCTCCAGCTCGGCCTCCTGCTCGCGGACGCGGGCGGCCTCACGCTCCATATCCTCCGGGTCGCGTCCGCGGCGCTCCTCGGGCGGCGCGGAGGTGGCGCTCTTCACCCGTGCTTCGGCCAGCGAGACGGTGCCGCGCACCCGTTCGGCGAGCTGGGAGAGCTCGTACCAGGTCTGCTGGGCGCCGTGCAGACGCGGAGTGAGCCGGCGCACCTCGTCCTCGAGGGCCGCCTCCCGCTGGAGCGCCGTGCGCAGTTCCTGCTCGGCGGCGCCCTTGCGCTCCTTGAGGGTGGCCTCGTCGGCGATCTCCGCCGCGACCGCGTCGCGCAGCCGCACGAGGTCGTCGGCGAGGAGGCGCAGGCGGACGTCGCGCAGGTCGGCCTGGATGACGGCGGCCCTTCTGGCGACCGCGGCCTGTCGGCCGAGGGGCTTGAGCTGGCGGCGCAGTTCGTCGGTGAGGTCCTGTACGCGCGCGAGGTTGGCCTGCATCGCGTCCAGCTTGCGCAGCGCCTTCTCCTTGCGCTTGCGGTGTTTGAGGACACCGGCCGCCTCCTCGATGAAGGCGCGGCGGCCCATCGGGTCGGCGTGCAGCACGGAGTCCAGTTGGCCCTGACCGACGATGACGTGCATCTCCCGGCCGATGCCGGAGTCGGAGAGCAGTTCCTGGATGTCGAGGAGGCGGCAGGTGTCGCCGTTGATCTGGTACTCGCTGCCGCCGTTGCGGAACATGATCCGCGTGATGGTGACCTCGGCGTACTCGATGGGAAGGGCCCCGTCGGCGTTGTCGATGGTCAGCGACACCTCGGCGCGGCCGAGCGGCGGGCGGCCGGTGGTGCCGGCGAAGATGACGTCCTCCATCTTGCCGCCGCGCAGCGACTTGGCACCCTGCTCTCCCATGACCCAGCTGAGCGCGTCCACGACATTGGACTTGCCCGAGCCGTTGGGACCGACGACGCACGTGATGCCCGGTTCGAACCGGAGCGTGGTCGCCGAGGCGAAGGACTTGAAGCCTCGGAGGGTCAGGGCCTTGAGATGCACGTGGCCGGACTTTACCTGTCCGGGATGTCCCACTCCATGAACCGGCGGTTTCACAGGTGAACGCGCAGGGCACACCAAACGTTAAAGACGGTGAAAGGATGCGCGAGTCAAGGAACCGGGGGGAACCGGGCGGCGCAGGGGGTGCCAGGGGGACGCAGGCAGGGGGCGGCAAGAAAGAAGGGACGCCGGGGCGTCCCTTGCACTTCTGACGACGTGGCGGTGGTGACGGGCGAACCGACCGCTGCCCTGCCGGGGTGGAGCGGTACAGCGATCAGGTCAGCGCAGGCTCCGCCTGGTGTGCGTCAACGCTCTCCATGATCCTGTCCTGAGAAGCGGCAGCCGCGAGCTCGTCGTTCTCCGCCTGGATCCGTACGAGTTCGGATTCCAGGTCCTGGACGCGCCGCTGAAGCCGTCGCATCTCGGCGAGGAGTCGAGGGTCGGAGCCGCCGACGTAACCGAGAAGCGCCTTTGCCATGATGGATGGTCCTCCACAATGCGTGACCGACCTGTGCGGTGTGGGTCGTGAGGGATGAGCACCCGCGATGCTTGGCAGACCTGGAGTTGTGCTGCCGTTCAGCCATGCCAAACAGCTAAGGTGCGCGGGGCTTTCAGCGTCTCACCAAAAAGTTTGACGGTCAACACGATCACGCCCCGTATCGGCGGATGGCCGAGCGTGCACGGCCGTCGGGCGAGGGCGGCGCTTCTCGTGCCGACCCTCGGGGCGTGGTGGACCGGATGCGCGGGGAAGCCTCCCACGACGGGGGGTTCTTGGCAATCACCAGGAGCTTTCCGCGCTTTCGGACCGACCGGGACGCGCTCCCCGGGTCCCCGGGGATCCGGGAGCACGGCGGGATCAGCGGATGGCGAAGCCCTCGTAGCCGCCACGGGGTGTGTCCCATATCTCGGTGACCCCGTCCACATGCCCGGGCGTGTCGCCGTCCTGGAGCCAGTCGAGCAGGCCCTCGCAGCGTTCCCGGGAGCCCTCCGCGACCACTTGGACCCTCCCGTCCCCCAAATTGAGAGCAAAGCCACTCAGGCCGCCGATCTCCAGCGCCTTGGCCCGGGTGAACCAGCGGAAACCCACACCTTGGACCCTCCCCCGCACCCAGGCGACCAGTCGCACATCCTCACTCATGACTGCAACCTAACCGGACAATGTCACTCGGGGCACTCCCTCCCCTTGCGCCATGCGGTACCGTCCCGATCGAACGAATCTCATATGAAACTCACTCGATCGTGTGAGTTTCGTGTTGATCGCGAGGACGAGTCGACCGCAAGGATCAGGAAGGCCAGGACATGGGACGCCACCGACGCTCCGACGCCGGCCGCGCCGCCACGGGCCGCGCCGCCACAGAGGTCACTCAGCACGACGGCCGCTACGACGAGAGCCACGGCCCGCTGAGCGCACACGCGGCGGACGCCCCGACGATGGGTATCGCCCCCTACCTGAATCCGGAGGCGTACGCCGAGACGTCCGCGAGGAGCGAGGCCTACCTCTTCGCGACGGAGGACGGCCTCGGCGACGGTTACCCCGCCGGCGACTTCGCGCAGGACGGCTTCGCACAGAACGACTTCGCTCAGGGCGACTTCGCTCAGGACGGCTTCGCGCAGAACGACTTCGCGCAGAACGACTTCGCTCAGGACGGCTTCGCGCAGGGCGACCACTCCGGAACCGCTTTCCGGGCACACCACGGGAACGACCACCCCGGCGGCTTCCCGGCCGGTCCCGACCGCTCCATGGCCGCCGCCGAGACGGCTGTCTTCGCGAGCGACGGCCTCCCGCCCAGGGACGCCCCGCGGGGCGGTTTCCCCGACGACGGCTTCACGCCCGGCGGGGGCGAGCGGCACTCGGGCGGCTCGGGCGGGCGGCGCCGGAAGAAGAAGGCCGCGACGCCGGTGCGCACCGGACTGCTCGGGGTCTCCGCCGCGGTGGCCCTCGGCACGGTCGCGGTGGCCACGGGCGCGGTGCCGGGCCTCGAGAACTACAAGCTCGGCGGCGACAGCTCCCCCGGCGAGACGGTGGAGGCCGCGGGCACCCCGACCAACACGCCCGGCGAGCAGGGCGGCACCTCGGGCAGCCTCGAGAGCCAGAGCCGTGAGGCCGGCGCCCCCGCCAGCCGCGACGGCGAGCGCTCCACCTCGCCGAAGCCCTCTCCGTCGGCCCCCTCGGCCGAGCAGTCGAAGACGCCGGAGACGAAGGCGCCGGAGAAGGCGCCGGAGAAGCAGAAGCCGGCGGTGACGCCGAGCGAGAAGACCGAGACGACGACACCGCCCCGCAAGACCGTCCCGGAGCCGGAGAAGCCGGCGCCGAGCAGCCCGGTGGACATCTCCGAGGAGGCCGCCGTAGGAGCCCAGGTGCTCCAGCTGGTCAACCAGGAGCGGGCCAAGGTGGGCTGCAGCCCGGTCGCCGCGAACAGTGCGCTGACGGGTCTGGCCGCGGCGTTCAGCCAGGACATGGCCGAGCGCAACTTCTTCGACCACACCGACCCCGACGGCGACACCCCGTGGGACAGGGCGAAGGCCGCCGGGATAGCCGACCTCGGCGGGGAGAACATCGCCCGTGGCCAGGCGACCGCCGCGGCCGTGATGGAAGCCTGGATGGACAGCCCCGGCCACAAGGCGAACATACTGAACTGCGACTTCAAGACGCTGGGCGTGGGCGTGCACTTCGGGCAGGGCGGCCCGTGGTGGACCCAGAACTTCGGCTACTAGCCGGACATCGGCGGTACGCACCGCGTGTGGCGTGGACGGCGGTCCGGGGCTTCCCGGGCCGCCGTCCGTGTTTCTCGGTGCCCCTTGGCACGTCTCGGCACTAACTTCCGGTGAGCGCATTCTGCTGGTAAGCGCTGCGCTGAAGTACGCTGACCGTATGACGACCACGCGGCGGTACCCGGGGGATCCGGAGGATCCGGGTCTTCCCTACAACGCGTTCGCCAAGGAGTGCCCCTCACGCGGCACGCTGGAGCATGTGACGGGGCGCTGGGGCGCGCTGACGCTCGGGGCGCTGTCCGGGGGTTCGCTGCGCTTCAACGAGCTGCGCCGCCGCGTCGGCGGGGTGAGCGAGAAGATGCTGTCCCAGACGCTGCACGCGCTGGAACGCGACGGCCTGGTGCACCGCGAGGCGCAGCCGACCAACCCGCCCCGGGTGGACTACGAACTCACCCCGCTGGGCCACGAGGCCGCGCGGCGCGTGCTGTCCCTCATCCACTTCCTGGAGGACAGCATGGACGACGTGCTCCTGGCGCGGGAGAGTTACGACGCGCGCGGAGCCCGCTGACACCTCGGGCAGAAGTAGCTGGACCGGTTCATCCAGGGCCGCCGGCGTATCGGCGTACCGCAGCGACGGCAGGGCAGCTCCTCCCGCCCGTAGGCGTCGAGGGACCGGTCGAAGTAGCCCGACTCGCCGTTGACGTCGACGTAGAGGCTGTCGAAGCTGGTGCCGCCCACCGCGAGGGCGGCGTTCATCACGTCCCGCACATGGTCCAGGAGGAGCTGGGAGCGCGGGCGGGTGAAGGTCTCCGTCGGGCGCTCGTAGTGGACGCGGGCCCGCCACAGCGCCTCGTCCGCGTAGATGTTGCCGACGCCGCTGATCAGTGACTGGTCCAGCAGGGCCCGCTTGACTGTGGTGCGCTTGCGGCGCAGTGCCCGGTGGAAGGCGTCGTCGTCGAAGAGCGGGTCGAGCGGGTCGCGGGCGATGTGCGCGATGACGTCGGGCAGGCCCTCGGAAGTGTTCTCGTGCAACGACAGCCCGCCGAAGGTGCGTTGGTCGACGAAGCGGAGCTCGGTGTCCAGGGCGTCCGTGAAGCGGACCCGGACCCGCAGATGCTTCTCGTCCACCGCCGTGTGCGGCTGGACCAGCAGCTGGCCGCTCATGCCGAGGTGGGCCAGGACGGACTGGTCCGTGCCCTCCAGGGGCAGCCACAGGTACTTGCCGCGGCGGCTGGGGACACCGACACGACGGCCCTTCAGACGGTGTGTGAAGTCCTCGGCGCCGGCGACGTGGCGGCGTACCGCACGCGGGTGCAGCACCTCGGCCTCGGCGACGGTCCGGTGGGCGACCCACCGCTCCAGTCCCCGCCGTACGACCTCGACCTCGGGCAGCTCGGGCATCGTTCCCCCTCCGAGGATCGGTCCACGAGTGCGACCCGAGCGCCCGCCCCCGGCGGGGTGGGTACTCGGGTCGCGCTCGGCGTGTGTGGCGTCAGGCGGAGGCCGACGGTGCGCCGGCGGCCGGTTCGGCATCCGCGTCGACGGCGACGTCGGCGGCGACGTCAGCAGCCGGCTCGTCCGTCTCGGCCTTGGCCGCCGCCGCAGCGGTGCGCTCGTCGGCCGCGGTCCGGATGGACCGCCAGGCGGACTCGGCGGCCTGCTGCTCCGCTTCCTTCTTGCTGCGGCCGGTGCCGGTGCCGTACGAGACGCCTCCGACGCGGGCGGCAGCAGTGAAGGTCTTCTCATGGTCGGGGCCGGTCTCCGTGACCAGGTACTCGGGCACGCCGAGCCCTTCGGTCGCGGTGAGCTCCTGGAGGCTGGTCTTCCAGTCCAGGCCGGCACCGAGGTTCGAGGACTTCTCGATCAGCGGGTCGAACAGGCGGTGCACCAGTTCGGAGGCCGCCTCGAGGCCCTGGTCGAGATAGACCGCGCCGATCACCGCTTCGAGGGTGTCGGCGAGGATGGACGCCTTGTCCCGGCCACCTGTGCCCTCTTCACCGCGGCCGAGCCGGATGAAGGAACCGAGATCGAGCCCGCGGCCCACCTCCGCCAGCGCACGCGAGTTGACCACCGCGGCCCGCAACTTGGCCAGCTGGCCCTCGGGCAGGTCGGGGTGGGTGCGGTACAGCGTGTCCGTGACGACGAGGCCGAGCACGGAGTCCCCGAGGAACTCCAGCCGCTCGTTCGTCGGCAGACCGCCGTTCTCGTACGCGTAGGAACGGTGGGTCAGCGCACGCACCAGAAGGGCGGTCTCGAGCCGGTAGCCGAGCCGCCCTTCCAGAAGCGTGTGGGACGAGGCCTGGTTGTTGTCCGCCGATTCGCTCCCGCTCACACGGGACGACTGCTTCTTGGGCGTGGACACAGTGCCTCTCACCAGCCGCTCAGACCTCGAGGACCTGGCGCTTGTTGTAAGTGCCGCAAGACGGGCACGCGATGTGCTGCTGCTTGGGCTCGTGGCAGCGCTCGCACGCAACCAGGGTGGGGACCGCAGCCTTCCACTGCGACCGGCGGTGGCGCGTGTTGCTGCGCGACATCTTCCGCTTCGGAACAGCCACGGCTACTTCTCCTGCTTCTCGGCGGCGTCCGCAGGTCCTGGCCCGTCGCCGCTCATCTCGTCCTTCTCGCCATCTTCGAGTGAACCGGCGAGTCCCTGCAGTGCCGCCCAACGGATGTCGACGGCGTCATGGTGGTGGTCCGGGTCGTCCGCGAGCCGGGCTCCGCATGCGGAACACAGGCCGGGGCAGTCGTCCTGGCACACCGGCTGCATCGGCAGTGCGAGCACCACCGCGTCACGCAGCACGGTCTCGAGGTCGAACATGCCGTCCTCGAGGAAGAACCTGTCCTCGTCGTCCTCGGCGTCGTCGCCCGGCTCCGCAGTCACACGGCCCCGGTCGTCGGCGTCAGGGTACGAGAACATCTCCTGGAAATCCGCCACGAGCTCCAGCTCGAGCGGCTCCAGACACCTTACGCACTCCCCCTCGGCCGTCGCACGGGCGGTGCCCGTGACGAGCACCCCTTCCATGACCGACTCGAGCCGGAGCTCGAGCTCCACCGGGGCGCCTTCCGGCACTCCGACGACTCCCTGGATACCGAGGTCCCTGGGCGCCTCGACCGTGCGGGTCAGCCGCTGCAGCGCGCCCGGCCTCCGTCCCAGCTCGTGCGTGTCGAACACGAGGGGATTGCGGTGGTCGAGGCGGGCGTTCAGAGCCATTCCTGCTTTCGATCTTCGAGCTTGGGGGAACGCCGACCCGTGAAGTTCGCGGGCAGCGCGGATCGCGGATGTCCACACGACCGAGGAGCCAGGATACTGGACCTTCGGCTCTCCGCCCAATCCGGTGCCGCGACGGCCGGCGACGGGCCGGTCAGCCGTTGCCGCGGCCCTGCTCGTAGGCCCGCAGCTGTTCGGCACTGATCATGCTGGTGTCGAAGAGGCTGGTCTCGTCGAGGGTGCCCGGGGTCTGCTCCTGCGGGACGTAGCCCTGCTGGGCCTGGCCGGGGTCGTACGCCGGCTGCTGCGGGGCCTCGTAGCCCTGGTAGGCGGCGTACGGGTCCTGCTGGGCGGCCTGCTGCTGGTAGCCGTACGGGTCCTGCCCGCCACCGTACTGCTGCTGGTAGCCGCCGTACGGGTCGGGCTGCTGGTAGCCGTACGGGTCGGACTGCTGGGCGTAGTCCTGCTGCTGCGGGTCCCGCAGGGGGGCCTGCGGAGCCTCCTGCGGCGGCTGCGGGGCCCGCTGGGCCGGGAGGTCCGGCATGGCCGCGAGGTCGGCGAGGTAGTCGGCGTCGCTGGAGTGCTGGATCGTGGTGGGGTCCTCGGCGAGGGCACCGAGGTCGTCACTGGCGATCCGGCCGTGCAGGGTCTGACGGCCCCGGCCCACCGCCTCCAGGGTCTTGGCGAGGACCGCCTCGAAGGCACCGAGCTTGACGTCGACGTACTCGTCGGCGCTGCGGCGCAGGGTCTCCGGGTCGTGGCTGCGCTCGGGGGCGTCGTCATCCTCGTAGCCCTGCTCGTCGAGGCCGGGCCCGGTGCCGAGCAGCTTCTCGCGGCCGCGGCCGACGGAGCCGAGTGTCTTGGTGAGGACGACCTCGAAGTTGGCGAGCTTGGAGTCGACGTAGTCGTCGGCCTCCGCCCGGACCTCCTCGGCCTCCTTGCGGGCCTCGTCGAGGATCCGGTCGGCCTCGGACTGGGAGCGGCGGGCGACCTCCGTGCCGGAGATCAGGGAGCCGCGCTCGGCGTGCGCGCCCTCGATGATCCGCTCGGCCTCCTGGCGGGCCTGCTCGACCATCTGCTCGCGGTCGCCGATGAGTTCCCGGGCCTGGGCCAGGGAGTCGGGCAGCGCCGCGCGCACCTCTTCGAGCATCGAGAGCAGTTCTGCGCGGTTGATCACGCACGAGGCCGACATGGGCATCGACCGGGCACCGGAGACCGCGGCGACGATCTCGTCCAGTTTCTTCTGCACGTCCACCGTGTGCTCGCCACTCTCTACAGCTGTGTTGGAGACGGACGCAACGACTGTACGGCCCTGGGCCGGGCGGGGAACACCGGCCGTCGGATTGCCGGGGTCCCCGAGGCCGCGGCGGCGCTCAGTCCCTGCGCAGCCGCTCGGAGAGGGCGGAGAGGACTTCCGGGGGCACCAGGTGCGAGACGTCACCGCCCCAGGTGGCGACCTCCTTGACCAGGGAGGACGACAGGAAGCTGTAGGTGGGATTGGTGGGGATGAAGAGGGTCTCCACACCCGAGAGGCCGTTGTTCATCTGGGCCATCTGCAGCTCGTAGTCGAAGTCGCTGACCGCGCGCAGGCCCTTGACGATCGCGGGGATCTCACGCTGCTTGCAGAAGTCGACGAGGAGGCCGTGGAAGGCTTCGACCCGTACGTTCCCGTACTCGGCGGTGACCCGGCCGATCAGGTCGATCCGTTCCTCGACCTCGAACAGGCCCTTCTTGGACTGGTTGATCATCACCGCGACGTAGACCTCGTCGTAGAGGCTGGAGGCGCGGCCGATGATGTCGAGATGTCCATTGGTGATCGGGTCGAACGACCCGGGGCATACGGCGCGGCGCACTGGCGCTCCCTCGCTCTCCGGTCCGGTCATCGTGCGGCTTCGCACGTAGAGGCGGCGCGACCGTACCAAAACGTTCCCTCGCCGTAGCGACGGGCCCGGATCGCGTCGAAACCGGGCGGCCACCCGAACTCACCGCCTCTGGTGCTGCGCTCCACGGTGACGACGGCTTCCTCCGCGAGCCACCCCCCGGAGCGGAGTGTGAGCAGGATCTCGCGGAGATCGTCGTCGGAGACGTTGTACGGGGGGTCGAGGAAGACGAGGTCGTACGGCCCGGCCGCCGGCGGGGGTGTGCGGACGATCTGTTCCGCTTTGCCCGGTCTGATGTCGGCGCCGGGCAGTCCCAGCGCCCTGATGTTGTCCCGGACCGTGCGGACGGCCCTGGCGTCGGCCTCGACGAGGAGGGTGTGCCCCGCTCCCCGGGACAGGGCCTCCAGGCCCACGGCGCCGGAACCGGCGTACAGGTCGAGGACGCGCTCGCCGTCCAGCGGGCCGCCGAGGAGGGCCTGCCAGGTGGAGAACAGGCCTTCGCGTGCACGGTCGGAGGTGGGTCGGGTGCCGTTGCCCGGCGGTACGCCCAGGCGGCGCCCGCCGGCCCGGCCGGCGATCACGCGGGTCATGTCCTGGTCCTCGTCACTTGTCGGTGCGCTCGGGATGTGGGTCGGTGCGTTCGGGGTGCCTTCCCATCCGTGGCCGGATACCGCGGGCCCGAAGGGGGTTCCAGTCTGTCAGCCCTTCTCCAGGTACTGCTCCCGCTCGTCGTCCAGCAGGGCGGCCAGGGCCGTGCGCAGCCCCGGCAGGCGCTCCAGGTCGGGGTCGGCCGCGACGACCGCGGCCGCCTCCTCGCGGGCCTCGGCGATGATCTCCTCGTCCTCGATGACGGCGAGCATGCGCAGGCTGGAGCGGGTGCCGGACTGGGCCTGGCCCAGGACGTCGCCCTCGCGGCGCTGCTCGAGATCGATGCGGGAGAGCTCGAAGCCGTCCAGGGTGGCGGCGACCGCGACCAGCCGCTGCCGGGCCGGGCTCGCCTCGGGCATCTCGGTGACCAGCAGGCAGAGGCCGGGGGCCGAGCCGCGCCCGACCCGGCCGCGCAGCTGGTGGAGCTGGGAGACACCGAAGCGGTCCGCGTCCATGATCACCATCGCGGTCGCGTTGGGGACGTTGACCCCGACCTCGATGACGGTGGTGGCGACCAGGACGTCGGTCTCGCCCGCGGCGAAGCGGCGCATGACGGCGTCCTTGTCGTCGGGCTGCATCCTGCCGTGCAGGACCTCCACCCGGAGGCCCCGCAGCGGGCCCTTCGCCAGGTGGTCGGCGACGTCGAGGACGGCGAGCGGCGGACGCTTCTCGGCGTCGGCCTCCCCCGCGGCCGCCGGGGACTTCCTCTTCCCGGCCTTCGGGTCGTCCTCCTCGTCGCCGATGCGCGGGCAGACCACGTACGCCTGGTGGCCGCCCTCGGCCTCCTCGCGCACCCGCTCCCAGGCGCGGGCCAGGAAGTGGGGCTTGTCGGCGGCGGGGACGACATGGCTGGCGATGGGCGAGCGGCCGGCCGGGAGCTGGTCGAGGACGGAGGTCTCCAGATCGCCGAAGACGGTCATCGCGACCGTGCGCGGGATGGGGGTGGCGGTCATGACGAGCAGGTGCGGGGGCTGCTTGCCCTTGCCGCGCAGGGCGTCGCGCTGTTCCACGCCGAACCGGTGCTGCTCGTCGACGACCACCAGGCCCAGGTCGTGGAACTGGACCTTGTCCTCGATCAGCGCATGGGTGCCGATCACCAGGCCGGCCTCGCCGGTGGCCAGGTCGAGCAGGGCCTGGCGGCGGGCCGCCGCGCCCATGGAGCCGGTGAGCAGCACCACCTTGGTGGCGTTCTCCGCCCCGCCCAGCATTCCTCCCTCGGCCAGCTCGCCCATCATCTCGGTGACCGACCGGTGGTGCTGCTGGGCGAGCACCTCGGTGGGCGCGAGCATGGCCGCCTGCCCCCCGGCGTCGACGACGGCGAGCATGGCGCGCAGGGCGACCAGGGTCTTTCCGCTGCCCACCTCGCCCTGGAGCAGCCGGTGCATCGGGTGCTCCGTCGCCAGGTCGTCGAAGATCTCCTTCGAGACCTTCTGCTGGCCCTCGGTGAGCGTGAAGGGCAGGCGGTCGTCGAACGCCGTGAGCAGGCCGTCCGGCCTCGGTCTGCGGGCGACGGCGGGAAGCAGGGCGTCGGCATGGCGGCGGCGGGCGAGGGCGACCTGGAGGACGAAGGCCTCGTCCCATTTGAGGCGGGCGCGGGCCTCCTCGATGTCGGCCCTGGTCTGCGGACGGTGGATCTTCAGCAGGGCCTCGGGCAGCGGGACCATGCCGCGCCCCTCGCGCAGTGCGCCGGGGAGGGGGTCCACGGCGTCCCGGGCGCCGGGCAGGACGGTCTGGAGCGCCTTGCCGATCTTCCAGGACTCCAGCTTGGCGGTGGCGGGGTAGATCGGGATCAGCGCGCCGGCCCAGGTCTCCACGCTCTCCTCCGCACCACCGTGCAGCAACTCATAAGCGGGGTGGGCGAGTTGGAGACGGCGGTTGAAGACGGAGACCCTGCCGGCGAACATCGCGCGGGTGCCCGGCAGGAGCTCCTTGTGCGGTTTGTGGACGCCGTTGCCGAAGAAGACCAGTTGGAGCCGGCCGCTGCCGTCCGTGATGGTGACCTCCAGGCGCTGGCCCTTGCCGCGCGGGGCCTTGGAGGAGGCGAAGGTGTGCAGGCGGGCGTCGGCGACCTGGGCGACCACGGTGACGTGCTCGTCCATGGGGAGGTCGGCGAGGTGCGTGAGCTGGCCGCGCTCCTCGTACCTGCGGGGATAGTGGTGGAGGAGGTCGCCGACCGTGTGCAGGCCGAGGTGCTCGGCCATCACCTTCGCGGTGGGAGGGCCGAGCACCGACTTCAGCGGCTGTTCCAGTGGTTCTCGCAGTGCGGGCACGAGATCCATTGCACACCAAGGCGCTGACAAAGCGGGAACGCGGGAGCCGAGACACTCCTGGCCGTCTCGGGAAATCCCTGGTCAAGGAAGTCACCGGGGCTTCGGGTCGACGTGCCCCGGCACGCGCCGGGCATGCGGGCCGGTCCACGGCGGCCGCGCTCACGACGACGGGAGGGACCCGGTGTTCACTCCACGCCGATGAGGAGCAGGGCGCCCTGCCTGCCGCCGTGGTAGAGCACCGTGTCGACGGCCAGGTGGTTCTCACGGACCCGGGCCTCCAGGTGGGCGGCGAGGGCCTGGGGGGTCTCGTCGCCGAGGACCAGGGTGACCATCTCTCCGCCCGCGGCGAGCATCCGGTCCAGGACGGCCGCGGCGGTGGCCGTGACATCGTCGCCGATCACGGCCACATCACCCTCGATGAGGCCGAGGACGTCGCCGGCCTGGCAGATGCCGGCCATGGTCCAGGACTGCCGTTCGGCGACGGTGACCTCGGCGTACCGGGTCGCGCCGGCCGCCGAGGTCATCTCCACCACGTCCTCGTCGAAGCGGCGCTCCGGCTCGTGCACCGCGAGCGCCGCGATGCCCTGGACCGCGGAACGGGTCGGGATGAGCGCCACCCGGAGCCCTTCGGCGCGGGCCTGTTCGGCCGCCGCGGCGGCGGTGTGACGCAGCTCCTCGTCGTTGGGCAGCAGCACCACCTCACGCGCGTGCGCCCGCCGCACGGCCTCGACGAGCTCACCGCTGGCCGGCGGCTCACCGGGCCGGGCGAGCACCGTGGTCGCACCGGCCTCGGTGTACAGGCCGGCCAGCCCCTCTCCGGGCACCACGGCCACCACGGCCCGCTGGGCGCGTTCCTGGAGCGGACGCCCGGCACCGGGGGCGTGTGCGTCACCGGCGCCGAAGTGCGTGATCCGGATACGATGCGGACGCCCGGCCTCGACCCCCGCCTCCACGGCGGCTCCGGCGTCGTCGACATGGACGTGGACGTTCCACAGCCCGTCGCCGCCGACGACGACGAGCGAGTCCCCGAGACCGTCGAGCCGCTGCCGCAGCCGCTCCACGGCCGCGTCCGAGGCCTCCAGGAGGTAGATCACCTCGAAGGCGGGCCCGACGGGCCCCGTCGCGCCCTCACCGTCGGCGCACTCCGCGGACCCTGCGGACGGGCCGTGCTCCTCGCGCGCCCGGCGCACGGGACCGGGCGCCGGGCTTCTCGGTGTCTCCCCCGTGAACGTCTCCACCAGCGCTCCGAGCACCGCCACCAGTCCCCGGCCGCCCGCGTCCACCACTCCCGCCTGCCGGAGCACGGCCAGCTGGCCCGGTGTCGCGGCGAGGGCCGCGCCGGCTCCCTCGTAGGCCGCCCGCGCGACCGCCCCGCAGTCGCCCTCCGTGCCGTCGGCCGCGTCGGCGGCGGCCGCGGCGACGGTGAGCACGGTGCCCTCGACGGGGTGGGCCACGGCCTGACGCGCGGAGTCGGCCGCGGTGCGCAGGGCCTGCCGCAGCCCCCGGCCGTCGGCGTGGGCCTCCGTCTCGTCCCCGGCCAGCACCTGTGCCATCCCCCGCAGCAGCTGCGCCAGGATCGTCCCGGAGTTGCCGCGGGCACCGATCAGCGCACCGTGTGCCATCGCCCGTGCCGCGTCGGCCAGCGTGGGCCCCTGGGTCCCGTCGTGGCCTTCGCCGTCATGAGCCCTGTCGATCCGCTCGGCCGCGTGCCCCGCGAACACCGCCTCGACCGCCGTGGCGGCGGACTCGACCGTCAGATAGAGATTCGTACCGGTGTCGCCGTCCGCCACGGGGTAGACATTGATCGCGTCGATCTCCTCACGCGCCCGGCCGAGGGCGTCGAGCGCGAGTCCGCACCAGGCACGCACCGCGAGAGCATCGAAGAATGTCTGCGGCACCTGCGCCACCTGCGCCTCCCTGAGCTGCCGGCCGTGGCTCGCAGCGTAGACCTTGGGGTGCCGGGTGGCGGAAGCGGGCCGGGACGGGCCCCTGAGCTGGCATGGTAGTTTCGTTCTGCTGGTGCAGCCGTTGTATGCTGCTCCGGTTGCCCGATCCGAATCGGGCCTCTCCCTGGCAAAGCCACTCAGATTCCCAAGGGCTCCTGGAGCCCCGGCATCCTGATCCCGGCCGTGCCGGGATCAACCGTAAGTGCATCTGAAGTCTTTGGAGTGACCCGTGGCTGCCAACTGCGACGTCTGCGGCAAGGGGCCGGGCTTCGGCAACAACATCTCGCACTCGCACCGCCGTACGCCCCGTCGCTGGAACCCGAACATCCAGCGCGTGCGTACCGTGGTGGGCGGGACGCCGAAGCGCGTGAACGCTTGCACCTCGTGCATCAAGGCCGGCAAGGTCTCGCGCTGACGCTCTCACTGAGCGCGCGGCCACAGCTGGTCCACCGCACTGAGCCGGTCCACCTTGGGTGGACCGGCTTTTTGCCGTGCCCGTACGCACGCCTGCCGCACGTACATCTGCCGCACGCACACCTACAGGTCGCACGCCTGCCGGCCGGACGCCCTCAGCTCCCGTCGGACCGCGTCAGCGCCCATCCGTGATCCACCGGCCCGATTCCGCCACCCAGCGCGAATCCGGCCGCGATCGCCCCCGTGACGTACTCCTTGGCGGCCGTCACCGCCGCCGGCACCGGCCTGCCCTGTGCCAGGTGTGCGGCGATCGCCGAGGCCAGCGTGCAGCCCGTGCCGTGGGTGTGCCGGTTGTCGTACCTCGGGGCGCGCAGCCAGTGCTCCTGCGAACCGTCCGTCAGCAGGTCGACGGCCTCGCCCATGTCCCCGGCGAGGTGACCGCCCTTGATCACGACCCAGCGCGGCCCGAACTCCAGCAGCGCCTCCGCGGCCCGGCGGAAGTCCTGTTCCGACTCCACCCGCACACCGGTGAGTTGCGCCACTTCGTCCAGGTTCGGCGTGGCCACGGTGGCGACCGGCAGCAGTCTCGTCCGTACGGAGTCCAGTGCGGAGGGCGCCAGCAGCGCGTCCCCGTGCTTGGAGACTCCGACCGGGTCGACGACCACCGGCGCCCGGGTCCCGGAGAGCAGGTCGGCCACCGCGTCGACGAGTTCGGCGGAGGCCAGCATGCCGGTCTTGACCGCCTGGACGCCGATGTCGTCGACGACGCTGCGGTACTGGGCCCGTACCGCCTCCACCGGCAGCGGCCAGGCGCCCTGTACCCCCAGGGAGTTCTGCGCGGTCACCGCGGTGACCACGCTCATGCCGTGCGTGCCCAGCGCGAGCATCGTCTTCAGGTCGGCCTGGATTCCCGCGCCCCCGCCGGAGTCCGAGCCGGCCACGGTCAGCACCCTCGGTGGAGCCGTCCCGGCGCTCATGACTCGATACCCCCGAAGTGGTCCCAGCCGGCCTGAGCGGTCCAGGGGGCCCCGTCGACCGTCACCTGGGGCAGCGCCGAGAGGTTGAGCACCTCGCCTATCACCTTCCAGCGGGCGGGCAGTTTCACGTCCGGCGGGAAGGTGGCCACGATCGCGTGGTCCTCTCCCCCGGTCAGCACCCACTGCATGGGGTCGACACCGACGGCCTGACCGATGTCGTTCATCTGGGAGGGGATGTCGATCGCCCCGGAACGGATGTCGATGCGCACCTTGCTGGCCTCGGCGATGTGCCCGAGGTCGGCGATCAGCCCGTCGCTCACGTCGCACATCGCCGTCGCGCCCAGCCCCGCGGCCGCCGGGCCCGCGTGGTAGGGCGGTTCGGGGCGGCGGTGCGCCTCGACGAAGGCGCGCGGCGAGCGGAAGCCGCGCGAGAGCACCGCGTGCCCGGCCGCGGACCAGCCGAGCCAGCCGGTCACCGCGACGAGGTCGCCGGGCCGTGCGCCGCCCCGGGTCACCGCCTCCTGGTTGCGCAGGTCACCGAGCGCGGTGATCGACACCATGATCGTGTCACCGCGGACGACGTCTCCGCCGACCACCGCGGCGCCCGCGACCTGGCACTCGTCGCGCAGGCCGTCCATCAGCTCCGAGGGCCAGGTCACCGGCAGTTCCGCGGGGACGACCAGGCCGAGCAGCAGCGCGGTCGGTACGGCGCCCATGGCGGCGATGTCGGCGAGGTTCTGGGCGGCGGCCTTGCGGCCGACGTCGTAGGCCGTGGACCAGTCGCGGCGGAAGTGGCGGCCCTCCAGCAGGATGTCGGTGCTGGCCACGACCCTGCGGTCGGGTGCGGCGACCACCGCGGCGTCGTCGCCGGGGCCGACCCGGACCGCCGGTGTGGTGGTGAGACGGGAGGTGAGCTCCCTGATGAGCCCGAACTCCCCGAGCTCACCAACAGTGCCCTTCATTTCCCCAGCTCCCCTTCTTTCCCTGTCCGTTCCCGGTTCCGTTCCTGGTTCCGTTCCCGGTCGCGAGGCGTCTGTGTCCTCGCTGCGGTCGAAGCGACCGTCGGCTTCCGCCCGGTCCGGGCCCCGGCGCGCGGAGTCCGGGTCCCGCAGGTCTCCCCGCGAAGAGCGGCGACGCGATACCGTGGCGTTCCTTTTCCCCACATGATCCTCGTGGCCGCTCTGGAGGTTTCGTGGTACAGGCGTACATCCTGATCCAGACGGAGGTCGGCAAGGCGTCGACCGTCGCCGATCTGATCGGCAAGATCCCTGGAGTCATCCAGGCCGAGGACGTGACCGGACCCTATGACGTCATCGTGCGCGCCCAGGCCGACACCGTCGACGACCTGGGACGCATGGTGGTCGCGAAAGTCCAGCAGGTGGACGGCATCACCCGTACTCTGACCTGCCCGGTCGTCCATCTGTAGCCCCCGTCTACCCTGTGCCGGTGAGTTCCTTCCGTCACCGTCACGCAGTCCTGTCCGCACTCGCCGCCACCGTGCTGGTCACCACCGCGGGCTGTTCCTCGGCAGACGACAGCGCGTCGACGGCGGTTCCCAGCCCGGACGCGAAGACCACCGGGCTGTGCCGGAACCTGGACGAGGCCCTGCCGGCGACGGTGGACGGTGAGGATCGCGACGATCCCGAACCCGCGTCCGAACTGACCGCGGGCTGGGGCGGCGTGGCGATCATACTGCGGTGCGGTGTCGGGCAGCCGCCGAAGATGATCGACCCCAAGGTGGCGAACGGCAACGACCCGGGCGCGATGGCGGGGGGCGTGGACGGCGTCGACTGGCTGATGGAACAGCAGGACGACGAGACGTACCGCTTCACGACCGCCAACCGAGAGGCCTACGTCGAGGTGCGGGTGACCGACGGACGGGACAGCACGGGCGTACTGATCGACCTCGCCCCGGCCGTCAAGAAGGCGATCCCCGAGGGGATCGCCTCTTAGGGCCTGCCGTCGCCTTCCCGGGTGCCGGCCGGGGCTCAGCGCAGTCCGGTCGGGCGGCGGAGCGCCGCCTGCACCAGCCGGTCCACCAGCTCCGGGTACTCGACACCGGTGGCCTGCCACATCTTCGGGTACATCGAGATGGGTGTGAAGCCGGGCATCGTGTTGATCTCGTTGATCACGAACTCGCCGTCCTCGGTGAGGAAGAAGTCCGCGCGCACCAGTCCCTCGCAGCCGGCCGCCTCGAACGCCTCCACCGCCAGCCTGCGCACCTCGGCCGTCTCCTCCTCGGTCAGCGGTGCGGGCACCAGGCCGGGCGTGGAGTCGATGTACTTGGCCTCGAAGTCGTAGTAGGCGTGTGCGTCGGGCGGCGGGATCTCGGCGGGGACCGAGGCACGCGGGCCGTCCTCGAACTCCAGTACGCCGCACTCGATCTCACGGCCGCGCAGGGCCGCCTCCACCAGGATCTTCGGGTCGTGCCGCTGGGCCTCGGCGATCGCCTCGTCCAGGCCGGAGAGGTCGTCGACCTTGGTGATGCCGATCGAGGAGCCCGCCCGTGCGGGCTTCACGAACAACGGCCAGCCGTGCTCACCGGCGAAGTCGATGATCTGCTTGCGGGCGGCGGACTCGTCGCGCTCCCATGCGCGCGGCCGGATCACCACGTACGGGCCGACCTTCAGCCCGAAGGAGGTGAACACCCGCTTCATGTACTCCTTGTCCTGGCCGACGGCCGAGGCCAGCACCCCGGAGCCCACGTAGGGGACGCCGGAGAGCTCCAGGAGACCCTGCAGGGTGCCGTCCTCCCCGTAGGGGCCGTGCAGCACCGGGAAGACGACGTCGACCTCGCCGAGTGCCTTGGGCACCGAACCGGGCTCGCTGTAGACGACTTCACGGTTGCCGGGATCGAGGGGGAGCAGCACCGCGCCCTCGGTCGAGTCGGCGAGCTGGTCCACGCTGGGCTGCCGACGGTCGACGATGGCCATGCGGTCCGGCTCGTCGGCGGTGAGCGCCCACCGGCCGTCCTGGGTGATGCCGATCGGCAGGACCTCGTACTTGGTCCGGTCGATGGCCTTGAGGACGGCGCCGGCGGTGACCACGGAGATCCCGTGCTCGGAGCTGCGCCCGCCGAACACAACGGCCACACGCGGCTTGCGCGGCGGCTGCTCGGGGCTCTGGGGAAGGTTCTCGGTGCTCATATGGCGATGAGAGTACCCGGTGGTACAGCCACGTTGAAGCGCCCGTGACGTGGCAAACGGAGGGTCGCCCGCGCTGCCGTCGCGCCGCGGTCGCACGGACGCCGCTCCTGGTCGCTCAACGTCGCTCGGGTTTCGCGCTGCGCGACATCAGCTCCTTGACGGCGACCACCGGCGACTTGCCCTCGTGCACGATGCTGACGACCGTCTCGGTGAGCGGCATGTCGACGCCGTGCCGGCGGGCCAGGTCCAGCACCGACTCGCAGGACTTGACGCCCTCGGCGGTCTGCTTGGTGACCGCGACGGTCTCCTCGAGGGTCATGCCCTTGCCGAGGTTGGTGCCGAAGGTGTGGTTGCGCGAGAGTGGTGAGGAGCAGGTGGCCACCAGGTCGCCCAGGCCGGCGAGTCCGGCGAAGGTCAGCGGGTCCGCGCCGAGCGCCACACCGAGCCGGGTGGTCTCGGCGAGCCCGCGGGTGATGAGCGAGCCCTTGGCGTTGTCGCCGAGCCCCATGCCGTCCGCGATGCCGACGGCCAGCCCGATCACGTTCTTCACCGCGCCGCCCAGTTCGCAGCCGACGACGTCGGTGTTGGTGTACGGGCGGAAGTACGGCGTGTGGCAGGCGGCCTGGAGCCGCTGGGCCACGGCCTCGTCGGTGCAGGCGACGACGGCGGCAGCCGGCATCCGGGCGGCGATCTCCCGGGCGAGGTTGGGTCCGGTGACCACGGCGATCCGGTCGGCGCCGGCTCCGGCGACCTGCTCGATCACCTCGCTCATCCGCATGGCGGAGCCGAGTTCGACGCCCTTCATCAGCGACACCAGGACCGTGTCCGGGGCGAGCAGCGGTTTCCACCCGGCGAGGTTGCCGCGCAGCGTCTGCGAGGGGACCGCGAGGACGGTGAAGTCGGCGTCGCGGGCGGCGTCGGCGGCGTCGGTGGTGGCCCGCAGGTTCTCCGGGAGTTCGACTCCGGGCAGGTAGTCGGGGTTGGTGCGGGTGGAGTTGACCGCTTCCACGAGTTCGGGGCGCCGTGCCCACAGCACGACGTCGCATCCCGCGTCGGCGAGCACCATGCCGAAGGCCGTGCCCCACGATCCGGTACCGAAGACGGCGGCCTTGACCGGTTTGCTCACGTGCCCAACCCCTCTTCCCGCGCGGCGGCCCGTTCGCCGGGCCTGCGCTCCTCCTGCCGCCGGTCCTCCGGCGATCCGTGCTCAGGCGATCCCTGCTCCGGCAACCCGTGCTCCGGCGCCCCCTCCCGTCGCCTCGGCCGGGTCTGGGCCCGGGTCTTGCGGCCCTGCTCCGAGCGCTCGCGGCGCGGGTCGTAGGGCACCTCGGGGGCCTTCTCCCCGCGGATCTCCTCCAGCAGCCGGGTCACCGCCGCCATGATGACCTCGGTTGCCTCCTTGAGCAGTTCCGGGGTCATCTCCCGGTCGTAGAAGCGGTCCAGGTCCACGGGCGGTCCGGCCAGCACCCGGTGGGTCTTGCGCGGGAAGAAGCGGGGCCTGCCGGCGTACGGCGGCAGCACCTCGTTGGCGCCCCACTGCGCGACCGGGACGACGGGGCACTTGGTCTGCAGGGCCACTCGCGCGGCACCGGTCTTGCCGGTCATGGGCCAGCCGTGCGGGTCACGGGTGAGGGTGCCCTCGGGATAGAAGGCGACGCACTCGCCGCGCTCCACGGCGTCGATCGCGGCCCGGAAGGCGCTGAGCGCGTCCGTGCTTTCCCGGTAGACGGGAATCTGCCCGGTGCCCCGCATCGCGGCACCGACGAATCCCTTACTGAAAAGCCCGCTCTTCGCCAGGAAGCGCGGAACGCGACCGGTGTTGTATTGAAAGTGCCCATAAGCGAAGGGGTCGATGTGCGAATTGTGGTTCACCGCGGTGATAAATCCGCCCTCGGCCGGAATGTTCTCCATTCCGCGCCAGTCCCGCTTGAGCAGAACCACCAGCGGTGGTTTACAGAGAACCGCGGCGAAGCGGTACCAAAAGCCGATTCTGCGGCGCGGCACAGGGACACCTTCCTCTAAGTCCTGGAACCGGGGGCCAGGCGGGCCGCACAAGTGTCGCCCCGGGCCGCCGGTCTGTCGAGAACACCGTACGCCCCGCCCCCCTGGCCACCGGGTGCCACGGGGGACAATGGCGACGACAAGAGAGGGACGTAACACGCGTGCAGTGGACCCTGGTGGTACCCCTGAAACCACTGGCCGAGGCCAAGAGCAGGCTCGCGGACACCGCGGACGACGCGGTGCGTCCGGGGCTGGCCCTGGCCTTCGCGCAGGACACGGTCGCGGCCGCGCTGTCCTGCCGCGCCGTGCGCGACGTGGTGGTCGTCACGGGCGACGCCCTGGCCGGCCGCGAGCTGGCCGCGCTCGGGGCCCACATCGTCTCCGACGAACCGGGCGGCGGCCTGAACGCGGCACTCGCGCACGCGGCCGTCGCCGCACGGGCCCTCCGGGGCGCGGGGCCCGTGGCGGCCCTCAACGCCGATCTCCCGGCGCTGCGCCCGGCCGAACTGGCCCGCGTCCTCGAGAGGGCCGCCGTATTCCCGCGCGCGTTCCTCTCCGATGCCGCGGCCGTCGGCACCACGCTGCTCTCCGCGGCACCGGACGAGGAATTGCGTCCTTCCTTCGGCCCCGGCTCCCGGGCCCGGCACCGGGCGTTCGGAGCCGTGGAACTCCACCTCGACGCGGTGGATTCCGTACGGCAGGACGTGGACACGGGCGACGATCTGCGGGCGGCGCTGGCGCTGGGCGTGGGGCCCCGCACGACGGCCGCCGTCGCGCGGCTGCTGATCGCGGAGCAGTAGGCTGCCGACATGCAGGCGACCGCGTACACCTACGACCCCGAAAGCCGCAGCGGCCAGGTGCTGCTGGACGACGGCACACCGGTGCCCTTCGACGCGCGGGCTTTCGACGCCGGGGGCCTGAGGCTGCTGCGCCCCGGGCAGCGGGTGCGCGTCGAGACCCAGGGCGAGGGCGAGGCCCGGCGGATCACGCTGGTGACGCTGCACACGTTCTGACTCGCCGCGGCGCACGTTCTGACCTGCCGCGGCGCGCGGCGGGGACGCCGGGCACACCGCGGGCCGGGCTCCGTGACGGAGTCCGGCCCGGCGCGTGAGTACCGTTCGGCCGCCGTTACTTCTTGCGGGCGGTGGTCTTCTTGGCGGTGGTCTTGCGGGCGGTCGACTTCTTCGCGGGCGCCTTGGTGGCCGTGGCCTTCTTCGCCGGGGCCTTCTTGGCGGTCGTCTTCTTCGCCGCGGCGGTCTTGGCGGCCGGCGCGGCCTGCTTGGCGGTGGTCTTCTTCGCCGCGGTGGTCTTGGCGGTGGTCTTCTTCGCCGTCGTCTTCTTGGTGACGGCCTTCTTCGCGGCGGCCGACTTCGCGGTCTTCTTGGCCGCGGCCTTCTTCACCGTCGCCGAAGCCCCGCCGGACAGGCTGCCCTTGGGCGCCTTCTTGACGGCGACCTCGCCCCCGCGCGGAAGCTTCTTCGAGCCGCTCACCAGGTCCTTGAACCCCTGTCCCGCGCGAAAGCGCGGCACCGACGTCTTCTTGACCCGGACCCGCTCGCCGGTCTGGGGGTTGCGGGCGTAGCGGGCCGGACGGTCGACCTTCTCGAACGAACCGAAACCGGTGACGGAGACCCGGTCCCCCGCGACCACGGCGCGGACGATGGCATCGAGGACCGCGTCGACGGCGTCGGCGGCCTGCTGTCGACCGCCCATCTTGTCGGCAATCGCTTCTACGAGCTGCGCCTTGTTCACGTCTTCCCCTTCGGAGACATCGCCCGAACGAATCCGTTCAAGCGTTTTCGCACGTTAGGCAGATATATACCGCAAATCAAACACGAAACGGGCTTATCACCCTTGTGCCGCAATGAACTCGGCTGCCGTGACCGATTCAGCGTTCCTCGTCGGGGAATCGCCCCTCGTCGAGATCCGTGATGAACAGTTCCAGCCGCCTTGCCGCGTTGGCGAGATCGTGCTTGGCCGCGGCCGTAATGACCAGCAGCTTCCGGGTCAGCGCCATCCGTACGCCCTCCGGTACTTGCAGTGCGCGCACTTCTGCATGCGCTTCTTTGAGCCGGGCCGCGACCAGCGTGTAGAGCTCGAGTTGGCCGTCGCGTTCCATGCACAGATTGTGCCATCTGGGGCGAGTTGTCGCCTGCGCAGGGGGCAACTACCGCCTCGGACGGCGGTCCGAGCACATTCGGAGACCACGCGCACGTGACACGTGTACCCCGGCAACCACCTTCATAACGTGGGAAGTTGCAAGGCCTCAAGAGGGCGCGCAGAGCCGAACGGGTGCAGAGACGGCCGTACCCCCGATCAGTCCGATCGGGGGTACGAAAGGGGGTTCGGTGTGGCCGAAAGTCGACCTGCCGCGAGGACTTCGCGTCAGGCGGCCGGGGCCGGGATCGTCTGCGGCTTGTACGACGGGCGCTTGGCCTCATACGCGGCGATGTCCGCCTCGCTCTGCAGCGTGATGGAGATGTCGTCGAGACCGTTCAGCAGCCGCCAGCGGGAGTTCTCGTCGAGCTCGAAGGGCGCGGTGATGCTCCCGGCGCGCACCTCGCGGGCCTGGAGGTCGACGGTGATCTCGGCGGTGGGGTCGGCTTCCGTCAGCTCCCACAGCGCGTCCACGGTCTGCTGGTCGAGGACCACGGTGAGCAGGCCGTTCTTCAGCGAGTTACCGCGGAAGATGTCGGCGAAGCGGGAGGAGATCACGGTTTTGAAGCCGTAGTTCTGCAGCGCCCAGACGGCGTGCTCGCGGGAGGATCCGGTGCCGAAGTCGGGGCCGGCGACCAGCACGGTGGCGCCCTCGCGCTCGGGGCGGTTGAGGACGAACTCCGGGTCCTTGCGCCAGGCCTCGAACAGCCCGTCCTCGAACCCGTCCCGGGTCACCTTCTTGAGCCAGTGGGCGGGGATGATCTGGTCGGTGTCGACGTTGCTGCGGCGCAGCGGGACGGCCCGGCCGGTGTGGGTGGTGAATGCTTCCATGACTGATCAGACTCCAGCGGGCGTGGGGGCGTCGGCGTCGAGGTCGGCCGGGGAGGCCAGGTGGCCGAGGAGCGCGGTGGCGGCGGCGACCTGGGGGGAGACCAGGTGGGTACGGCCGCCCTTGCCCTGCCGGCCCTCGAAGTTGCGGTTGGAGGTGGAGGCGCAGCGCTCACCGGGGGCGAGCTGGTCGGGGTTCATGCCCAGGCACATCGAGCAGCCCGCGTGCCGCCACTCGGCGCCCGCCTCCTTGAAGACCACGTCCAGGCCCTCGGAGACGGCCTGCAGGCCCACCCGGGCGGAGCCGGGGACGACCAGCATCCGTACGCCGTCGGCGACTTTGCGGCCCCTGACGATGTCGGCGGCGGCGCGCAGGTCCTCGATCCGGCCGTTGGTGCAGGAACCTACGAACACGGTGTCCACACCGATGGAGCGCAGCGGCTGGCCGGCCGTCAACCCCATGTATTCCAGGGCCTTTTCGGCGGCCAGGCGCTCCGAGGCGTCTTCGTAGGCGGCGGGGTCGGGCACGTCGGCCGACAGCGGAGCGCCCTGGCCGGGGTTGGTGCCCCAGGTGACGAACGGCGACAGCGCGGCGGCGTCGATGACGACCTCGGCGTCGAACTCGGCGTCCTGGTCGGTGCGCAACGTCTTCCAGTAGGCCACGGCCGCGTCCCAGTCCTCGCCCCGCGGGGCGTGCGGGCGGCCCTCGAGGTAGGCGAACGTGGTCTCGTCGGGGGCGATCATGCCCGCGCGGGCGCCGGCCTCGATCGACATGTTGCAGATGGTCATCCGGGCCTCCATCGAGAGCTTCTCGATGGCCTCGCCGCGGTACTCCAGGACGTAGCCCTGGCCGCCGCCGGTGCCGATCCGCGCGATGACCGCCAGGATCAGGTCCTTGGCCGTGACCCCGTCGGGCAGTTCGCCCTCGACAGTGATCGCCATGGTCTTGGGGCGGGTCATCGGCAGGGTCTGGGTGGCCAGCACGTGCTCGACCTGGGAGGTGCCGATACCGAAGGCCAGGCCGCCGAACGCGCCGTGCGTGGAGGTGTGCGAGTCCCCGCAGACCACGGTCATGCCGGGCTGGGTCAGCCCCAGCTGTGGCCCCACCACGTGCACGACGCCCTGCTCGACGTCGCCCAGCGAGTGCAGCCGGACACCGAACTCCGCGCAGTTCGCCCGCAGCGTCTCCAGCTGGACCCGGGAGACCGGGTCGGCGATGGGCTTGTCGATGTCCAGGGTCGGGGTGTTGTGGTCCTCGGTCGCGATGGTCAGGTCGAGCCGGCGCACCCCGCGGCCGCTCTTGCGCAGGCCGTCGAAGGCCTGCGGGCTGGTCACCTCGTGCAGCAGGTGCAGATCGATGAAGAGGAGGTCGGGCTCGCCCTCGGCGCGCCGGACGACATGGTCGTCCCAGACCTTCTCCGCCAGTGTCCTACCCATCGCTTTCCCCTTTTTTGGTGCGCTCGCCTCCGGGGCGGCCCTCCGGCTCGCTCACCACTGTTCTCGGGCTTCTGTGCCGGCCCCGTGGATTACGGGCCGTGTTCCACCCAGGGTGGCGCGTTCCCCCGAAAATTGAACTTGCGTTTCACAGAGTGAGACGCAAGTATCGTTGCATGGACAACAGTAGCGGCGTCGGCGTTCTGGACAAGGCGGCCCTCGTCCTGAGCGCTCTGGAGTCCGGCCCGGCCACCCTCGCGGGGTTGGTCGGTGCGACCGGACTGGCACGACCCACGGCCCACCGCCTGGCCGTGGCACTGGAACACCACCGCCTGGTGGCGCGCGACATGCAGGGCCGGTTCATCCTCGGCCCGCGCATGGCCGAACTGGCCGCGGCGGCGGGCGAGGACCGGCTGCTCGCCACGGCGGGCCCGGTGCTCACCCATCTCCGCGACGTGACCGGCGAGAGCGCCCAGCTCTATCGCCGGCAGGGTGACATGCGCATCTGCGTCGCCGCGGCGGAGCGCCTGTCGGGTCTGCGGGACACGGTCCCGGTGGGCTCCACGCTCACGATGAAGGCCGGCTCCTCCGCGCAGATCCTGATGGCCTGGGAGGAGCCGGAGCGCCTGCACCGCGGCCTGCAGGGCGCCCGCTTCACGGCGACGGCCCTGTCGGGTGTCAGGCGCCGTGGCTGGGCGCAGTCGATCGGGGAGCGGGAGCCCGGCGTCGCCTCCGTCTCCGCGCCGGTGCGCGGCCCCTCGAACCGCGTGGTGGCCGCCGTCTCGGTGTCGGGGCCCATCGAGCGCCTGAGCCGTCACCCGGGCCGTATGCACGCCCAGGCCGTCATCGACTCCGCGGCCCGCCTCTCCGAGGCACTGCGCCGCTCCTGACCCCATTCCCGCCCCTCGGGGACGGGCCCGCCTCAACGCCGCGGCAGGCCCTCCCCCGGGCTCCTGTCCCCGCACCTCGGTACCCCGTGCCGGGACACGAAGAAGCCCCCCACCGAGGTGGAGGGCTTTTCTTCTTCCTGCCTGTGTACCCCCGACCGGATTCGAACCGGCGCTACCGCCTTGAGAGGGCGGCGTGCTAGGCCGCTACACAACGGGGGCGTGGACACTGCGTTTCCGCAGGTCCGAGCTGGTCTACCTGGACTCGAACCAAGACTAACTGAACCAGAATCAGTCGTGCTGCCAATTACACCATAGACCAATGATGGTTTAGACCAGTTCAGTACCCCCGACCGGATTCGAACCGGCGCTACCGCCTTGAGAGGGCGGCGTGCTAGGCCGCTACACAACGGGGGCCCTGGCGATCCTCACCCGGCCGGAGCCGGATGGTTTCACCGTGAGGACAGTGGGCGCTACCCGGCCGCCCTCGCGGGATGGATCTGTACCCCCGACCGGATTCGAACCGGCGCTACTGCCTTGAGAGGGCAGCGTGCTAGGCCGCTACACAACGGGGGCTTCGCGGATGAGATCCGCAGGTGCAGATGAGCTCTGCGAGCTGGCCTACCTGGACTCGAACCAAGACTAACTGAACCAGAATCAGTCGTGCTGCCAATTACACCATAGGCCACTGGAACGCAATCCCCGGAGGGTCATTGTTCTAGCAGTGCGCTTGAGGTTGGTGGCCTTCCGGCCCGGTCCCCCGCGGCGCAGGAAGAACATTACCCGATGCCGGACCCGGCTCCAAAACGGGTATCCGTGCCGAGGATCGCGGGGAGTTCACCGAGGGAGGCGATCCGGCGCGGCCCGACGGGCGGCTCCAGGGTCGCGTACGCGCCGCCCCGGTCGATCCACACCGACAGCAGACCGGCCTCCGCCGCGCCCCGGCCGTCGATCTCCGGATGGTCCCCCACGTACGCGACCTGGGCGGGAGGGAGCGCCAGGGCCTCGCAGGCCGCCAGGAAGGCGCCGGCCTCGGGTTTGGAGACGCCCAGCTCGGCGGCGCACAGGATGGCCTCGAAGCGGTCGTGGACGCCGAGGACACGCAGCTTGCGGTCCTGGAGGTGGATGCTGGAGTTGGACAGCACCGCGTGCCGGTGGCTGGCGGCGAGCGCGTCGAGGACCGGCAGGACGTCCGGGAACAGCGACCAGGCCGCCTCGTAGTGCACGACGTAGCGCCGGAACCAGGCGTCGGCCTCGTCGTCGGTCAGCTCACGCCCCAGGAAGACCCGGGTGCGGTCGCGCCGCTGCGTCTCGAAGTCGACCTCGCCGGCGGCGAACCGGGCCCACTGGAGGTCGGTCACCTCCCGCCACCGCACCAGCGCCTCCTCCACGGAGGCGTGCCCGACCGGCAGCTCCTCGGCCAGCAGATGCGCCCGCATCCCCTCGCGGTCGGCGGAGGTGTAGTCGAAGAGGGTGTCGTCCACGTCCCAGACGACGGCTCGGATCGCCATGGGACCGACCGTACCCAAGAACAGCGAGGGGCGGCGCCCGAATACTCCGGGTGCCGCCCCTCACCTGTGGTCGGACCGGGTCACCCGGCGAGCTTCGCCAGGGCCGCGTCGATGCGGGTCAGGGTCCGGTCCTTGCCCAGGACCTCGAGGGACTCGAAGAGGGGCAGGCCGACCGTGCGGCCGGTGACGGCGACGCGGACCGGGGCCTGGGCCTTGCCGAGCTTGAGGCCGTGGGCCTCGCCGGCGGCCAGGACGGCCTCCTTCAGGGACTCGGGGGAGGTCCAGTCGGCCGCGTCCAGCTTCTCGCGGGCGGTGCGCAGCAGGGCGTCACTGCCCTCCTTCATCGCCTTGTTCCAGCTCGCCTCGTCGAAGACCGGCTCCGGGAGGAACAAGAAATCGACGTTGTCGGTGATCTCGGAGAGCACCTTCAGGCGGGTCTGCGCGTGCGGGGCGATGGCCTGCCACTTGGCCTCGTCGAAGGCCTCCGGGGCCCAGGGGGCGACGGGCGCCTTCAGCCAGGGGCGGCAGCGCTCGGTGAAGTCCTTCACCTCCAGCAGGCGGATGTGGTCGGCGTTGATCGCCTCGCACTTCTTCAGGTCGAAGCGGGCCGGGTTCGGCTGCACGTCGGCGACGTCGAAGGCGGCGACCATCTCCTCCATCGTGAAGATGTCCTGGTCCGCGGAGAGCGACCAGCCCAGCAGGGAGAGGTAGTTGAGCAGTCCCTCGGGGAGGAAGCCGCGCTCGCGGTAGAGGTTGAGCGAGGCCTGGGGGTCGCGCTTGGAGAGCTTCTTGTTGCCCTCGCCCATCACGTAGGGCAGATGGCCGAAGGCCGGGGTCTGCTTCGCGATGCCGAGTTCGGTCAGCGCCTTGTACAGGGCGATCTGGCGCGGGGTGGAGGAGAGCAGGTCCTCGCCGCGCAGGACGTGGGTGATCTCCATCAGGGCGTCGTCGACCGGGTTGACCAGCGTGTACAGCGGGGCGCCGTTGGCGCGGACGATGCCGTAGTCCGGGACGTTCTCCGGGGTGAAGGTCAGCTCGCCGCGGACCAGGTCGGTGAAGGTGATCGTCTCGTCGGGCATGCGGAAGCGGACGATCGGCTCGCGGCCCTGGGCCGTGTACTCCTCGACCTGCGCGTCGGTGAGGTCGCGGCAGTGGCCGTCGTAGCCGGAGGGCTTGCCGGCGGCGCGGGCGGCCTCGCGGCGGGTGTCCAGCTCCTCCTGGGAGCAGTAGCAGCGGTAGGCGTGGCCGGCCTCGAGGAGCTGGGCGGCGACGTCCTTGTAGATGTCCATGCGCTGCGACTGGCGGTACGGCGCGTGCGGGCCGCCGATCTCGGGGCCCTCGTCCCAGTCGAAGCCGAGCCAGCGCATCGAGTCGAGCAGCTGGGCGTAGGACTCCTCGGAGTCGCGGGCCGCGTCGGTGTCCTCGATGCGGAAGACCAACGTGCCCTGGTGGTGCTTGGCGAACGCCCAGTTGAACAGGGCGGTGCGGACCAGGCCCACGTGGGGGTTGCCGGTCGGAGAGGGACAGAAACGGACGCGTACGGGGGATCCGGGTGCGCTAGCCACGCTTGACAACCTTGTTGGTGAGAGTGCCGATGCCTTCGATGGTGACGGCGACCTCGTCGCCGACGGTGAGGGGGCCGACGCCGGCCGGGGTGCCCGTGAGGATCACGTCGCCCGGGAGCAGCGTCATCGCCTCGGAGATGTTGACGATCAGGTCCTCGATGGAGTGGATCATCTCGCTGGTACGGCCGAGTTGGCGCTGCTCGCCGTTGACCGTGAGCTGGACGGTGAGGTCGCCGGCGGCGGCGAGGTCCAGGTCCGTCTCCACCCAGGGGCCGAGCGGGCAGGAGGTGTCGAAGCCCTTGGCCCGCGCCCACTGCGTCTCCCGCCGCTGGACGTCGCGGGCGGTGACGTCGTTGGCGCAGGTGTAGCCGAAGATCACGTCCTTGACCCGGTCGCGCGGGACCTCACGGCACATCCTGCCGATCACCACGGCCAGTTCGGCCTCGTGGTGCACCTCCTGGGAGAAGGAGGGGTACTGGATGTCGTCGCCGGGGCCGATCACCGAGGTGGCGGGCTTGAAGAAGGCGAACGGGGCGTCGGGCACCTCGTTGCCCGTCTCCCTCGCGTGTTCGGCGTAGTTGCGGCCGAAGGCCACCACCTTGTTGGGGAGCACCGGGGGCAGCAGCCTGACCTTGTTCACCGGGACCTTGGTGCCGGAGAGTTCGAAGTCCGTGAACGGGATGCCCTTGATGATGTCCAGGACGAGCTCGTCCTGCTGGTCGCCCTCGACCGCGCCGAAGGCGACGTTCCCGTCGATGGAGAATCTGGCGATGCGCACGGGATTCTTGGCCCCTTGACCTTGACTGAACTGGCTGGAGTCTGACGCTCCAGGCTAGCGCGGCAGGGCACGCACGCCTCGCGCACGACCGGCGGCGCCCCCTGGAAGAGGGGGCGCCGCCGGTGAGCGCGGGACCGGCACAGGACCGGCCGGGCCCGTGCGCCTTGAGCGTTTCGGGGCCGGCGCGCGTACTGGTCCGTACTGGTACCGGGAAAGAGACTGGGGAGGGTGCTAGTTCGCGGCGGCGGCCGCGACCGGGATCTCCATGAGGACGGTGCGCCTGGGGTTGGCAGTCTGGGCCGGGAGTTCGACGGTGTGCTCCTGTTGGACCGGCGTCTGCAGTTCGGCAGCGCCGTCGAGGTGCGCCAGCGTCGTGCGTCGCGGGTTGGCGATCTTGTGGAACATCATCGTCGTCTTCACTGTTTGCTCGAACCTGTCCTGTTCATGGGGCGTCCGACGGGGTCCGGGGACCGTCCGTCGGACGCGGGTTGTCTGTTTCGCCATCCCTGTAAAGCGTCAGGCTAAACATCTGATTCCCCGCGGACCTCGGCGAGGAGCCACGATCACCGTGTGAGTTTGCTCACGAACCGACAGTCAAACAGGGTAAACCGGACCGGCGCGCCAACCCGCCGAAACGGACATTGCGCACCTGAATGGATCATTCCGCTCCTGATCATCGCGACTGGGACACCCCTCGAGCCCCCTCGAATCAGACCCATTCGCCCCCTTTGCGTGAGATCACTTTCTACGCCGGGTGACCCCGCACTCACTCGCCGTCATGTAAGTCACGGCATGACCCGTGGGCCTTGTTGGGGCATCCCGCACTGTGCTGGAATTCCCCGGACCGCCGCAGTTATCGATCCGGCGCACAGGGGGCGCACAAACGCGCCATCGTGGCGGTGAGCAAGGGGGAACCCACGCCGGTCACTCACGACCACCACGGGGGCGTATTCAGGGCGCCCCTATGACGCCGACACCGTGTCCCGCCGTTCGCGCGGAGGGGCGCCTGGTCCAGAGGTTGCGACGCTAGTGCAGGGACGTTTCAAGAGGGATGGCAGCGCTTCGGCCGAGCCGGAGCAGCACGGCGGGACTGGCCCCCGGGCCGTCGGCTCCTCGCCCCAGCACGCCCAGAACCAGAACCCGGCCGCGAACGGTGACGGCGGCGAACGACCCGGCCGCCCCGGAGCCGCACCCGCGGGAACGGCGGACACGCCCCCCGTTCCGCCGAAGCCCCCGAAGGGTCCCGACGGCCCGGGATCGCGCATGGCGCTGCGCAACTGGCGTATCTCCACCCGCCTGGTGTCGCTGCTCGCGCTCCCGGTGGTCGCGGCCACCTCGCTGGGCGGTCTGCGTATCAGCCAGTCGATGGACGACATCCAGCAGCTCGACAACATGAAGCTGCTGACGGACATCACCCAGGAGGCCACCGAGCTCGCCGCCGCGCTCCAGGAGGAGCGCGACCAGTCGGCCGGCCCGCTGGCGCACGGCGGCAAGGCCACCGACTTCGGAGTCAAGGGTCACCGCGAGAAGACCGACCGCGCCCGGAAGAACTTCCTCGACAGCTCCGAGGAGATCAACAGCGCGAGCCAGGACGGCGACCTCAAGGGCATCCGCGACAACCTGGTCCAGCTCGCCGGCGACCTGGGTGACCTCGAGAAGATCCGCAACACGGCCTATGTCTCGAAGGACAACTCCACCCAGACCGTCGAGGGCTACCACCGTCTGATCGAGAACCTGATCGACCTCTCCCAGGACATGGCCGAGGCGACCAGCAACCCCGAGATGATCCAGCGCACCCGCGCCCTGGCCTCCTTCTCCGCCGCCAAGGAGTACGCATCGATCCAGCGCGCGGTCCTCGCGGCGGCGCTGCCCGCCGGCAACAGCACCTACGGCAACCTCTCCGAGAACGACCGGCTCTACGCCGAGTCGGCGCTGGAGAGCCAGAAGTCCGAGCTGCGCAGCTTCCGGAGCATCTACGGCGAGGACAAGGCCACCGAGCTGCTGCTGCCCATCGAGGACGGCAACGCCATCATCAAGGCCGCCGACAAGTACGCGAGCCGTGCCCTGGTGTCGGACGACGGCCTGGAGTCGATGGCCAAGCGGTCCTACCGGGACTGGCTGGACGACAGCTCCACCAAGATCCAGCAGATGAAGAACGTCGAGCTCCGGCTGCTCGAGGAGATGGAACAGAAGGCCCGTGAGCTGCGCAGCGCCACCGAGCGCGACGCGATCATCTCCGGTGCGCTGATCCTGCTCGTGCTCGGTGTGTCGCTGGTCGGCGCCTTCGTCGTGGCCCGCTCCATGATCCGCTCGCTGCGCCGGCTCGAGGACACCGCGACCAAGGTCGCCCAGGAACGCCTGCCCGAGCTGGTCAAGCAGCTGTCCGAGTCCGACCCGCAGGACGTCGACACGTCCGTGGAGTCGGTCGGTGTGCACTCCCGGGACGAGATCGGCCGGGTGGCCGCGGCCTTCGACGACGTGCACCGCGAGGCGGTCCGTCTCGCCGCCGAGCAGGCCCTGCTGCGGGGCAACGTCAACGCGATGTTCACCAACCTCTCGCGCCGCTCCCAGGGTCTGATCCAGCGCCAGCTGTCGTTGATCTCCGAACTGGAGTCCCGCGAGGCCGACCCGGACCAGCTGTCCTCGCTGTTCAAGCTGGACCACCTCGCCACCCGCATGCGCCGTAACGGTGAGAACCTCCTCGTCCTCGCGGGTGAGGAGCCCGGCCGGCGGTGGACCCGCCCGGTCCCGCTGGTCGACGTGCTCCGTGCCGCCGCGTCCGAGGTGGAGCAGTACGAGCGCATCGAGCTGACCGCCGTGCCGACCACCCAGGTCGCCGGCCGCGTCGTCAACGACCTCGTGCACCTGCTCGCCGAGCTGCTGGAGAACGCGACCTCGTTCTCCTCCCCGCAGACCAAGGTCAAGGTCACCGGTCACGCGCTGCCCGACGGCCGCGTGCTGATCGAGATCCACGACACCGGTATCGGTCTGTCGCCGGAGGACCTGGCGGCGATCAACGAGCGGCTCGCCTCGCCGCCCACCGTGGACGTCTCCGTCTCCCGCCGCATGGGTCTGTTCGTGGTCGGCCGGCTGTCGCAGCGGCACGGCATCCGCATCCAGCTGCGCCCGTCCGACTCCGGTGGTACGACCGCGCTGGTCATGCTGCCCGTCGATGTCGCCCAGGGCAACAAGAAGCCCCAGGGCCAGCCCGGTCAGCCGGGTGTCGGCGGCCCCGCCGCCGCGCAGGCCGCGGCCGGTGCCTCGGCGGCCCGCCGGTCCGCCGAGGGCGGTCAGTCCGGTGGCGGTGCCCTCGGTGGCGGTGCTCCCGGTGGTGGCAGGCTCGCCGCCGGCCAGGGTCCGCGGGCCGCGCTGCCCGGGCGGGACGGGCAGGGCCGGCCGGGTGCCCCGGGCGGGGCACGTGGTCCGCAGGGCCAGCCGGGCAGGTCTTCGGCACCGTCGCTGTTCGAGCAGGGCGGTCCTCCCTCCGCGCAGGGCCAGGGCCGTCCGGCCCCCGCGGGCGCGGGTGCCGGCTACGGCGGTCAGGCTCCGGGCGCCCCGCAGGGGCTGCAGTCCTCGGGCCAGGGCGGAGCGCAGGGCCAGGACCTGTTCGGCGGCCGGGGTTCCGTGCCGCCGCAGCGGGGCAACGGCAACGCCGAGCGCGGCCGTCGTCCCCAGCTGCCGCCGCGCGGTGGTCCGCGCGCCGAGCTGCCCGGTGGCGACCAGCAGCAGCCGCGGGTGCCCAGCTGGAGCGACGAGAACGCCCAGCCGCCGGTGCCCCGTGCCCCGCTGGACGCTCCGCGCGGCCACGAGGAGCCGGACGTCTCCCGCACCAGCCCCATGCCGCGGTTCGACAACCACCAGGCTCCCGACGCGACGGCCGAGATGCCCCGCTTCGACGACCGGCAGAACCCCGGCTCACCCGCCGCCTACGGCACCCCCGGTGCCGGCGCTCCGCAGAACACCGGCCAGTACGCCCGGCCCGACGCGAACAACGCCCAGTTCGCCCGCGGCGACGTCTACGGCACGCCCTCGGACCAGTACAACGGACAGAACCCGTCCGGCACCGGCCAGTTCGCCGCCCCGCAGGGCTACGACAACGGCTCCGCCGGCCGGTACCCGGCTCCGGAGCGGAACGGCGGCGCTCCCGCACGGCACGCCCTCCCGGAGCGCCCGAACCTCGCGGACCCGGCCTCCACCGGCCAGTTCGAGCGTCCGCAGCCGAACGGACCGCAGGGAAGGGCGGGCGCCGACTTCGGTGCCCAGCGCCCCGCGGCGCCGCAGCGGCCCGGTGACGGCCGCGCGCCGAGCGACGCCTGGGCACTGCCGCCGGCGTCCGGCCCCGGTGACGGGCGCACCCCCCTCTACGACACCCTGGAGACCAACTGGTTCCACGGTGCCCGGGAACAGGAGCAGGGCAATCCCCCGGCTCCTGCCCAGCAGCAACAGCAGCAGCCGCAATCTCAGCAGCAGCCGCAGCAGCAACCTCAGCAGCCGCAGGGGCCCACCGGCCCGCAGCGGGCCGTCACCTCCACCTGGCGCAGCTCACCCAACGACGAGCTGGTCCGGCAGGCCGAACGCGTCCGGCAGCCGGCCGCGGGCGGCGTCACCACTTCCGGCCTTCCGCGCCGGGTGCCCAAGGCGAACCTCGTCCCGGGCACGGCACAGGAGCAGACCCACCAGAGTGGCCCGCAGGTCTCACGTGCGCCCGACGACGTGCGTGGACGGCTGACCAATCTCCGTCGGGGTATCGCACAGGGTCGTCAGGCCGGGTCCAACCAGACCGGCAGCTTCCCTCGACCCACTCACCAGCAGGAGCGTTAGTTGAGCCCGATGAGCCAGGCGGCACAGAACCTCAACTGGTTGATCACCAACTTCGTGGACAACACCCCCGGGGTGTCCCACACCGTCGTCGTGTCCGCCGACGGTCTCCTTCTGGCGATGTCCGAGGGCTTCCCGCGCGACCGCGCGGACCAGCTCGCGGCCGTGGCCTCGGGACTGACCTCCCTGACGGCCGGCGCCTCCCGCATCTTCGAAGGCGGCAAGGTCGCACAGACGGTCGTCGAGATGGAGCGGGGTTTCCTCTTCCTCATGTCCGTCTCGGACGGCTCCTCGCTGGCCGTCCTCGCGCACCCCGAGTGCGACATCGGCCTCGTCGGCTACGAGATGGCACTCCTGGTCGACCGTGCGGGAGCGGTCCTCACCCCGGATCTGCGCGCCGAACTACAGGGAAGTCTGCTCCACTGACCGGCCCCGGCACCACCCGTCTCACCAAATCACCGTCCGGCCGCCACAATCCCCCCACCGGCCCTGTCAGACGGCTTGACTGACCGACTTGCTGTCCCGTCCGGAGGACCCATGACCCCGCCCACCGCCTCTCATGATCCGTACGCGGAGCCGTACGAGGACGAGGGCGACCAGCCACTGGTACGTCCGTATGCGATGACCGGTGGCCGGACCCGGCCCCGCTATCAGCTGGCCATCGAGGCACTGATCAGTACGACGGCCGACCCGGCAGCGCTCATGGGGCTCCTCCCGGAGCACCAGCGCATCTGCCATCTGTGCCGTGAGGTGAAGTCGGTCGCCGAGGTGTCGGCGCTTTTGAACATGCCGCTGGGCGTGGCCCGGATTTTGGTGGCGGACCTCGCCGAGGCGGGTCTCGTCGCCGTTCACCAGCCGGGCGGCGACGAGACCACCGGCGCACCGGACGTGACACTGCTCGAAAGGGTGCTCAGTGGACTTCGCAACCTCTAGCGGCGAGGCGGTCTCCGAAAGCCGCGCCACCACCTCCGCGAAGATCGTGGTGGCGGGCGGCTTCGGCGTGGGCAAGACCACGTTCGTCGGCGCTGTCTCGGAGATCAATCCCCTGCGCACCGAGGCCGTCATGACGTCCGCTTCGGCGGGTATCGACGACCTGACCCACACCGGGGGCAAGACCACCACCACGGTGGCCATGGACTTCGGCCGTATCACCCTGGACCAGGACCTGATCCTGTACCTCTTCGGTACACCCGGCCAGGACCGCTTCTGGTTCATGTGGGACGACCTGGTCCGCGGCGCCATCGGCGCGATCGTGCTCGTCGACACGCGGAGGCTCGCCGACTGCTTCCCCGCGGTCGACTACTTCGAGAACAGCGGCCTGCCGTTCGTGGTCGCCCTCAACGGCTTCGAAGGACAGCAGCCGTACCAGCCGGAGGAAGTGCGCGAAGCGCTGCAGATCGGACCCGACACCCCGATCATCACCACCGACGCCCGGCACCGTTCGGACGCCAAGAGCGCGCTGATCACCCTGGTCGAGCACGCGCTGATGGCGCGGCTCCGGTAGTCAATGTCGTAGCTGCATACGGCAGTTGCTGTAGATATGCCGACGCCGGCTGTGTCCTTGGACACGGCCGGCCTCGGCGTTCATAACGTTTCGGCAGAGGAATCGAGCCATGCCGACACGCGACGCGTTCGGACCGTTCCCCTATGCGCACAAAGGCCACGCCTTTTGGCGGGGCTCACTCCTTTTGCCCCTTTTATCTGCGGCTTACATCACGCCGGAACCTCCCCGTCCGCTGTTTGGAAGAGCACTGCTCGGCATGCTGGAATGCCTGAACTGCCCATTGGTCAAAGACGCGCTCAGTAGTCGTTGGCATGCCGGGCTCTGAGAAACCGCGGCACAGCGTTGGTGCCGACCGCCGAGAGGTTGTTGGTCGAGTGAGGCGAAGCACGAACAGTCCCGAGCCATCGGCCCGGGGCAACTTCACCCCGCCGCCGCGCGCAGCGGCGCCCACCCCCGGGCACGACGCGGAACCGACGGCCCCGCCCGCTCCGAGCGGCGGGCGCTTCTCCCCGCGCAACTGGCGGGTGGCGACCAGGCTGAACGCGATCCTGCTCGTGCCCGTGATGGTCGGCCTGGTCATGGGCGGCTTCCAGGTGAAGGGCTCGATCGACACCTGGCAGGAGGCCGAGGACGCGGAGAACACCGCGCGTCTGGTGCAGGCCTCCCTCACTTACGCCAACGCCCTCTATCTGGAGCGGGACCTCACCGCGGCCCCGCTGCTGCAGGGCAAGGGCGAGGACGACCCGACCGTCGTCAAGGCCCGTGCCGCCACGGACGAGGCGGCCGACGCGTTCGACGCGGCCGCGCAGAACGTGCCGGCCAAGCCGGGCCTGCAGCGTCGGCTGGAGGTGCTGCGCGAGGCCGAGCCCAAGCTCACGGCGCTGCGCACCGCCGCGTACACCTCCAAGCTCAAGGGTGTGGAGACCGAAGAGGGCTACGTCGAGGTCGCCAACCCTCTGATGCAGTTCGCCAACGAGCTCGGTCTGGGCACCGGCAACATCACCAGCTACGGCCGTACGGTCTACGCGATCTCGCTGACCAAGGCGGCGGTGTCGCTGCAGCGGTCCATCGGCACGCACCTGCTGGTGAAGCCCGGTCCCACCGACAGTCAGCTCGCCAGCCAGCGCGTCGCGCTCTCCTCCTACGCCTACCTCGAGGGCATCGCCGTCCAGGAGTACATCGGCGGTGGCACCGCGGCCGACGCGGCCAAGCTGGACCAGCTCGAGCAGGAGATCAAGGCCGACGGGGCGGAGCAGGCCAAGGAGGCGGCGTCCCAGGATCCGGACTACGTCCCGCCGCCCTCCGACCCGCGCACGATGGTCTCCGAGGTCGCACGTCTCGGCTCCACCGATCCGGCCGCCCGCGCCGAGATAGCCGGCCGCGGCGTCACCCCCGAGAACTGGTGGGCGGTCAACACCCTCAAGTTCGACGGCTACCGCCAGATCGAGTCGGACCTCGCCGACAGCGCGGTGGAGGAGGCCGCCACCATCGCCGGCGACGCGCAGCGCGACGCCTTCGTCACCGGCAGCGCCGTCGTGCTCGCCCTGCTCGCCGCGTTCATCCTGGCCGGCATGGTGGCCCGCCAGATGA
This sequence comes from Streptomyces cathayae, assembly GCF_029760955.1. Taxonomy (GTDB): domain Bacteria; phylum Actinomycetota; class Actinomycetes; order Streptomycetales; family Streptomycetaceae; genus Streptomyces; species Streptomyces cathayae. The sequence goes on from NZ_CP121682.1 coordinate 2,400,195, forward strand.
GCCGCTCCATGCGCAAGCTGCGCCACGCCGCCTTCGGTATCGCCGAGCAGCGGCTGCCGACGCTGGTCGACCAGCTCTCCCGTACCGACCCCGGCCGGGTCGACACCCGGGTCACCCCGATCCCGATCACCTCGACGGACGAGATCGGCGAGGTCGCCCGCGCCTTCGACCAGGTCCACCGCGAGGCCGTCCGGCTCGCCTCCGAGCAGGCACTGCTGCGGGGCAACATCAACGCGATCTTCACCAACCTCTCGCGCCGCAACCAGTCGCTGATCGAGGGTCAGCTGACCCTGCTCACCGGCCTGGAGAACAACGAGGCCGACCCGGACCAGCTGGAGAACCTCTTCAAGCTGGACCACCTGGCCACCCGTATGCGCCGTAACGGCGAGAACCTCCTCGTCCTCGCCGGCGAGGAGCCCGGCCGCCGCTGGGACCAGCCGGTGCCGCTGGTCGACGTGATCCGCGCCGCCTCCTCCGAGGTGGAGCAGTACGAGCGTGTCGAGCTGTCCGGTGTCCCCGAGGCCGAGATCCACGGCCGTGCGGTGACCGACCTCGTGCACCTGCTGGCCGAGCTCCTGGAGAACGCCACCACGTTCTCCTCCCCGCAGACCAAGGTCCGTGTCACCGCGACCCGTCTCCCCGACGGCCGCGTGATGATCGAGATCCACGACAAGGGCATCGGCCTGACCGCCGAGGACTTCGCGGACATCAACCACAAGCTGGCCAACCCGCCGACCGTGGACGCCGCGATCTCGCAGCGCATGGGTCTGTTCGTGGTCGGCCGGCTGTCCGACCGGCACGGCATCCGCGTCCAGCTGCGCCCCTCGGGCGAGCAGGCCGGTACGACCTCGCTGGTCATGCTGCCGGACGCGATCACCCACGGTGGTGGTGGCGAGGTACAGGCCGGCCCCGACGAGTTCACCGTCTCCCAGATCATCCCGGAGCAGGACTACCCGGGCGAGGACTTCAGCCAACAGCAGCAGCAGCCGATGCGCACCGCTGCGGAACTCGGCTTCGACGACAGCCGTTACGAGGTCCCGGACGACATCCGCGGCCTGAACCCGATCGGCCGTACCCGGATGCGCGAGGAGCGGCGGGCGGCCCTGGACCCGCAGAGCCCGCAGCCCGCGCTGTCCGGCCCGGAGCAGCAGCCCGGCGCCGACGAGTTCGCCGCCCCGCAGGGCTACGACAACGGCCAGGGCTTCGACGGCGGTCCGGCCGGTTACCCGGACCAGACGCAGCCCGCCGGATACGACCAGCAGGCGTACGGCGACGGACAGCAGTCCGCGTACGAGGGACAGCAGCAGCCGGCGTACGACGAGTCGTACTACCAGCCGAACGGCGGGCTGCCGCAGGGGGACGGCTTCTCGTCGAACGGCGGCTACCCGGACCCCTCCTACGCCCAGCCGGCCCAGGACGACTGGCCTCAGCAGGGCGGTTACCAGAACGGCTACCCGGCGCAGTACCCCGCGACCGCCCCGGAGCCGGAGCCCGCCCCGACCGCTGACGCGAGCGCGCAGGACAGCGTAGGCTTCGACCGTCCGGGACCGGCCCCCACCGCCTCCCACGCACTCACCGACGCCGGACTTCCGCGGCGCGGGTCCACCCCGAGCGACACCGGTGGAGCGCGGCGGGCGAACCAGGAACCGACGGTCCCGGCACCCTCTTCCGCTGCGGCGCCGGCTCCGGCTCCGCAGGGCGACGGCGACAACTGGCGTTCGGCGAACGACGAGCGCTGGCAGCAGGCGTCCTCGCTGCGGAAGCCCAAGGCGGGCGGGGTGACCTCATCCGGTCTGCCGCGGCGGGTACCCAAGGCCAACCTGGTCGAGGGCGTCGCCGAGACCACCCCTCAGGGAGGCCCTCAGGTCTCCCGCGCCCCGGAGGACATCCGGGGCAGGCTGAGCAACCTGCGGCGCGGCGTCCAGCAAGGCCGCAACGCAGGCAGTGAATCGAACGGCCAGGCCACCGGTAATCACCGCAGTGGGCCTGACAGCACCTACAACCAGGAGCGTTAGTGTGAGCCCGATGAGCCAGGCGGCGCAGAACCTGAACTGGTTGATCACCAACTTCGTGGACAACACCCCGGGGGTGTCCCACACGGTGGTGGTCTCCGCCGACGGACTCCTTCTGGCGATGTCCGACGGATTCCCCCGCGACCGCGCGGACCAGCTCGCGGCCGTGGCCTCCGGTCTGACGTCGCTGACGGCAGGCGCTTCCCGGATCTTCGAGGGTGGCAGCGTGAACCAGACGGTTGTGGAGATGGAGCGGGGATTCCTGTTCCTCATGTCCATCTCCGACGGTTCCTCCCTCGCGGTTCTCGCACATCCCGATGCGGACATCGGTCTCATCGGCTACGAGATGGCCCTTCTGGTCGACCGAGCCGGTACGGTCCTGACTCCGGACCTTCGTGCGGAACTCCAAGGGAGCCTGCTCAACTGACGAACGGACGGTGCGGTTCGGCGTCCCGTGGCCGTAAGGTTTCGGGACGCGGCTACCACGCGATGGGTGCCAGGCACAGTCGGAGGAGGAGAAAGTGGTAACACCACCGGGCGGATCGTCTTCGGGCAACTGGTCGTACGACCCTGCGCAGGGTCACAACGACGGTTCCCAGAACCGATACGGCTACTCCTCCCCACCGGACCACCGGCAGCCGTACGCGCCGCAGGGCCCCGGCCCTTCGCCGTACGACCAGCCGCGCACCCAGCCCGTGCAGCCGCAGCGCCGTGCCCCCGAGCCGACGCCCGCCGGGGCGTCGAACAATCCCCTGGTGCGCCCGTACGCGATGACGGGCGGCCGCACCAGGCCGCGGTACCAGCTCGCCATCGAGGCGCTGGTGCACACCACCGCGCAGCCGCACCAGATGCAGGGCCAGTTGCCCGAGCATCAGCGGATCTGCCACCTCTGCCGGGAGATCAAGTCGGTGGCCGAGATCTCGGCCCTGCTGACCATCCCTCTCGGTGTGGCCAGGATTCTCGTCGCCGACTTGGCGGAGGCAGGACTGGTCGCCATCCATCAGCCCGGCGGCGACGAGAGCGCCGGCGGCCAGCCAGACGTGACACTGCTCGAAAGGGTGCTCAGTGGACTTCGCAAGCTCTAGCGGCGGTCCTTCCCGCTCCACCACTTCCGCGAAGATCGTGGTGGCGGGCGGTTTCGGCGTGGGCAAGACCACGTTCGTCGGCGCTGTCTCGGAGATCAATCCCCTGCGCACCGAGGCCGTCATGACGTCCGCTTCCGCGGGTATCGACGACCTGACCCACACCGGGGACAAGACCACCACCACGGTGGCCATGGACTTCGGCCGTATCACCCTGGACCAGGACCTGATCCTGTACCTCTTCGGTACACCCGGCCAGGACCGCTTCTGGTTCATGTGGGACGACCTGGTCCGCGGCGCCATCGGCGCGATCGTGCTCGTCGACACGCGGAGGCTCGCCGACTGCTTCCCCGCGGTCGACTACTTCGAGAACAGCGGCCTGCCGTTCGTCATCGCGCTGAACGGCTTCGACGGCAACCAGCCGTACAACCCGGACGAGGTGCGGGAGGCGCTGCAGATCGGGCCCGACGCCCCGATCATCACCACCGACGCCCGGCACCGTTCGGACGCCAAGAGCGCGCTGATCACCCTGGTCGAGCACGCGCTGATGGCGCGGCTGCGGTAGCTGCTCCGCGCCGGATCGCGCACTGCCCCCTGCGGCCATCGGGCTGCCGGGGGCTGTTGTGTGCCCGGGTGCGGGTGTCACCCCGACGGTGCCGACGGTGCCACGAAAAGAGGCCCCTCCTTCACAAGGAGGGGCCTCTTCGCGTGTGAGGTCAGCGCCAGCTGTGCGGGGCGCGGAAACCCGGCTCGCGTTCGAGGCGGCGCCAGCCGGCCCTGGCGCGGCCGCGGTGGGCCCGGGCGTCGGAGGTGGGGCGGGTGGCCGCGCGGGCCAGGAGGATCGCCGTGATGGCGGCGACCTCCTCGGGCTCCGCGTGGCCCTTCTCGACACGGATGTCAGATGTGCTCATGGGTGTCAGTCTCCCTGGGAGAGAGGTCCGCGGGGTTGCCGCGATGGGTCCGCCCGGTTACTGCGGCGGGTTGCCGTGCTTACGGGAGGGCAGGTCGGCGTGCTTGTTCTGGAGCATCGCCAGGGACCGGATCAGCACCTCGCGGGTCTCGGCGGGGTCGATGACGTCGTCGACCAGACCGCGTTCGGCCGCGTAGTAGGGGTGCATCAGCTCGGACTTGTACTCCTTGACCATGCGCGCCCGCATGGCGTCCGGGTCCTCGGCCTCGGCGATCTGGCGGCGGAAGATGACGTTGGCCGCGCCCTCCGCGCCCATCACGGCGATCTCGTTGGTGGGCCAGGCGTAGGTGAGGTCGGCGCCGATGGACTGGCTGTCCATGACGATGTACGCGCCGCCGTACGCCTTGCGCAGGATCAGCGAGATGCGCGGCACGGTGGCGTTGCAGTACGCGTACAGCAGCTTCGCGCCGTGGCGGATGATGCCGCCGTGCTCCTGGTCGACGCCCGGGAGGAAGCCGGGGACGTCCAGGAAGGTGAGGATCGGGATGTTGAAGGCGTCGCACATCTGCACGAAGCGGGCGGCCTTCTCGGACGCCTCGATGTCGAGCACGCCCGCCAGTGTCTGGGGCTGGTTGGCGACGATGCCGACGACCTGGCCGTCCATCCGGGCCAGCGCGCAGATGATGTTGCGCGCCCAGCGCTCGTGGACCTCGAGGTACTCGCCGTCGTCGACGATCTCCTCGATGACCTTGGCCATGTCGTACGGGCGGTTGCCGTCGGCCGGGACCAGGTCCAGCAGGGTCTCGCCGCGGCGCTCCGCGGGGTCGGTGCTCTCGACCCGCGGGGGGTTCTCGCGGTTGTTCTGCGGGAGCAGCGAGAGGAGGTAGCGCACCTCGGCGATGCACGTCTCCTCGTCGTCGTAGGCGAAGTGACTGACACCGCTGGTTCCGGCGTGCACGTCCGCGCCGCCCAGGCCGTTCTGGGTGATCTCCTCACCGGTGACGGCCTTGACCACGTCCGGGCCGGTGATGAACATCTGCGAGGTCTCGCGGACCATGAACACGAAGTCCGTCAGGGCGGGGCTGTAGGCGGCGCCGCCCGCACACGGGCCGAGCATCACGCTGATCTGCGGGATGACACCGGACGCCTTGGTGTTGCGCTGGAAGATGCCGCCGTAGCCGGCGAGCGCCGAGACACCCTCCTGGATCCGGGCGCCCGCGCCGTCGTTGAGGGAGACCAGCGGCGCACCCGCCGCGATGGCCATGTCCATGATCTTGTGGATCTTGGCGGCGTGGGCCTCGCCCAGCGCACCGCCGAAGATCCGGAAGTCATGGGCGTAGACGAAGACCGTACGGTCCTCCACCGTGCCCCAGCCGGTGATCACACCGTCGGAGTAGGGCTTCTTGGTCTCCAGGCCGAAGCCGGTCGCCCGGTGCCGGCGCAGCTGCTCGACCTCGCGGAAGGAGCCCGGGTCGAGCAGCAGTTCGATGCGCTCCCGTGCGGTCAGCTTGCCCTTGGCGTGCTGCGCCTGGGTGGCCTTCTCGCTCGGGCCGGCCAGCGCCTGTGCGCGAATCTCGTGCAGTTCGGCCACGCGTCCGCGCGCGTCGGCCGGCTCACCCGGCGCCTCATCCAAAACGGTCATGTAGTGACCTTACGAAGCTCACCCGGGAATGCGAGCCGTCGACTCCTCACAGTCTCCGGGGCGTTTTCCTGGTGCCACTGAACAGAACCGAGGCGACATGCAGGCGTTCCGACTGCCTGGAGGGCCTGAAGCTTGTAGGGTTTCCATAAAAATGGAAGCCGAGGCACCCCTCACGCCCCCGCATGGCGCACACCTCCCCGAGAGTGCGGCCCGACTGCGGCCGGGGCGCCCCGCATCCGGGGATCCGGCGGGCCGACGGCGGTTGCCCGTCCGCACTCCGGGGCGTTCCCGGATGTTCTCCCGGGGTTCGCCCGTTCGGGTCGTTCCGCCCCGCAGAGAGTAGCGGTTCGGGAGGGCGGACGGGCACGGGGCATGAAGGACGGGGCCGGAGGGGACTCGTCTCGGGCACTTTCGAGAAGACCCCCGAAAGATGTTGAACATTAAAGGGAATGTGTCTACAGTAGGCCTTGTTGAAAGTGATTGAACGTTCAACGGGATCAGCCGATCCCCTGTCCCCAGGAGGAACGCACCATGGGCATCTTCAGCCGCAAGAGCAACCAGACCGCCACCGCGACCGCCCCGGCCGCCGTGAACCCGGACCTGGCCGCCCTGACCGGTGACTACACGATCGACCCCGCGCACACCACCCTCGGCTTCGTCGCCCGGCACGCGATGGTCACCAACGTCAAGGGCAGCTTCCAGGACTTCACCGGCACGCTGCACCTGGACGGCTCCGACCCGTCCCGCTCCACCGCCACCCTCGACGTGGTGATGGAGAGCATCGAGACGGGCAGCGCCGACCGTGACGGTCACCTGAAGAGCTCGGACTTCTTCAAGATCGAAGAGTTCCCGAAGATGACGTTCCGCTCCACCAAGGCCGAGGCCCTCGGCGGGGACGACTACCGCATCACCGGTGACCTGACGATCCTCGGCACCACCAAGCCGCTCACCATCGACCTGGAGTTCAACGGCGCCGCCACCGACCCGTTCGGCAACCAGCGCGTCGGCTTCGAGGGCAAGGCCGAGATCCTGCGCTCCGAGTGGGGCCTGACCTGGAACGCGGCGCTGGAGACGGGCGGCGTCCTGGTCTCCGACAAGATCAAGCTGAACTTCGACATCTCGGCGATCCGCAACGTCTGATCAGCCGACGGCGCGGCCCTGACCGCCGCCACCCCTGAGCGCGCCCGCCCCCCGTCACCCCCGTACGGGAGGGCGGGCGCTCGGCGTCCTCGGGCCTGACCTCGAACCCGGCCGTGGGCACGGACCCGGTGTCCGGAGTTTCCCCGGGGCCCGGCGTTCAGAACCCTCCGCCGAAGTCCCCGCCGCCGAAGCCGCCGCCACCGCCGAAGTCTCCCCCGCCGAAGCCGCCGCCGAAGTCCCCGCTGTCGAAGTCGGCGCCGGAGACGTCTCCGCCCGTGTAACCGCCGAAGTCTCCGTAGCCGGAGCCGTAGTCGGCCGCGTAGGAGGGGCCGGCCATCATGCCGCCGAGCACCGTGCCGACCAGCAGACCGGGCAGCAGGCCGCCGCCGAAGTAGCCGCCCGCCCAGGGGCCGTAGGCCGGGCCCGCCTCCCAGTAGGGGCGGCGGCCCAGGTCGGTGTCGACCTCGCGGACGGCCGGCTCGTGGCCGTCGGCCAGGCGGGCCCGGTCCGCCGCACAGACCGGGACCTCCCGCTCGGTGCCGCCGGCGGGCCTCCAGAGGGCGTCGGCGACCGAGGGGCCGTGGCGCGGGTCGAAGAAGCAGGGCGGCCTGCGCTCCGGCAGCGGCCGGCCCGCACGGCGGGCGTCGAGCCGTGCCAGCGCGAAGCGGCCGTCCTCCACGGCCTGGGTGACCGCGCGGACGTCCTCCGGCCTGCCGGCCGCGTCCATCAGTTGCTTGGACTGCTCGTAGGAGTCCAGCGCGCGCCCGTAGTCGGCGCGCATGGCGTCGTCGGCGCCGGGCTCACCGGGGCGGAAGTCGAGCCGGTCGAGTTCCTCGCCGAACGCGGTGATGTCCTCGTCGACCACCACCCGCAGCTTCTCCAGCGCGGCCCGCTGCTCCTCCTCATGACGGCGCCGGTTGCGCCGGGACACCGCGTACACGCCCGCGCCGCCGGCGGCCAGCAGGGTGCCGACGGTGATCAGCCCGCCGACGGGGGCGCCGTCGGACCCGCCGCTCCAGGAACTCGGCGCCGAACCGCCGACGTTGCGCAGCGCGTCGTCGACGAAGTCGTTCAGCTGGGCCTTGGCGTCGCCCGCGTCCTGCGTGGCCGTGACCAGGTTCTGCACGCCCTGGCGGCTCAGCACGCCGCTGTCGGCGCGCGCGTCGAACGCGTCGCCGAGCCGGATACCGTACAGGCCGGTGACGCCGGTCTCGGTACGCAGGTTCCGGAAGAGGTTCTCGGTGGGGTAGCCGGCCGGGAGGACCGCCACGAGGACGGGTTTGTCCGCGTCCTCGATCTTGTTCGCGAGGGCCTCGGCGTCCGCCTCGGACAGGATGTCCCTCGCCGCGGGGTCGACGTAGACGGGACTCTCGCGCAGAGCCTGGGCCACGGTGGAGAGGTCGGTGGCCGCGTGCGCACCCGGCGCCCCGGCCATCAGGACCGCCAGCGCGGCGGCCACGGGCACGATCAGCAGGCGTACGAGGGTACGCGTCAGCGCGTCCTTCATATGTTCGAAGCTACCCGAACCGGCCCGGAAACGGGCATCCGGGCCCGGCAGGGATTCCTCCGCGACGGCGCGAAGTCCCTGCCGGGCCCGGTCCGCTCAGGCCGCCGGTTCGACCCCGGCCCGCAGCAGGCCGTAGGTGTACGCGTCCTCCAGTGCCTGCCAGGACGCGGCGATGACGTTGTCCCCGACGCCCAGGGTCGACCACTCCCCCGCGCCGTCGGACGTGGAGATCAGGACCCGGGTGGTGGAGTGCGTGCCGTGCTTGCCCTCGAGGATGCGGACCTTGTAGTCGACCAGTTCCAGCTTGGCGAGCTGCGGGTAGATCCGCTCCAGGGCGACGCGCAGGGCCCGGTCCAGGGCGTTGACCGGGCCGTTGCCCTCCGCCGTGGCGACGATGCGCTCGTTCTCGGCCCACAGCTTCACCGTGGCCTCGTTGGCGTGGGTGCCGTCGGGGCGGTCCTCGACGATCGCGCGCCAGGACTCGACCTCGAAGTACTTCAGCTGCCGGCCCTCGACCTCCGCGCGCAGCAGCAGTTCGAAGCTGGCGTCGGCGGCCTCGTACGTGTAGCCCTTGAGCTCGCGTTCCTTGACCCGCTCCACGACCCGGCCGACCAGTTCGCGGTCGTCTCCCAGGTCGATGCCGAGTTCCTTGCCCTTGAGCTCGATGGAGGCGCGGCCGGCCATGTCGGACACCAGCATCCGCATGGTGTTGCCGACCCGCTCCGGGTCGATGTGCTGGTACAGGTCCGGGTCGACCTTGATGGCGGAGGCGTGCAGGCCGGCCTTGTGGGCGAAGGCGGAGACACCCACGTAGGGCTGGTGGGTGGAGGGGGTGAGGTTGACGACCTCGGCGATGGCGTGCGAGATGCGCGTCATCTCCCGGAGCCGGCCCTCGGGCAGGACCTTCTTGCCGTACTTGAGCTCCAGCGCCGCCACCACCGGGAACAGGTTGGAGTTGCCGACCCGCTCGCCGTAGCCGTTGGCCGTGCACTGGACGTGGGTGGCGCCCGCGTCGACGGCGGCGAGGGTGTTGGCGACCGCGCACCCGGTGTCGTCCTGGGCGTGGATGCCGAGCCGGGCGCCGGTGTCGGCGAGCACCGTGGAGACCACGGCCTGGATCTGGGCGGGGAGCATGCCGCCGTTGGTGTCGCACAGGACGACGACGTCGGCACCGGCCTGTGCGGCCGCGCGGACGACCGACTTGGCGTACTCGGGGTTGGCGCGGTAGCCGTCGAAGAAGTGCTCGCAGTCGACGAACACCCGGCGGCCCTCGGCCTTGAGGAAGGCGACGGTGTCGCGGACCATCTCCAGGTTCTCGTCCAGGGTGGTGCGCAGGGCGAGCTCGACATGCCGGTCGTGGGACTTGGCTACCAGCGTGATCACCTGCGCGCCGGAGGCGAGCAGCGCCCTGACCTGCGGATCCTCGGCGGCGGTGGTGCCGGCGCGACGGGTGGCGCCGAAGGCGACCAACTGGGCGTGCCGGAACTCGATCTCCTGCTGGGCGCGGGCGAAGAACTCGGTGTCCCTCGGGTTCGCGCCCGGCCAGCCGCCCTCGATGAAGCCCACACCGAAGTCGTCCAGGTGCCGTGCGATGGCCAGCTTGTCGGCGACCGTGAGGTTGATGCCCTCGCGCTGGGCGCCGTCGCGCAGGGTGGTGTCGAAGACGTGGAACGAGTCGTCGGGCTCGCTGGTTGCGGTCATGGTCTGAAGGCTCCTGATGTTGGATCTCGGTCTACCGGAATGACCGGTTCCACCGTCCCCCCATGGTCCCTCGCGCCGGCTCCCCGGCTTCTGGTGGGCCAGGAAACAGAAAAACCTCTCGCGGGTGCGAGAGGTCTGCGCGCGGGTCGAGGACGACGATGTCCGCCCGTACGTTGTCGTACGGACGGTCACTGCGGACCGGCGCGCCTGCTGCCAATAATCGTGGCGAACGAGAGCACGGGGGCAGTGTGGCACAAACCGGCCCGACGATCACCGTCCGTCTCAGGATACGGGCGCCGGGTGTCCGCTCTGCAGCGCCCTGACCTCACCGCCCCCGCCGCCCCCGCCGGACGGGCCGCCGCGGACGTGGGGTCCGGGCGGCCCTGACGGGGCGGACGGGGCGGACGGGGCGGACGAGGTCAGCCCAGGGGGTGCATCCAGCCCTGCTTGTCCTCGGCCGTGCCGCGCTGGATGTCGAGCAGGGCCTGACGCAGGCGCATGGTGACCTCGCCGGGCTCACCGCCGCTGTGCTGCCACTCGGCGCCGGCCCGCTTGACGGTGCCGACGGGCGTGATGACGGCCGCGGTACCGCAGGCGAACACCTCGGCGAGGGTGCCGTTCTCGGCGTCGCGCTGCCACTGGTCGACGGAGACCCGCTCCTCGACGGCCTCGTAGCCGAGGTCGCGGGCGACGCTCAGCAGGGAGTCACGGGTGACGCCCTCCAGGATGGAGCCAGTGAGGGTCGGCGTGACGATCTTGTTGCCGTACACGAAGTACAGGTTCATGCCTCCGAGCTCCTCGACCCAGGTGTGCTCCACGGCGTCGAGGTAGCAGACCTGGTCGCAGCCCTTGGCCGCGGCCTCGGCCTGGGCGAGCAGCGAGGCGGCGTAGTTGCCGCCGGTCTTCGCGTCGCCCATCCCGCCGGGGACGGCGCGGACGCGGTCCTCGGAGACCCAGATGGAGACCGGCTTCACACCGCCGGGGAAGTAGGCGCCGGCCGGGGAGGCGATCACCAGGAACAGGTACTCGTTGGCGGGCTTGACGCCCAGCCCGACCTCGGTGGCGATCATGAAGGGGCGCAGGTAGAGGGATTCCTCACCGCCGTGCGCCGGCACCCACGCCTTGTCCTGGCCGACCAGCGCGTCGCACGCCTCGATGAACGTCTCCACCGGCAGCTCGGGCATCGCGAGGCGGCGGGCGGAGCGCTGGAAACGTTCGGCGTTCTTCTCGGGGCGGAAGGTGGCGACGGACCCGTCGGGCCTGCGGTAGGCCTTCAGGCCCTCGAAGATCTCCTGCGCGTAGTGCAGGACGTGGGTCGCCGGGTCGAGGGGGATCGGCGCGTACGGGACGAGCTGTCCGTCGTGCCAGCCGCGGCCCTCGGTCCACTTGATCGTCACCATGTGGTCGGTGAAGTGGCGGCCGAACCCCGGATTGGCCAGGATCGCCTCCCGCTCGGCGTCCGAGAGGGGGTGGGCGGAAGGCTTGAGCTCGATCGTGGGCGTCGTCATGAGTGGTTGTCCTTCACCGGTTGTAGTGACGGGCCGCGCTCACGCCCGTACGGCCGTGGCCAGTGGTAGGACGTCCGAGCATTCCCTCATTCCGCGGCTCCGCGTTCGATTATCGCCCGGAGGCGGCGGCGGAGGGAATACGGGGTGAATGCGGCCCGGTGGTCGATGGTGGCACCCGGCGGGGACAGGGGGAAGCCGCCGGGCGGTTGCGACCGGCGGCTTCGAGTGGTGTCGAGTGTGCGCGCCCGGTCAGCCGGCTACGCGTACGGCGAGCGCGTCGCCGATCTCGGAGGTGCTGCGCGCGGGCAGCCCGCCGCGCTCCGCGAGGTCGGCGGAGACGGCCTCCTCGATGCGGGCCGCCTCGGCTTCGTGGCCGAGGTGGCGCAGCAGGAGGGCGACGGAGAGAACCGTGGCGCTCGGGTCCGCCTTGCCCTGGCCGGCGATGTCCGGGGCCGAGCCGTGCACCGGCTCGAACATCGACGGGAACGCGCCGGACGGGTTGATGTTCCCGCTCGCGGCGACGCCGATGCCGCCGGAGACGGCCGCGGCGAGGTCGGTGATGATGTCACCGAAGAGGTTGTCGGTGACGATCACGTCGAACCGGGCCGGGTCGGTGACCAGGTAGATCGTCGCGGCGTCGACGTGGATGTAGTCGGTGGTGACCTCGGGGAACTCCGCGGCCACCTTGTGGAAGACGTTCGTCCACAGGTGTCCGGCGAAGGTCAGCACGTTGTTCTTGTGGACCAGCGTGAGCTTCTTGCGCGGGCGGGCCTGGGCGCGGGCGAAGGCGTCACGGACCACGCGCTCGACACCGAAGGCCGTGTTGACGGAGACCTCGGTGGCGACCTCGTGCTCGGTGCCCTTGCGGATGGTGCCGCCGTTGCCGGTGTACGGGCCCTCGGTGCCCTCGCGGACGACGAGGAAGTCGATCTCCGGCTGCCCCGCGAGCGGCGTGGCCACGCCCGGCAGGAGCTTCGACGGCCGCAGGTTGACGTGGTGGTCGAAGGCGAAGCGGAGCTTGAGCAGGAAGCCGCGCTCCAGGACGCCGGAGGGGACGCTCGGGTCGCCGATCGCGCCGAGCAGGATGGCGTCGTGCTGCTTCAGCGCGTCGAGGTCGGCGTCGGTGAGGGTCTCACCGGTGGCGTGGTAGCGCCGCGCGCCGAAGTCGAACTCCTTGGTCTCCAGCTTCACATCCTGCGGAAGGACGGCGGAGAGGACCTTGAGACCTTCGGTCACGACCTCCTGGCCGATGCCGTCACCGGGAATCACTGCGAGATTGATGCTGCGAGACATGCGGGCACCCTACTCCTCGTCCCATGCTCTGACACGAGCCGTCCGGGATGCGGACACCCGCATGGGGGAACCGTCGGCCGGCACCGCGCGGAGCGGCTCAGTGGCCGGTCGACCCGCCGTTGTCCCGGCGGTCGAGGGCCCGCTGGAGGGCGGCTGCGGCGTTCTTGCGGTCGGACTCGCTCGTACGGGAGGCGTGACGGACGCGGCGGCGGACAGCGGTCTCGGGCATGGGGATCGACTCCTTCGACAAGCCTGGTGCGACGGGAACGGCGGGAAGCCCGGGAACCATGGGACCCATGGAAACCACAGGAACCACAGGAACCACGGAAATACCGTGAGGAAAACGCGTCACCGGAAGGGGCGGGGAGCGGGGGCCGCAGGGATTGCCTGCACGGGGCCCGGCTCACGACCGCCGTTCGCTTGATCGAGCGAGACGTTCGGCTCCTACAAAAATAAGGGCGCGCGGGGCATCTGTCTGCACAATTACTCGGACTTCCTACTATCTGAGACGGTGGACCGCGTCACATTGCCACGACCTGCGAAAACGTCGGACGGGCCAGGTCCCTGCGACCTGGCCCGTCCGACGGGGCAGCGGCAGCGGGTACGAAGGTCCCGCTGCCGGGGGGCGTCAGCCCATGTGCGGGTACGGGTAGTCGGTCGGCGGGACCAGCGTCTCCTTGATGGCACGGGTCAGGGTCCAGCGCATCAGGTTCTGCGGGGCGCCGGCCTTGTCGTTGGTGCCGGAGGCGCGACCGCCGCCGAAGGGCTGCTGGCCGACGACGGCACCGGTCGACTTGTCGTTGATGTAGAAGTTGCCGGCCGCGTAGCGCAGCTTCTCCATCGTGTACGCGGCGGCCGCGCGGTCGTTCGCGATGACCGAGCCGGTCAGCGCGTAGTCGGACACCGACTCCATCTGGGTCAGCATCTCGTCGTACTTCTCGGCGGAGCTGTCGTCGTAGACGTGCACGGCGAGGAACGGGCCGAAGTACTCGGTGCGGAAGACCTCGTTGTCCGGGTCGTCGCACTCGACGACGGTCGGACGGACGAAGTAGCCGACGGAGTCGTCGTAGCTGCCGCCCGCGACGATCGTGCAGGACGGGTCCGCCTCGGCGCGGTCGATCGCGGCCTTGTTCTTGGCGAAGGCCCGCTCGTCGATGACGGCGCCGATGAAGTTGGACAGGTCGGTGACGTCACCCATCTTGATGCCGTCGATCTCGGCGGCGAACTCCTCCTTGAACCCGGAGTTCCAGATGGACGCCGGGATGTACGCGCGGGAGGTCGCCGAGCACTTCTGGCCCTGGTACTCGAAGGCACCGCGGGTCAGGGCCGTCTTGAGGATCGCGCGGTCGGCCGACGGGTGGGCGACGACGAAGTCCTTGCCGCCGGTCTCACCGACCAGCCGCGGGTAGGTGCGGTACTTCTCGATGTTGTTGCCGACCGTCTTCCACAGGTGCTGGAAGGTCTTGGTCGAGCCCGTGAAGTGGATGCCCGCCAGGTCCCGGTGCTCGAGCGCGACCTCGGAGACCTCGATGCCGTCACCGGTGACGAGGTTGATGACGCCCTTGGGCAGTCCGGCCTCCTCCAGCAGCCGCATCAGCAGCACGGCGGCGTGGGTCTGGGTCGGGGACGGCTTCCAGACCACGACGTTGCCCATCAGCGCGGGCGCGGTGGGCAGGTTGGCGGCGATCGCGCTGAAGTTGAACGGCGTGATCGCGTAGACGAAGCCCTCCAGCGGGCGGTGGTCCATGCGGTTCCACACGCCCGGCGAGTTGGCCGGGGGCTGCTCGGCCAGGATGCCGCGCGCGTAGTGGACGTTGAACCGCCAGAAGTCGATCAGCTCGCAGGGGCTGTCGATCTCGGCCTGCTGGGCGGTCTTGGACTGACCCAGCATGGTGGAGGCGGCGATGGTCTCGCGCCAGGGGCCCGAGAGCAGTTCGGCGGCGCGCAGGATGATCGCCGCACGGTCGTCGAAGGACATCGCGCGCCAGGCTGGGGCGGCGGCCAGGGCGGCGTCGATCGCGTCCTGGGCGTCCTGCCGGGTGGCGTTGGCGTAGGTGCCCAGGCGCGCCTTGTGGTTGTGCGGCTGCACGACGTCGAAGCGCTCGCCGCCGCCCATCCGCTTCTCGCCGCCGATGGTGCAGGGCAGGTCGACCGGGTTGTCGGCCAGCTCCTTGAGCTTGGTCTCCAGTCGGGCCCGCTCGGGCGTGCCGGGAGCGTAGCCGTGCACCGGCTCGTTGACGGGCGTGGGGACCTGGGTCACAGCGTCCATTGTGTGCGTACTCCTTGACTTGAGCGGTGAGTGGGTGAGCGGTGCCGCTCGGGCTCAGCCCTTGCTGACCATCGAGCGCAGGAAGAAGCGCAGGTTCGCCGGCTTCTCCGCCAGACGGCGCATGAAGTAGCCGTACCAGTCGGTGCCGTAGGCCGTGTAGACCCGCATGCGGTGGCCTTCGGCGGCCAGGCGCAGGTGCTCGTCGCCGCGGATGCCGTAGAGCATCTGGAACTCGTACTCGCCGATCTTGCGTCCGGCGGTGCGGGCGAGTTCCTGGGTGATGGAGATCAGACGAGGATCGTGGGACCCGATCATCGGGTACCCCTCGCCCTCCATCAGCGTCCGCAGGATGCGCACGTACGCCTTGTCGATCTCGTGCTTCTGCTGGTGGGCGACCTCGGCGGGTTCCTTGTAGGCGCCCTTCACCAACCGTACGCGGCTGCCGTCGGCGGCGAGGCGGCGCGCGTCGGCCTCGGTGCGGAAGAGGTAGGCCTGGATGACGCAGCCGGTCTGCGGGAAGTCCTTCCGCAGCTCCTCGTGGATGGCGAACATCGAGTCGAGGGTGGTGTGGTCCTCGGCGTCGAGGGTGACGGTGGTGCCGATCGCGGCGGCGGCCTCGACGACCGGGCGGACGTTGGCGAGCGCCCGTTCGTGGCCGCCGGGGAGCGCCTGGCCGAACATCGACAGCTTCACCGACATCTCGGCGCGGGTGCCGAGCGCCAGCGGCCCCAGCCGGTCGATCAGCTCCAGGTACGCGTCGCGTGCGGCGGCGGCCTGCTCGGGGGTGGTGATGTCCTCGCCGACGACGTCCATGGTCAGTTCCAGGCCGCTGCCGGTGAGTTCCCGGACGATCGGCAGGACCTCGTCGACGGTCTCACCGGGGATGAAGCGGTCGACGACCTGCTTGGTCACCGGGGCCGCCGAGACCAGGCGTCGCATCCGGTCGCTGCGCGACGCGGCGAGAATCACGGGACCCAGCACGGGGCACCTCCACAAGCTGCGAAACGGCCGTCACCCGACGTTTCGGGTACGGCACGGAGAACCACCGTGAAACCTAGGGATTCCTCCGAGCGTGGGCCATCGACAGCTGTCACGCATCCGCGCCGCCGATCTCAGACAGGTGTATGAAGGCCGCGCGGTTCTGCGGGACAATGCGGGGGTGACGTCGGAACGCAGGGGCGACTACCAGGAGCTGGTGGACGAGATCTCGGAGCTGCTGGGCGCTCCGGCGACCCTGGAGAACCGCGACTTCGAGCTGATCGCGTTCGGGGCGTACGACAGCGAGGGCGACCTCGATCCGTCCGCGCTGGACCCGGTGCGCACCCGCTCGATCCTGACCCGCCGTTCGACGGTCGCCGTCCGCACCTGGTTCGAGGGTTTCGGCATCACCCGCGCGACCGGTCCGGTGCGCATCCCGCGCACCCCGGAGGCGGGTGTGCACCGCGGACGCATCTGCCTGCCGGTACGCCACAAGGGTGTCGTCCTCGGCTATGTCTGGCTGCTGGACTACGACCCGGGCCCCTCCGAGGTGCAGCTGAGCGCGGCCATGGGAGTGGCGGCCCGGATCGGGGCGCTGCTCGCCGACGAGGCGCAGCACGGCGCGGACCTGACCCGCGAGCTGCGGGCCGTCCTCGGTGCGGAACGCGACTGGCAGCGCGGCATGGCGGTCGCCGAACTCCGTACCGCCCTCGGTGGCCGCGCCGACGGCCCGCACGTCATGGTCTGTGTGGCCCCGTGGCCCTCCGCCGATCCCGACGACGCCCCGTCGGTCCGTACAGTGCCGGGCGCGACGGCGCTGTGCACCCTGCCGTGGGGGGCCGCGGACGTGTCGCTGGCGCTGCTGCTGCGGCTGCGCGCGTCCGACGTGCTGGCCCCGGCGACGGCGGCCGCCTCGCGGCTCCTGGAGCGGGCGCACGGCAGCGGCTCCGGGCCCCGGGGCGGGGCGGTCGGCGCGCGGGAGGGCTCGGGCGGCCGTTCCGGTCCCGCCGTGGCCGCCGGGATCGCCGCGCCCCGC